>NZRO01000052.1:0-4024 GCA_002696275.1 Flavobacteriales bacterium
AGTGATAGAAAGAGGAAGTAAAAGTAAAGGAGTTTACTTTGTAGAAATCACTATAAACAAACAAAAAATATATCAAAAAATTACTCTTCAGTAAGACGGTAATATGAGAAAAATGGCATCCTTGTCAACTTTCTTTTTTCACAATTTTGTATGAATATGAAATTGAGTAAATATTTAAATGTACTTTAAAATCATTAATTTTTTGCTTGTTAAAGTTTATATTTCCTTCTAGAAAATTAATTTTCTCAAAAAAAACAAACTTCCTTTTCTTTATACTAATTATAATTACTACATTTGCCGACCATTTTAATAAAAATTAAGGTAAAGAAAATTATGCCAACAATACAACAGTTAGTAAGACAAGGTAGAACTAAGATAAAGAAGAAAAGTAAATCTTTAGCTTTAGATAGTTGTCCCCAAAGAAGAGGGGTGTGTACTAGGGTATACACAACTACCCCTAAAAAACCTAACTCTGCACTTAGAAAAGTCGCAAGGGTAAGATTGACAAATGGAAATGAAGTAAATGCGTACATTGGGGGAGAAGGTCATAACTTGCAAGAACACTCTATTGTATTAGTAAGAGGAGGTAGAGTAAAGGATCTTCCTGGAGTTAGATATCATATAGTTAGAGGGGCTTTAGATACTTCAGGTGTTGATGATAGAACTCAAAGAAGGTCAAAGTATGGTACAAAAAGACCTAAGAAATAAATAGATTTTAGAAAATGAGAAAATCAAGAGCGAAAAAAAGAATATTAATGCCAGACCCAAAATTTGGTAGTGTTGAAGTTACAAGGTTTGTAAATAATCTTATGTTAGATGGTAAGAAGAGTATTGCGTTTAAAGTGTTTTATAGAGCCTTAGATGTTGTTGCTTCCAAAATAGAAGAAGAAGAAGCATTAGTAGTTTGGCAAAAAGCCTTAGAAAATATTACGCCTCATGTAGAAGTGAGAAGTAGAAGGATTGGAGGAGCTACTTTTCAGATTCCTCAACCAGTTAGAGAGGATAGAAAGGTTTCCTTAGGAATGAAGTGGTTGATAGCTGCAGCTAGAGGTAGAAATGAAAAAACGATGGCTGTTAATTTAGCATCAGAAATTATTGCAGGATATAAAGAAGAGGGAGCCGCTTACAAAAAGAAAATGGATACTCATAGAATGGCTGAAGCTAATAAAGCATTCTCCCATTTCAGATTTTAATAAGATAATAATATGGCAAAAAGGGATTTAACATATACAAGAAATATTGGAATTGCAGCTCACATTGATGCTGGAAAAACTACCACTACAGAGAGAATATTATATTATGGAGGAGTTTCTCATAAAATTGGAGAGGTACACGATGGTGCTGCAACAATGGATTGGATGGAGCAAGAACAAGAGAGGGGTATCACGATTACTTCAGCTGCAACTACTTTAAACTGGCCATATCGAGGTAAAGATTACCATGTAAATATCATTGATACTCCTGGACACGTAGATTTTACTGTTGAAGTAAACAGATCATTAAGGGTATTAGATGGATTAGTCTTTTTATTTTCTGCAGTAGATGGAGTTGAACCTCAATCTGAAACTAACTGGAGGTTAGCAAATAATTATAATGTCCCAAGAATTGGTTTTGTTAACAAGATGGATAGACAAGGTGCTAATTTCTTAAATGTTTGTAGTCAAGTAAAAGAAATGTTAGGTTCTCATGCATTACCATTGCAAATTCCTATCGGTGCTGAAGAATCTTTTGAAGGAGTTGTTGATTTAATAAATTTCAAAGGTATTGTATGGAACGAGGAAGATCAAGGGATGACTTTTAAGGAGGTGGAAATTCCCGCTGATATTTTAGATGAAGTTAGAGAATATAGAGGACAATTATTAGAAGCGGTTGCTGAGTTTGATGAATCTTTAATGGAAAAGTATTTTGAGGATGAAAATTCATTAACTGAAGAAGAAATTTTATCCGCTTTAAGACAAGCTACAATTTCAGGTAAAGTTGTTCCTATGATGTGTGGTTCAGCTTTCAAAAATAAAGGGGTACAAGCAATGTTAGATATGGTTATGGAAATTCTTCCTTCTCCTATGGATACAGAAGGTATTGTAGGTACTAATCCTAAAACTGAGGAAGAATCGGTAAGACAACCTTCAATAGATGAACCATTTGCATCTTTAGCATTTAAAATTGCAACAGATCCCTATGTTGGTAGATTATGTTTTACTAGAGCATATTCTGGTAAATTAGAATCAGGTTCATATGTATTTAATACAAGAACGAACAAAAAAGAAAGAATTTCAAGAATTTTCCAAATGCACGCCAATAAACAAAATCAGATTGATTCTTTACAAGCTGGTGATATTGCCGCATTAGTAGGTTTTAAAGATATTAGAACAGGAGATACTTTATGTGCAGAAAACGCTCCTATTGTTTTAGAATCTATGGATTTCCCAGATCCTGTAATTGGAATTGCTGTAGAGCCTAAAACTCAAAAAGATATGGACAAATTAGGTGTTGCTCTTGGAAAACTTGCTGAAGAAGACCCAACATTTACTGTAAAAACAGATCATGATTCAGGTCAAACTATTATTTCTGGGATGGGTGAATTACACTTAGACATTATTATAGATAGATTAAAGAGAGAGTTTAATGTAGAATGTAATCAAGGAGCTCCTCAGGTTTCTTACAAAGAAGCTATTACACAATCTATAACTCATAGAGAAGTGTACAAGAAACAGTCTGGTGGTAGAGGTAAATTTGCGGATATAAATTTTGAATTATCACCGGTTGACTCCGATTTTGAAGGAGAAGGATTACAATTTATTAATGAGATCAAGGGAGGAAATATTCCAAAAGAATATATACCTTCTGTAGAAAAAGGTTTCCAAGTTGCAATGGAAAATGGTGTTTTAGCAGGTTTCCCAATAGACTCAATGAAAATAAGATTATTTGATGGTTCCTATCACGATGTAGATTCTGATGCGTTATCATTTGAATTATGCGCTAAGATCGCTTTTAAAACGGCTGTTAAACAAGCGGGACCAGAGTTATTAGAGCCAATTATGAGACTAGATGTAATAACTCCTGAAGAGAATATGGGAGATATTATAGGTGATTTAAACAGAAGGAGAGGTCAAGTTGAAGGTATGGAAGACAAATCTGGTTCTAAATTAGTTAAAGCGAAAGTCCCTCTATCTGAAATGTTTGGATATGTAACTGATTTAAGAACAATATCTTCTGGTAGAGCAACTTCTACTATGGAATTTTTTAGTTTTCAAACTGCACCTAAAAACATTGCAGAAACAGTAATAGCAGAAACAACAGGGGTACAACAATAATATATTATGTCACAAAAAGTTAGAATAAAATTAAAATCGTTTGACCATAATTTGGTTGACCAATCTTCTGAAAAGATTGTAAAGACAGTTAAAACATCTGGAGCAGTAGTTAGTGGTCCAATACCGCTTCCTACACATAAAAGGATTTATACTGTTCTAAGATCTCCTCATGTAAATAAAGAGGCGAGAGAACAATTCCAGTTATCTTCACATAAAAGATTAATGGATATATATAATGCATCATCAAAAACAATTGATGCATTAATGAAGTTAGAACTTCCTTCAGGTGTTCATGTAGAAATTAAAGTAATATAAATAATAAAAAGATGCCAGGTTTAATAGGTAAAAAGATAGGAATGACAAGTATTTTTTCTGATGAAGGAAAAAATATTCCTTGTACAGTTCTTGAAGTTGGTCCTTGTACTGTAACTCAAATAAAAACTGAAGAGGTAGATGGGTATAATGCTGTGCAGATTGGTTTTGGAGAACAAAAAGATCAAAGAGTTAATAATGCTTTGAAAGGACATTTTAATAAAGCGAATTCTCCAATGCATAAGAAATTGGTAGAGTTTAATTCATTCGATGATGTAAATTTAGGAGACACACTTACAACAGAATNATTTTGNAGANGGTGANTTTGTTGANGTNNNAGGAANNTCNAAAGGAAAAGGNTTTCAAGGNGTTGTAAAAAGACATGGNTTTGCTGGNGT
>NZRO01000052.1:4029-74884 GCA_002696275.1 Flavobacteriales bacterium
ANGCTACTCATGGTCANCANAACAGANNAAGAGCACCCNGGNTCTATTGGNGCNGCTTCTTATCCNGCNAGAGTNTTTAAAGGNATGAGAATGGCAGGTCAAACAGGAAATGCTAGAGTTAAAGTTGAAAATTTACAAATTATGAAAGTAATTACGGATAGAAATTTAATTTTAGTTAATGGTTCTGTTCCTGGAGCAAATAATTCATATATAACAATTGAGAAATAATGAAATTATCAGTTTATAATACAGAAGGAAAGGAAACTTCTAAGTCGATAACTTTAAGTAAAGATATTTTTGGTATAATTCCAAATGNTCATGCTATTTACTTAGATGTAAAACATTATTTAGCTGCACAAAGACAAGGAACTCACAAATCAAAAGAAAGAGGTGAGATCACTGGGAGTAGAAGAAAGATACGAAAACAAAAAGGATCTGGAGCAGCAAGGGTTGGTGATATTAAGAATCCTTTATTTAGAGGTGGTGGTAGAGTTTTCGGTCCAAGGCCAAGAAACTATCAGTTTAAATTAAATAAAAAGGTGAAGGCGTTAGCTCGTAAATCAGCTCTTTCTCAAATGGCTAAAGATAAGAATATTATTGTATTAGAGGATTTTTCTATGGATTCACCAAGCACTAAGGGATATGCTAAAATCTTATCTAATTTAGAACAACAAAACAATAAAACTTTATTAATTCTTCCGGATTCAGATAAAAATATACTTTTATCATCTCGAAATTTAAAAAAGTCAAAAGTTGTAATTGCTTCATCTTTAACAACCTACGATTTGATGAATGCGAATAAATTAATGTTTGTTGAGTCCTCAATTAAGGAAATAGAGAAGAATTATAAAAAATAGAATTGATGAATATTTTAATAAAACCAGTAATAACTGAAAAAATGACGGCTGAAGCGGAAAATTTAAATCGTTTTGGTTTTGTTGTTGATAGANATGCGAATAAAATAGAGATTAAAAAAGCAGTAGAAGAAGCTTATGATGTCACTGTTGAGTCTGTGAGAACTATGGTTTGTATTGGAAAGAAAAGAACTAGAGGTACTAAATCAGGTTTTATTTCTGGAAGAACAAAGACTTATAAAAAAGCGATTGTTACTTTGATGGCTGGTGATACGATAGATTTTTACAGTAATATATAATAAGAGGAAAATGGCAGTTAGAAAATTAAAACCAAATACACCTGGACAAAGACATAAAGTAATACGATCTTTTGATGAAGTTACAACTTCAACACCAGAAAAGAGTTTACTAGTAAAACAAAAAAGAACAGGTGGTAGGAATGATAGAGGTAAAATGACTATCAGACATGTCGGTGGTGGGCATAAGCAGAGGTANAGAATTATCGANTTTAAAAGAAATAAATTTGGTATCCCATCAAAAGTTGCCTCTATAGAGTATGATCCAAATAGAACCGCATATATTGCATTATTAAACTATGTTGATGGAGAAAAGAGATATATTATTTCCCCAGAAGGCTTAAAAGTAGGAATGGAATTGTTAACAGGAGATAAAGCCCCAATTAATGTTGGTAATACCTTACCTTTGAGTAATATTCCTTTAGGTACTTTAATTCATAACATTGAGTTAAGACCAGGACAGGGAGGTATTTTAGTTAGATCCGCTGGATCTTTCGCACAACTAATGGCAAAAGATGGAAAGTACGCTACTATTAAATTAGCATCTGGTGAAATTAGACAAATTTTAATGACTTGTTTAGCTACCATAGGTACTGTTTCTAACTCTCAAAACCAATTACAAGTTTCCGGAAAAGCTGGTAGAAGTAGATGGAAAGGTAGAAGACCTAGAGTAAGATCAACAGTGATGAACCCAGTAGATCATCCAATGGGTGGAGGTGAAGGAAAACATTCAGGAGGTATTCCAAGATCCAAGAATGGTATTCCGGCAAAGGGATATAAAACAAGAAACAAGAAAAAGGCNTCAGATAAGTATATAATCGAAAGAAGAAAAAAGAAATAAAGCATGGCTAGATCATTAAAAAAAGGACCATATATTCATTATAAATTACAAAGAAAAATTGATGCAATGAATGAAACAGGTAAGAACTCAGTAATTAAAACTTGGTCGAGAGCATCTATGATTGCTCCTGATTTTGTTGGTAAAACAATTGCTGTTCACAATGGTAGACAATTCATTCCTGTTTTTATTACAGAAAACATGGTTGGTCATAAATTAGGTGAATTCTCTCCTACAAGAACTTTTAGAGGTCACGGAGGAAATAAAAAGAAATAACAAATGGGAGCTAGAAAAAGATTAAAAGCAAATGCAATGAAAGAAGCGAGAAAAACAATCGCTTTTGCAAAACTAAATAATTGTCCTACATCACCAAGGAAAATGAGATTAATTGCGGATCTTATTAGAGGAATGGACGCAGATAAAGCTTTAGCGCAATTAAAATTAAACCCGAAAGAGGCTTCTGGAAGAATGGAAAAATTACTTCTTTCAGCACTTGCAAATTGGGAAGTTAAGAATGAAGGAAAAAGAATGGACGAAAGTAATCTNTACATCTCTGAAATTAAGGTAGATAGTGGCAGAATGTTAAAAAGGATTCAAGCAGCTCCCCAAGGAAGAGCGCATAGAATAAGAAAAAGATCAAATCATGTAACACTAGTGGTTGATAGTAGAAACACAGATAATAATTAATATGGGACAAAAAACAAATCCAATTGGTAATAGATTAGGTTACATCAGAGGATGGGAATCTAATTGGTTTGGTGGAAATGACTTTGGTGATAAACTCGCTGAAGATGATAAAATCAGAAAGTATCTAAAAGTTAGATTAGCAAAGGCTAGTATCTCTAGAATTGCTATAGAAAGAACTTTAAAGGTAGTTACTATTACTATTCATACGTCTAGGCCTGGTATAATTATTGGTAAAGGAGGCCAAGAAGTGGAGACCTTAAAAGAAGAAATCAAGAAGATTACAGGTAAAGAAATTCAGATAAATATTTTTGAAGTAAAAAGACCTGATTTAGAAGCGACTTTAGTTGCAAACAATATTGCTAGACAGGTTGAAGGAAGAATTTCNTATAAAAGGGCTATTAAGATGGCTATTGCTTCCACAATGAGAATGGGAGCGGAAGGAATAAAGGTTCAGATTTCGGGAAGATTAAATGGGGCTGAGATGGCAAGATCTGAAATGTATAAAGATGGAAGAACTCCACTACATACATTTAGAGCGGATATTGATTATGCATTAGCAGAGGCTCTAACTCAATATGGTTTAATTGGAATTAAAGTTTGGATCTGTAGAGGAGAAGTATATGGAAAAAGAGATTTGATGTTGCATTTCAAATCTCAGAAAGGAGGAAAGAAAGGAGGGAATAACAGAGGTCCAAAGAGAAATAGGTCATAATTTTTTAAAGAAAAAAATAAAATGTTACAACCAAAAAAGACAAAGTTTAGAAGAATGCAAAAGGGTAGAATGAAAGGTAATGCCCAAAGAGGTCATCAATTGGCTTTCGGAACCTTCGGAATAAAAGCTTTAGAGGAGTGTTGGATTACTGCTCGTCAAATAGAGGCAGCCCGTATTGCAGTAACTCGTTATATGAAAAGACAAGGACAGGTTTGGATTAGAATTTTTCCTAGTAAACCAATTACTAAAAAGCCTGCTGAGGTAAGGATGGGTAAAGGTAAAGGAGCCCCAGAATATTGGGCTGCAACAGTTACTCCAGGAAGAATAATGTTCGAAATTGATGGTGTAGATTTTGATACTGCTAAAGAAGCTTTAAGGTTAGCAGCTCAGAAACTTCCAATTACAACTAAGTTTATAGTAAAGAGAGATTATATAGTTAAAAGTAAATAAATGAAAGCAACTATTTTAAAAGATACTCCAGAAAACGAATTACTGGACATTTTAGTTTCTGAGAAAGAAAAGTTAGCTAAAATGAAAATGAGTCATGAGGTATCTCCCTTAGAGAATCCTAAATTAATTACCGCTACTAGAAAAGAAATAGCTAGAATTATGACAGAGCTTTCTAGAAGAAGAATAGAAATTTAGAATAAATAAACAAATGGAAAGAAATTTAAGAAAAGAAAGAGTTGGTGTAGTTTCTTCAAATAAAATGGATAAGTCTATTGTTGTTATGGTAGAAAGAAAAGTAAAACATCCTCTTTATGGGAAGTTTGTTAAGAAATCTACTAAGTTTATAGCCCATGATGAAGAAAATACATGTAAAGAAGGTGATACAGTGAAAATCATGGAAACAAGAAAAATGAGCAAAAATAAAAATTGGAGATTAATTGATATAATAGAAAGAGCAAAATAATGATACAGCAAGAATCAAGAGTAAAAGTAGCTGACAATAGTGGAGCAAAAGAAATTCTATGTATTAGAGTTTTAGGAGGTACAGGTAAAAGATACGCTTCAGTTGGAGATAAAATTGTAGGAACAGTGAAGACTGCAACCCCTTCCGGAAACGTGAAGAAAGGGCAGGTCGTTAAAGCAGTAATGGTAAGAGTAAAAAAAGAAATCAGAAGAAAGGATGGTTCTTATATAAGATTTGATGATAATGCTTGTGTTATTATTGATGAAGGTGATCAAATGAAAGGAACTCGTGTTTTTGGTCCAGTTGCAAGAGAATTGAGAGATAATGATTTTATGAAAGTGGTATCCTTAGCGCCTGAGGTATTATAAACTAATATAATAAGATGAAAAAGTTAAAATTAAAAAAAGATGATTTAGTTTTAGTATTAGCTGGAACTTCTAAAGGGAAAAAAGGAAAAATTATTAAAGTTATTCCTTCTAGTAATAGAGCTATTGTTGAAGGTGTAAATATGGTTTCAAAACATACTAAACCAAACGCAGCTAACCCACAAGGAGGTATTTTAAAACAAGAAGCGTCAATAGACATTTCTAACTTAATGTTAATAGATCCAAAGTCAGGAAATCCTACAAGAGTTGGAAGAAAAAAAGATGAACAAACAGATAAATTAGTGAGATTCGCTAAAAAATCAGGAGAAGTAATAAAATAATGGAATATAAACCAAATTTAAGAAAGAAGTATTCTGATCAGATTATTCAAAATCTGAAAGGGAATTATAAATCAGTAATGCAAGTACCAAAACTAGAAAAGATTTGTTTGAATCAAGGTTTAGGCTCTGCTAGTTCAGATAAAAAACAAATTGAGGCAGCCCAACAGGAAATGACAAAGATTACTGGTCAGAAAGCACTAATTACTAAAGCAACTAAAGATATTTCTAACTTTAAGTTAAGAAAAGGAATGCCTGTTGGAGTTATGGTTACATTAAGAGGAGATAAAATGTATGAGTTTCTAGAGAGATTTATTACATCTACTCTTCCAAGGGTAAGAGATTTTCAAGGGTTAGAGATTAAAGGATTTGATGGTAGAGGTAACTTTACAATGGGAATAAAAGAACAAATTGCATTTCCAGAAATTAGTATTGATAAAATTAATAAAATTACAGGAATGGACATCACTTTCGTAACAAGTGCAAAATCTAATGAAGAAGCTTTGACACTTTTAAAAGAGTTTGGTTTACCATTTAAAAATAAATAAGTTATGGCAAAAGAATCAATGAAAGCCCGTGAGGTAAAAAGAGCTAAATGTGTAGAGAAATATGCTGAGAAAAGAGCAGCGTTGAAAGCAACAGGAGATTATGAAGGTCTTCAGAAGCTTCCAAGAAATGCTTCCCCTGTAAGGATGCATAATAGATGTAAGATAACTGGAAGACCTAAAGGATATATGAGACAATTTGGTATTTCTCGTGTGAAGTTTAGAGAAATGGCAAACTTTGGATTAATTCCAGGTGTGAAAAAAGCAAGTTGGTAATAAAGAAATAAATAAAAGATATGTTTACAGATCCAATAGCAGATTATTTAACTAGAGTAAGAAATGCTCAGAAAGCAGGCCATAAAGTTGTTGATATCCCCGCTTCTAATATGAAAAAATCTATAACAGAAATATTATTCGATAAAGGATATATATTAAGTTATAAATTTGAAGATGGTGTAAATCACCAAGGAAATATAAAAATTGCTTTAAAGTATAATTCAAAGACACCAGCTATTAAAAAATTAATAAGAGTTAGTAAGCCGGGACTTAGAAAATATGCAAATCAGGAGACTATGCCAAGAGTAATCAATGGATTAGGAATTGCAATTTTATCCACATCAAAAGGTGTTATAACAGATAAAGAAGCAAGAGATTTAAATGTAGGTGGTGAAGTAATTTGTTACGTTTACTAATAATATAATATAAAAAGAAATGTCAAGAGTAGGAAATAGTCCAATATCATTTTCAGAAGGAACATCAATTTCTGTTTTAAATGGTGTTATTACTGTAAAGGGAAAACTAGGAGAGTTGTCTCAAAATATAGATTCTTCTATTTCAGTTTCTGTTAATGAAAATGAGGTAGTACTTTCTAGAAATTCTGATGAGAAACAAGTAAGGTCTTTTCATGGGCTGTACAGATCCCTAATCGCTAATATGGTAGAGGGAGTAGAAAAAGGTTTTGAAAAGAAATTAGAATTGGTAGGAGTTGGATATAGAGCTGCTAATCAGGGCCAGAAATTAGATATCTCTGTGGGATACTCTCATAATATAGTTTTTGAAATTCCAAGTGAGGTAAAAGTGGAGACCGTATCAGAAAAAGGACAGCCTCCTGTTGTGATTTTAAAATCTATTGATAAACAATTAATTGGAGCTGTGGCAGCAAAAATCAGATCCTTCAGAAAGCCAGAACCATATAAAGGAAAAGGAATTAAATATGCTGGAGAATATATCAGAAGAAAAGCAGGTAAAACAGCTGCGAGTTAAAATATAAGATAAAATGATACAATCAAGAAAAGATAAAAGACAAGGTGTTAGATACAGAATCCGTAAAACAATCAGCGGTACTGCAGAAACCCCAAGGTTAGCTGTTTTCAGATCTAACAATCACATTTACGCTCAGTTAATTGATGATGTAGCAGGAAATACAATTGTATCTGCATCATCAAGAGAAAAATCGATTGAGGAACAAAAAATAAATAAAGTTGAAAAAGCTAAATTAGTTGGTACTCTAATAGGAGAAAAGGCTAAAGAGGCTGGAGTAAAGTCTGTAAAATTTGATAGAGGTGGTTTTTTATACCATGGAAGAATCAAATCTTTAGCAGATGCAGCTCGAGAAACAGGATTAAAATTCTAATAAAGAGATATGTTTAAATTAGCAGAAAATAAAAGAGTAAAGGCTTCTTCTGATATTGAGTTAAAAGATAGATTGGTAGGAGTTCAAAGAGTTGTAAAAGTAACAAAGGGTGGTAGAGCTTTTGGATTCTCAGCAATTGTAGTTGTTGGAGATGAGAAATCTATTGTTGGAGTCGGATTAGGAAAATCTAAGGATGTTTCTACTGCGATTGCAAAGGCAATAGAAGCGGCTAAGAAAAATTTAGTGAAAATACCAGTAATAAATGGAACTATTCCACATGAGCAATTTTCTAAATTTGGAGGCTCCCAAGTATTAATAAAGCCAGCTTCTCATGGTACTGGTATTAAAGCTGGAGGTGCAATGAGAGCTGTAATTGAAAGTGCTGGAATTAAGGATGTATTAGCAAAATCTAAGGGTTCTTCTAATCCTCATAATTTAGTTAAAGCTACCTTAAAAGCTCTTTTAGAATTAAGAGACGCCAGAACAGTAGCAAACCAGAGAGGTGTTAGTTTAGAAAAAGTATTTAAAGGTTAATCGGATAGAAAATGGAAAAGATTAAGATTAAACAAGTAAGGAGTAGAATTGGTCGACCGAAGGATCAGAAATTGACTTTAGACGCGTTAGGTTTAACAAAAATGAATAAAGTTGTTGAGCATAATGCTACTCCTCAAATTTTAGGAATGGTTCATAAAGTAAAACACTTAATAACAGTAGTAGAAAAGTAAAAAAATGGAATTACATAATTTAAAACCTGCAGAAGGTTCCATAAAAAAAGGAAAAAGAATAGGTAGAGGAGAAGGGTCTAAAAGAGGAGGTACTTCTACTAGAGGACATAAAGGAGCTAAATCTCGTTCAGGATACTCAAAAAAGAGTGGTTTCGAAGGTGGTCAACAACCTTTACAAAGAAGAGTTCCTAAGTTTGGATTTACTAACCCAAATAGAAAAGAATATTTAGGAATCAATTTAGATAGATTACAAGAGGTAATTACTAACAAAAAGATTAAAGGAGCTATTACAAAAGAAGTTTTAGTTGAAAACGGAATGGCCTATAAAAATGATTTGATTAAAATTTTAGGAAGAGGAGAGTTAACTTCTAAAATTGACATTACAGTTGATGCTTATTCAGCTTCTGCAAAAGCTGCTATTGAAAAAGTAGGAGGAACAGCAAACATTATTTCCAAGACTGTAACTGAATAAAAAAGACAATGAGAAAACTGATACAAACGATACAGAATATTTGGAAGATTGAAGATCTTAAGAATAGAATCTTAATGACTTTAGCGTTTATTGCTATTTACAGATTTGGTTCTTTTGTAGTGATACCTGGAGTTGATCCCTCTCAATTAGCAGCTTTACAAGCTCAGTCCGCTGATGGATTATTAGGATTATTAAATATGTTTACGGGTGGTGCATTCTCACAAGCTTCTATATTTGCTCTTGGAATAATGCCTTATATTTCTGCATCTATTGTTATTCAGTTATTAGGAATGGCTATTCCATACTTTCAGAAGTTACAAAGAGAAGGAGAAAGTGGTAGAAGGAAGATCAACAATATTACAAGGTATTTAACAATTATAATTACCGGAGGACAAGCACCAGGATATATTGCAAATCTTAAAAACACTCTTCCTGAAACAGCTTTCTTGTTAGGAGAAAGTGCATTTTGGTTATCTTCTATTATTATCTTAGTAACTGGAACATTATTTGTAATGTGGCTTGGAGAGAAGATCACAGATGGAGGCGTAGGTAATGGTATTTCATTATTAATTATGATTGGTATTATAGCTGTTTTACCTTCATCATTGTCTAGTGAGTTCGCCATGGCTTTAAATGCTCAATCAGGAGGTTTGGTAATATTCTTATTAGAGATGGTTATTTTAGTAGTTGTAATTGGTTTGTGTATATTGTTAGTACAAGGAACAAGAAGAATTCCTGTACAATATGCAAAAAGAGTTGTTGGAAATAAACAATATGGAGGTGTTCGTCAGTTTATTCCTCTAAAGGTAAATGCTGCTGGTGTGATGCCAATAATATTTGCTCAGGCAATTATGTTTATACCAGTTACATTAGCTGGCTTTTCAGATGATTTAACAGGATTGGCTAGTACTCTTTCAGATTTTACAGGATTTTGGTATAATTTCTTATTCTTTATATTGGTAGTAGTATTTACATATTTTTATACTGCAATAACAGTAAACCCAAAGCAGATGGCAGAGGATATGAAAAGAAATGGTGGATTTATTCCAGGAATCAAACCAGGAAGAAAAACTGCTGAATACTTGGATAATATTATGTCAAGAATTACACTTCCCGGTTCATTGTACTTAGGTGTTATAGCTATTTTACCAGGGATTGCATTAAATTTAAAACCAGATATGACTCCTCAGTTTGCACAATTCTTTGGAGGTACATCTTTGTTAATAATGGTTGGGGTAGTATTAGATACACTTCAACAGATTGAGAGTCACCTATTAATGCGTCATTATGATGGATTAATGGAAAAAGGAAAAATTAAAGGTAAATCTTCTGGAAGTATGATGTAATGATACATTATAGGTCAGAAGATGAAATTGATTTAATAAGAGAAAGTTCTTTACTTGTTGCTAATACCCATGCTGAGATATCGTCACTGATAAAACCAGGGGTTACCACACTTCAGCTAGATAAAATAGCGGAAGATTTTATAAGAGATAATGGAGGCATTCCTGCATTTAAAGGTTATAGTGGTTTTCCAAATACACTTTGTGCTTCATTAAATGAGCAAGTTGTTCATGGAATACCAAATAATAATCCACTTAATGAAGGAGATATTATTTCAATTGATTGTGGAGTTGTTATGAATGGATACTACGGGGATTCTGCTTACACCTATCAATTAGGAGAAGTTTCTTCTGAAGTGAAAAATCTGTTGCTTAGAACTAAGGAATCTTTATATAAAGGAATTGAACAGGCAGTTTCGGGTAACAGAATTGGTGATATTGGTTTTGCTATTCAAAAGCATGTAGAACAATTTGGATATGGCGTTGTAAGAGAAATGGTAGGGCATGGTGTAGGTGAAAATTTACATGAAGAACCACAGGTTCCGAATTATGGAAAAAGAGGAAGGGGAATTAAACTTAAAGAAGGTATGGTTATTGCGATAGAACCTATGATTAATTTAGGTACTAGAAGAATAAAACAACTTTCTGATGGGTGGACAATAATAACAGCTGATAAAAAATATTCAGCACATTTTGAACATACCATTGTAGTTAGAAAAGGAAAAGCAGAGGTTTTATCAAGTTTTGAAGAAATAGAAAAGAGATTAAAAAAATAAAAAATGGCAAAACAAGCAAACATAGAGTTAGATGGTACGATAATTAAAGCGTTATCGAACGCTATGTTTCATGTTGAGTTAGAAAATGGACATATTGTAACTGCACACATTTCTGGAAAGATGAGAAAGTTTTATATTAAACTTTTACCAGGTGATAAAGTTAAGATGGAAATGAGTCCTTATGATTTAACTAAAGGTAGAATAACATATAGGTACTAAAAAAATAAAATTATGAAAGTACGAGCATCAGTAAAAAAGAGAAGTGAAAATTGTAAAATCGTTAAAAGAAAAGGACGAGTTTATGTAATCAATAAAATGAACCCTAGATTTAAACAAAGACAAGGTTAATAAATTATGGCAAGAATTAAAGGTATAGATTTACCAAAAAACAAAAGAGGAGTTATTAGTTTAACTTACATATACGGAATTGGCTCATCTTACGCAAAAGATATTTTAAATAAAGCTAATGTATCTCATGACAAAAAAGTACAAGATTGGAATGATGATGAGGTCAATGCAATAAGAAGCATAATTGGAGACGAATACATAGTAGAAGGAGAATTAAGATCAGAAACTCAAATGAATATTAAGAGATTAATGGATATTGGATGTACAAGAGGTATTCGTCATAGAGTTGGTCTTCCTTTAAGAGGTCAGAAAACAAAAAATAACTCTAGAACTAGAAAAGGTAAAAGAAAAACAGTTGCTAATAAGAAAATTGCTACTAAATAAGTAACTAAATTATAAATAACAAATGGCAAAATCAGTTAAAAAGAAAAGAAAAGTTAAAGTAGAAGCAGTAGGACAAGCACACATTCAAGCTACTTTTAACAATATTATAATCTCACTGACAAATAATAGTGGGCAAGTAATTGCTTGGTCATCTGCTGGAAAGATGGGCTTTAAAGGATCTAAAAAGAACACTCCCTATGCAGCTCAAATGGCAGCCGAGGATTGTGCTCAAGTTGCTTTTGAAGCTGGACTTAGAAGAGTTAAGGTATTTGTGAAAGGCCCAGGAGCGGGAAGAGAATCTGCTATCAGAACTATTCACAATACAGGTATTATAGTTTCGGAAATTGTTGATGTTACTCCATTACCGCATAATGGTTGTCGTCCTCCGAAAAAGAGAAGAGTTTAATTAATAAATTAAGATAAAGAAATGGCAAGATATAGAGGTCCTCAATCTAGAATTTCAAGAAGGTTTGGAGAGCCAATTTTTGGACCAGACAAAGTTTTAGAAAGAAAAAATTACCCTGCTGGACAGCATGGAGCTAATAAAAGAAGAGGTAAACAGTCTGAATATGGTGTTCAGTTACAAGAAAAGCAAAAAGCTAAATTTACTTATGGAATTTTAGAAAAGCAATTTTCTAATCTTTTTAAGGAGGCTTTACGAAGAAAAGGTATTACTGGTGAAATACTTTTACAACTTTGTGAAACTAGATTAGATAATATAGTATACAGATTAGGAATTGCTCCTACAAGAAGAGCTGCTAGACAATTAGTTTCTCATAAGCACATTATGTTAAACGGAGAAATTTGTAATATCCCTTCAGCAGCATTAAAAGTTGGAGATGAGGTTAGTGTCAGAGAAAGATCAAAGTCTTTAGAAACTATTAGTTCTTCTCTAACCAATAATACCCAATCGAATGATTGGTTAGAATGGAATTCTGATTTAATGAAAGGTATTGTAAAGACACTTCCGGAGAGAAGTCAAATTTCTGAAAATATTAAAGAACAACTAATTGTTGAACTTTACTCTAAATAAAAATTTTAATAAAAAAAGAATAAAAATATGTCAATTTTGAATTTTCAAAAACCAGATGAAGTTATCATGTTAGATTCAGTTCAGAACGAAGGACAATTTGAATTTCGTCCTTTAGAACCTGGCTATGGTCTGACTGTAGGAAACGCATTAAGAAGAGTCTTACTTTCTTCTTTAGAAGGTTTTGCAATTACCTCAATAAAAATTACTGGAGTTGATCATGAATTCACAACTATTAGTGGTGTAGTTGAAGATGTTACTGAGATCGTTTTAAATCTTAAACAAATTAGGTTTAAGCAACAGATTGAAAATGAGAATACTGAGAAAGCTACAATGAAAATTTCTAATAAGGAATTCATAACTGCAGCAGATTTAGGTTCAAGTTTGTCTAACTTCCAGGTTCTAAATCCAGATAAAGTAATTTGTACTACTGATAAAGATACAGTTTTTGAAATGGAGTTTACAATTGAAAAAGGTAGGGGATATGTTCCTGCTGAGGAAAATCATAATGAGGACTTAGCTGTAGGAGCAATTTCAATTGATTCTATCTATACTCCTATTAAGAATGTAAAATATAATGTTGAAAATTACAGAGTTGAGCAAAAAACTGACTTTGAAAAATTAAATATAAATATTGTTACAGATGGTTCTATTACACCGAAAGAAGCTTTAACTGAAGCAGCCAAGATTTTAATTCAACACTTTATGTTATTTTCTGATGAAAAAATTAATTTTGATACGGAAGATGATAATGAGTTTGATGAAGATTCGTTACACATGAGCCAATTACTGAAGACTTCCTTAGTAGATCTAGGTTTATCTGTAAGATCTTTAAATTGTTTAAAACATGCAGAGGTATTTACATTAGGAGAATTAGTTTCTTTCTCTAAGAACGATTTATTAAAATTCAGAAATTTTGGTAAGAAATCATTAACTGAGCTTGAGGAATTAGTAGAAGATAAAAATTTACATTTTGGGTTTGATGTTACAAAATATAACCTAAATAATAACGATTAGAACAAATGAGACACAGAAAGAAATTTAATCATTTAGGAAGGAAAGCGGCACATAGAAAAGCAATGCTATCAAATATGGCATGCTCATTAATTGAGCATAAAAGAATTAAAACTACATTGGCTAAAGCTAAAGCTTTAAGGATTTATGTAGAGCCCTTAATAACAAAATCTAAAAACGACACTACACATTCTCGTAGAACTGTTTTTAGTTATTTAAAACAAAAGCAAGCTGTTACCGAACTTTTTGGAGATATAGCAACTAAAGTTGCAGATAGGCCTGGGGGATATACTAGAATTCTCAAACTAAGTAATAGATTAGGAGATAATGCTGAGATGGCATATATTGAATTAGTAGATTATAATGAAACTTATGTTACTGATAAGCCGAAGAAAAAGAAAACTAGAAGAAGAGGTGGAACGAAAAAATCAACTCCATCTGAAGTAGTAGAATCTTCTGAAAATTTAGAAGTTGTTGAAAAAGATTCTTCTGAAGTTGAGGATACTGTTGATAATGTAGAAATAACTACTGAAACGGATAATGAACCAAAGGAAGAAAAGACTGAAGACAAAATTGAAATGGAATCAGTAGAAGAAGTTAATGAAGACCCAAAAAATGAAGTAAAAAACGACGAGACTAATGACTCTTCAGAAGAAGTTCAGGAAGATCAAAAAAAAGATGATTCTAATGAGTCTACAGAAGAGGAGAAAGCAGAATAATATAGTTAAATAAAACAAAATATGAGCACATAAATTTAAGGATAAAACATATTTGTTTTATCCTTTTTTTATAACTTGAATTAAATATGAAATATCTAAATAAAAAAGAAGCAATTTTAGTACTAGAGGATGGAACAATCTTCCATGGAAAATCTGCAGGAGCTATTGGAACAGCTACTGGTGAATTATGTTTTAACACAGGAATGACTGGCTATCAAGAAGTCTTTACAGATCCATCATATTATGGTCAGTTAATGATTACTACAAATGCTCACATTGGTAATTACGGTGCGGATAAAGAGGAAGTAGAATCTGATGGAATGAAAATTGCAGGATTAATTTGTAAGAACTTTAATTCTGGTTATTCAAGACCAAGGGCAGATATGTCATTACAAGAATACTTTGAAAAAGAAAATAAAGTTGTAATTTCTGATGTTGATACAAGATCATTAGTAAAACACATTAGAGATAAAGGTGCTATGAATGCAATAATATCTAATGAAAATTTGCAGATAGACTCATTAAAAGAACAACTTAAACTTGTTCCTTCTATGGAAGGATTAGAATTATCATCTTCTGTTACTACTAAGGAAAGTTATTTTATTGGAGATGAAAATTCTGATATAAAGATAGCTGTTTTAGATTTAGGTGTGAAAAAAAATATATTGAGATGTTTAACTGATAGAGGATGTTATCTTAAAGTATTTCCTATGAATTCTACTTATGAAGAGATGAAAAAATGGGATCCAAATGGATTTTTCCTTTCAAATGGACCTGGAGATCCTTCGGCAATGCCAGAAGTAATTGAAGAAGTAAAAAAGATAACTAGTGATGGTAGAGCTGTTTTTGGAATTTGTTTAGGACACCAAGCTCTTGCTCTTTCTGAGGGGATTTCAACTTATAAAATGCATAATGGTCACAGGGGAATTAATCATCCAGTTCAGAATTTATCTACTGGTAAAGCAGAGGTAACATCTCAAAATCATGGTTTTGGGATTTCTAAAAAGGATATTTTAAACAATGAAAATGTTGAGATTACCCATATAAACTTAAATGATGAAACTGTAGAAGGTATTAGATTAACTAACAAAAATTGTTTTTCTGTTCAGTATCATCCAGAGTCTTCTCCCGGTCCTCATGATTCAAGGTATTTGTTTGATGAATTTGTAAATAATATAAAAAATTGCTAGTGGGAAAAATTGTAAATATTCATGCAAGACAGATTCTAGATTCTAGAGGAAATCCTACTGTTGAAGCAGAGGTCTATACAGATCTTGGAGTTATGGGTAGAGCAGCCGTTCCCTCTGGTGCTTCTACTGGAAAATATGAAGCGGTAGAACTAAGAGATGGGGACAAATCTAGGTATTTAGGTAAAGGTGTTTTAAATGCGGTTCAAAATATTAAGACATCTATTAATTCAGAGTTATTTGGAATAGATGTAAGAGAACAGGAATTAATTGATCATAAGATGATTGATTTAGACGGAACTACAAATAAAGCAAGGTTGGGTGCTAATGCTATGTTAGCTGTTTCGTTAGCATGTGCAAAAGCTGCCGCCAAAGAATCTGAACAATTTTTATTTAATTATATTGGAGGTGCAGATGCTTTAGAATTACCTATTCCAATGATGAATATCTTAAATGGTGGTTCTCATGCTGATAATAGTATAGATTTTCAAGAATTTATGGTAATGCCTGTGGGTGCAAGCTGTTTTTCTGAGGCTTTAAAAATGGGTACAGAGGTTTTCCATCATTTGAAAGCAGAATTAAAATCAAAAGGTCATTCTACAAATGTAGGTGATGAAGGAGGATTTGCTCCCAATTTAGGATCCAATGATGAAGCAATTCAGGTCGTGTTAAAAGCAATTGAATCCGCAGGTTATATTCCAGGTGAAGACATGTATATTGCAATTGATGCCGCAGCTTCTGAATTTTATAATTCTGAAGAAAATATGTATCATTTTCACCAATCTACTGGAGAAAAGTTAAGCCCTGGTCAAATGGTAGATTTTTGGGTGGATTGGACAGAAAAGTACCCAATTTTATCTATTGAAGATGGGTTAGATGAGGATGATTGGAATGGTTGGAAACAATTAACCGACAGGATAGGACACAGAGTTCAACTTGTTGGAGATGATTTGTTTGTTACAAATGTTGATAGACTGTATAAAGGAATTGAAAAAGGAATTGCAAATTCAATACTAATTAAAGTTAATCAAATTGGAACTTTAACAGAGACTATTAACGCTGTAAAAATGGCTAACAATAGTTCTTACACATCTGTAATGAGTCATAGGTCGGGTGAAACAGAAGATACGACTATTGCAGATTTGGCAGTAGCGCTTAATTGTGGTCAAATCAAAACAGGATCTTCTTCTCGTTCTGATAGAATGGCAAAATATAATCAATTGTTAAGAATTGAAGAAACTCTTGGAGATCATGCAATCTACACGGGTAAGAATTTTAAATTTATAAATAAGTAAAAAAATACAAGAAAAAATAAAAGGTATGGGAAAGAAAGCAGAATTACACTTTGAAGGAAATGTATATGATTTACCAGTAATTACTGGTACTGAAAATGAAAACGCATTAGATATAAGTAAACTTAGGTCCCAATCAGGATTAATTACCTTAGATAGAGGTTTTAAAAATACTGGTTCTACAGAAAGTGCAATTACTTTTTTAAATGGAGAAGAAGGAGTTTTAAGATATAGAGGTTATTCTATTGAAGAATTGGCAGAAAAAGCAACTTTTTTAGAAGTTGCGTATTTGCTTATCTATGGGGAGCTTCCTACTAAATCAGAGTTAGATTTTTTTATTGATGAAATTACTCATCATTCATTAGTTCATGAAGATGTAAAATCTATACTAGATGGTTTCCCATCTAAAGCTCACCCAATGGGTGTCTTATCGTCATTAGTTTCTTCTTTAACAGCATTTTATCCTAAATCTTTAGATCCAAATAGATCAAAAGAAGAAGTGAATGGAACAATAATTAGAGCTATAGCAAAACTTCCAACTTTAGCAGCTTGGAGTTATAAAAATAGGATGCGACAACCAATAATGTATCCTAAAAATGAATTGAGTTATACAGCAAATTTCATGCATATGATGTTTGGACTTCCTACATTTGAAAAGGAGATTAGTCCTGTAGTTGCGAAGGCTATTGATAAATTACTAATCTTACATGCAGATCACGAGCAAAACTGTTCTGCTTCTACTGTTCGAATTGTGGGTTCGTCTCATGCCAGTTTATACGCTTCTGTTTCTGCGGGGATTGCAGCCTTATGGGGTCCTCTACACGGTGGAGCAAATCAAGCAGTAATTGAGATGTTAGAAAAGATAAAGGGAGATAGTGGTGATGTGGATAAATATGTTGCTAAGGCTAAAGATAAATCAGATTCTTTCCGATTAATGGGATTCGGACACAGAGTGTATAAAAACTTTGATCCGAGAGCGACAATTATAAAAAAGGCAGCTGATGATGTTTTAAATGAATTAGGAATAGAAGATCCTGTGTTGGATATTGCTAAAAAGTTGGAACAAGTTGCACTTAATGATGAATATTTTAAATCAAGAGGATTATATCCTAATGTAGATTTCTACTCTGGGATTATTTATAGAGCTTTAGGTATTCCAACAGATATGTTTACAGTAATGTTTGCCTTAGGAAGACTTCCTGGTTGGATTGCACAATGGAAAGAAATGAGAGAAAATCAGGAACCAATTGGTAGACCAAGACAAGTATATACTGGATATCCGGAAAGATTATATGTCAATATTGAAAACAGATAATTTTTTATTAATATTAAAAAAAAGAGGAAGTCAAATAGACTTCCTTTTTTTATTTTTGCATAATGGCTTATAAAAGTTTACATCAATGTATTTCAGATTTATTTAAAAATGGAGAAGTAAGAATTATCTCAGAAGAAGTAAATCCTGATTTAGATATGGCTTCTATTCATTTGAATGAGTTTAAAGAAGGTAAAAAAACACTGTTGTTTGAAAATATCAAGGGTACAAAATATAAAGCCGCTTCTAATTTGTTTGGAACATTAGATAGAGGTAAGTTCATTTTTCGAAACAGTATAGATGTAGTTAAAGACTTAATTGACTTTAAATTAAACCCTTTAAATGCATTAAAAAATCCTTTCAAATCATTTTTTACACTATTAAATGGAATTTATTCCATTCCTAAAAAAGTTGTCTTACCAAAATCATTTAAAGAAATTAAGATAGAGGAATTACCTCTAATAAAATGTTGGAAAGAGGATGGTGGAGCGTTTATTACTTTGCCTCAAGTATATTCAGAAGACATAGATAGTCCAGGAATTCTAAACTCAAATTTAGGAATGTATCGTATACAAATTTCAGGAAATGATTATGAGTTGAATAAAGAAGTTGGTATGCATTATCAGATTCATAGAGGAATAGGAGTGCACCAGAAAAAAGCAATTAAAAAAGGAGAACCTTTAAAGGTATCTATTTTTGTAGGTGGACCTCCTGCACATACTTTTGCAGCTGTTATGCCACTTCCTGAGGGAATGTCAGAATTGTCTTTTGCTGGAGTATTAGCAAAAAGAAGGTTTAGATATGCAAAGAAGGATGGATATACTATTTCTGCAGATGCCGATTTTGTGATTTGTGGTGAGCTACATCCAAATGATTTAAAACCTGAAGGTCCATTTGGAGATCATTTAGGTTATTATAGTTTAGTACATGATTTTCCTGTATTAAAAGTACACAAGGTTTACGCAAAAGATAATGGTATTTGGCCTTTTACAGTTGTGGGTCGTCCTCCACAAGAGGATTCTCAATTTGGCGCATTAATTCATGAAATTAGTGGTAAGGCTATAGAAAAAGAAATTCCTGGAGTAAAATCTTTAAATGCAGTTGATGAAGCTGGGGTGCATCCATTATTATTAGCGGTAGGTAGTGAAAGATACACTCCTTTTAATCCAACTAAAAAACCACAAGAGTTATTGACTATCGCAAATCGTATTTTGGGAACAGGACAAGTTTCCTTAGCTAAATACTTATTTATTTGTGATGAGGAAAATGGACCTAATGTAAATAATGAGGAGGAATATTTTACCCATTTTCTCGAGAGGGTAGATTGGGATAGAGACTTGCATTTTCAAACTAAAACAACTATAGATACTTTAGATTATAGTGGGGATGGACTCAATGAAGGCTCAAAAGTTGTAATAGCTGCTGCAGGTGATATAAAAAGAAAACTTTCAGAAAGTTTAATGCAAATTAAATTACCTAAGGGATTTTCAAATCCTAATTTAGTAAGCAGTGGAAATTTAGTTGTTGAAGGAAAAGGAGAGATTAAAGATTTAGTTTTTAGTTTAGAACAACAAGATTTAAATGGAATAGGACTTATTACTTTAGTAGATGACTCACAATTTGTTAGTGAAGATTTTTCTAATTGGTTGTGGGTTACTTTTACACGTTCTAGTCCCGCAAATGATATATATGGATTAAATTCAAAAATTAATAATAAACATTTCTCCTGTACTATTCCTGTTATTGATGCAAGGATAAAAGAACATCATGCTCCTATATTAGAGAGGTAGGATTCTACTTCGCATTCTTCCAATTTTTTTTCTTTTTTTTCTTCTTCTTCTTCTTGTTATTAACTAATTTATATTCAGGAGCTTTTTCAAAACCATTTGGTAGATCTAACTTAGGAACTTCTTTTTCAATCAACTTTTCAATTTCCATAAAGTTTTTTACTTGTTTTGGATTAATGAAAGTTATAGCTTCTCCTGTTCTGTCTGCTCTAGCAGTTCTTCCTATTCTATGTACATAGTCCTCGGCATCATGAGGGACTTCATAGTTTATTACTAACTCAATCCCTTTAATGTCAATCCCTCTTGATAATATATCTGTTGCAACTAAGATCTTTATTTTCTTATTTTTAAAATCACGGATAGTTTGTTCTCTTTTTTCTTGATCTAATCCTGAATGCATTTCAGATGCTCTCATTCCTGATTTATTAAGTGTTTTTTTAATTTCTCTTACACTTTTTATGCTGGAGGCAAATACCAATACATGACTTAAATCATTACCTTTTTTTTCTAGGATTGATCTTACTAATTTTACTTTTTGATTATCGTGGGTCATGTAAGCATGTTGAATAAGCCCTTCAGCTGGTTTGGATATTGCTATACTGATACTCTTTGGATTTTTGAGTATATTGTTAGCTAACTTTCTGATTTTTGGAGGCATAGTCGCTGAAAATAATAGATTTTGTCTTTTCTTTGGTAGTGCCCTTGCAATTTTCATGATGTCCTCATAAAAGCCCATATCTAACATTCTATCTGCCTCATCTAAAATCAAATGTTCTACTCCAGAGGTGTCAAAATAATTAAAATCTAAATGAGCTAATAATCTTCCTGGGGTGCAGATAATGATATCTGCTCCTTTTTTTAAAGCTTGTTTTTGGTTATCAAACTCTACACCAGTACCTCCACCATAAATAGGGTATGAGGAAGAATTAGTAAAGTATGAGAAACCTTCAATTTGCCTATCAATTTGTTTAGCAAGTTCCCTGGTAGGAGCAATGATAATAGTATTTACTTTATTGTTAGATTTTTTTTTAGTTAGTTTATCTAAAATAGGAAGTACAAAAGCGGCGGTTTTTCCAGTTCCTGTTTGTGCACAGGCAATTAAATCTATGTTGTTTTGAATGATTGGTATTGCTTGTTGTTGAATTGGAGTTGCTACTTCAAATCTCATCATTTCCAACCCCTCTTGAAGTTCTTCTCCAAAATTAAATATTGTGAATTTCATTTCTATGTATTATAGTTCTAATGATTTTTTTATTTTCAAGGTTATATCATCAATTGAATCCTTCTTATAATTTATTTTTAAAGGTTTTTTAAATGTAATTGAAATTTCTTTTTCAGGGTTTTTTATACTTAAAGATTTTTTTTCAAATTTATCAGCAAATCCATTAATAACAATTGGTATTACTAATGGTTGATTATTTAATATTATATGAGAAGTACCCTTCCTTATCTTGGCTGAATTTTTTGTTGTTCCTTGTGGAAAAGTAATTAACCAACCTTCTTTTAAGGCTTTATTTATATTAATTATATCATTATTGTTTACCGCTCTTTTTATTTTTCTTCCGTTTTCTCTCCAGGTTCTTTCAATTAATATTGCTCCAGTATATGATAATATTTTAGGAACTATTCCACTATTCATTGTTTCTTTTGCAGCGACATAATAGGTATTTAATTTAGGTTTTAGTAAATATGATAAAATATTTAAATCATTTTTATTTCCATTAATCGTAGAGTTTAAAACATGAATTATTCCAATTGCATCTAAAAAATATGTTTGATGATTTGAAATAAATAAAACATTATTTAATTTTTTATTAGGTATATTGGTAGTACCTTCTATTTTAATTTTTTTTTCTCCAGAAAATTTTTTGTATGAAAATATTCCTATAATAATTATAAGAATTTTTTTTATAATTAAAATATGACCAAATTTATCTTTTTTAAATAAACTCATTTGATACAAATTAATATTTACTAATAATTTTATTAATTTTCATTATAACATTAAAGAATGTTTTTATTTCATTATCTTCCAATTCATCAAAAATTGAGTTATTAAGTTCTATTACAGTTTTTTTTGCAATTTTTCTTCTTTGCTTGCCGAACTCAGTTAGATGAATAATAGTTTTTCTTTTATCATTTGGATCTTTTCTTCTTTCTATCACTCCAAGTTTTTCTAAATTATTTAAAGATCTTGTTAGTGATGTTGCTTCCATTCCCATATTTGGTCCAAGTTGAGTTGAGGGTGTGCCCTCATACATGTCAATATTTAGTAAGATCATTCCTAAAGCCATGCTTCCCATATACTCATTTGCTGTTCTATTATAATATTTTGCTATACTATACCAGGTTTTTCTTAGGTTATAATCTATTGTGTCTTCTGGTTCCATCTAAATTAATTTTATACAAATATATCTATATTTATTATGCATGCATAATAAATATAGATATTTATATATAACCTATTTTTGAAAATGTATACTTTTATGCACTTAAAAAAAATTATGAGATATTTAACTCCATTAGAAATGATGTATAGGTGGGAAAAAGAAAAGCCCAATCAATTATATTTAAGTCAACCAATTGAGGGTATTTGGCATAATTGGACCTATCAGGAAACTATGTTACAGGTAAGAAAAATGGCTTCGTATATAAAGTCTTTAAATCTTGAAAAGCAAAGTAAGATTGCTATTCTTTCAAAAAACTGTGCTCATTGGATAATGACTGATTTAGCAATTATGATGAGTGGACATGTTTCTGTACCATTATATCCAAATTTAAGCGCAGATACCTTAAAAAAAATACTAATTCATAGCGGGTCTAAACTTTTATTTGTGGGAAAATTAGATGATTTTAATAAAATGAAAGGAGGTATACCTAAAGAAATGGACTGTATTACATATCCTTTCTATTCTGAGGATTATCCTAAATGGAATGATCTGCTTGAAGGGGTTTCTCCGTTAGAAGAAAGTATTGTAAGAAATGATAATGAATTAGCAACTATAATTTATACATCAGGAACAACAGGAGATCCTAAAGGAGTAATGCATAAGTTTTATAATTTTGGTTTTGCAACAACAAATGCAGTTCAAGCTCTTTCATTAAATGAAGAATCGTTCTTTTCTTATTTGCCTTTATGTCATATTGCGGAAAGATTGTTAGTTGAAATGGGATCTATCTATTCAGGAGGAAAAGTATATTTTGCTGAAAGTTTAGAGACTTTTACTAGTAACCTTTCAGAAGCTTCTCCCACAGTTTTCTTAGGAGTTCCAAGAATTTGGACAAAATTTCAGCAAGGTATTTTATCGAAATTACCACAAAAAAAATTAAATATTCTATTGTCAATTCCGCTTATTTCCTCATTAATAAAAAAGAAAATTCAGAAAGGTTTAGGATTGAGCAGGGCAAATAACATCTTTACAGGAGCAGCACCAACACCATCTCCATTAATAAACTGGTTTGCTACATTAGGGGTTATAATTCAAGAAGCTTATGCAATGACAGAAAATACTTGCTATTCGCATGTGAGTTTTAAAAATAATATTAAAATTGGATCTGTTGGGCAAGCCTTACCTTTTTGTGAAGTTAAATTATCAGAGGAGAATGAAATACTTATAAAACACGATGCTTTAATGGATGGTTATTATAAGGACGAAGAACAAACATCACAAACCATAAAAGATGGTTGGCTTTTTACAGGTGATGAAGGAGAAATTGATCAGAAAGGTTTTTTAACAATTACTGGCAGAGTTAAGGATATATTTAAAACTTCTAAAGGAAAGTATGTTGCTCCATCTCCAATTGAGATGAAGATTTCTTCTAATAAAAATATAGAACAGGTTTGTGTTGTAGGAAATGGACTTCCTCAACCTATAGCTTTAATTACACTGTCAGAAATAGGTAGTAATAAAGAAAAATCCGATTTAATTAGTAGTCTAACGGATACCTTGCAAATTGTAAATTTAAAATTGGATAGCCATGAGAGAATTCATAGAGTAGTAGTTTTACATGAAGAATGGACTATTGAAAATAGTTTATTAACACCTACATTGAAGATAAAAAGAAAGTCTATTGAGAAGATATATAAAGAAAATTATGTATTTTGGTATGATTCAGAACATGAAATATTTTTTACCAATGAAAAATAGATTAAATAAGATATTGTGGACATTAAAATCCATACATAATAATATTAAATTGAAAAATAAATTATATCAAATAATTTTTGAGGCCGAAACACCTAGTGGCAAGATGTTTGATGTAATTCTATTAATAAGTATTGTTCTTTCTGTAATTTGTGTATCATTAGAAAGCGTTGATTCAATTAGTCTTAAATATGGAGTGTTACTTAGAAGTCTAGAATGGATTTTTACAATATTATTTACAATTGAGTATTTTCTAAGAATTTGGATAATTAGGAACCCCTTCAAATATATATTTTCTTTTTGGGGAATTGTAGATTTTATAGCAATCCTTCCTACATATCTATTATTTATTTTTAATTTACAATTTTTGATGATTATCAGGGTGATAAGATTAATTAGGTTGTTTAGAATTCTTCATTTATCTTCTTATATTAGAGGTGGTCAGACAATGATAATAGCACTTAGAAAATCAATTCCTAAAATTGTTGTTTTTCTTTTAACTGTTTTATTGTTTGTAATTGTAATTGGAACCATAATGTATATTGTTGAAGGCCCTTTGGGCAACAATACTGAAGGATTTGAAAACATACCTAATTCGATTTATTGGGCAATAGTAACTCTAACTACAGTGGGATATGGAAGTGCGGTTCCAGTAACTGCATTTGGAAAACTTTTCGCTTCGCTAATTATGTTACTAGGATATGGAATTATTGCGGTTCCAACTGGAATTGTAGCTTCATCAGTTTCTAGAATAGAAACTCAGAATAAACCTGTAGATCAAACTACTAATTCAAACCTTAAAAATGTTTCAAATCACATTCATGAGTTAAAAGATGATTTAGATAGAATATCACGTAAGATAGATAGTCTAAAATAGACAATACTCCTTTAATCTATTTTAGATAATTCTAACTTTATAAAATCTGCTAGTTCCTTAACATATTTAGCAGAGAAATCAAACTTTATACCCGCGGTTGCATAAATTTCAGAAATAGATTTTGTATATCCTAATTTAAGAGCATCTGTATAATTATCTAGAGCGTCCTCACCTCTTAAGATGAATTCTCTCCACATAGCAATTGCTCCTAATTGTGCCATACCGTATTCTATATAGTAAAATGGAACTTCATATAAGTGTAACTGTCTCTGCCACATTATAGCATGAGAATTCTCTTGTCCTTCCCAATTTATAACTTGGTTTCCTAACTCCTTATCAATATCAACCCATTTTTGCTTTCTTTCCTCTGAAGAATGTTTGTTAGTGTAAATCCAATGTTGAAATTTGTCAATAGCTGCAATCCAAGGTAATCCTTCTAAAGCTTTTTCTAATTGTTCTTTTTTAGCTCTCTTTAGCTCATTCTCATCAGAATAAAATACNTCCCAATGTTTCATAGATAATAATTCCATACTCATAGANGCNAGTTCAGCGACTTCAGANGGAGTNCTTTTAAATTCTGTNANTTNTAANTNTCTACTNAAAAANGAGTGNATAGCNTGACCNCCTTCATGTANCATNGTNACNANATCTCTTTGAGAACCAACAGCNTTCATATAAATAAAAGGAACNCCAATTTCATATAATGGATACATAAAACCTCCNGGNGCTTTTCCGTCTTTTGATTCCAAATCAAGGTGTTTCATTTCTTGCATAATAGCAATACACTCTCCAAAATAGGGTNTTAATCTTTTAAAACATTCTATAGTTAGGTCTGTAAGTTGTTTGCCNCCNTTAAAAGGTTTTAAAGCTGCTAATCCCCCAACATCAACCTTTGTATCCCATGGTTTATAGTGTGCGTATCCTAATTTTTCTTTTCTATCCTCTTCAAATGAAGTTATAATTGGAACAATTTCTTGTTCAATTGCATCATGAAAATTATAACAATCGGTAGCGGTATAATCAAATCTACCCATGGCCGCAAACATATAATCTCTATAGTTCTGGAATCCAGCATTATTAGCAATTTTTTGTCTTAACTTAATAAGTTCATCAAATAAATTATCTAGAACTTTTTCATCCTCAAATCTTCTTGATTGAATTTTATTATATATCTCTTCTCTTTTTGATCTATCTGTGTCTTTTAAAAGAAGTTGAGCTTTTTGCATGGTTAATTTTTCTCCATTTACTTCAATACTCATTTTTGCAGCTATTGCACCATATTCTTGTTGTTTAGCTTCCATTTCAGTAAATAATGGGATATTTTCTTCTCTAAAAATCTCAATAGATTTTTTGACTCCTCTTAAATATATTTTATACTTATCTGAATCTAAATCATTTAAGTGCGAGCATTCTATTAATTTAACATTNAGTTTATGAGAATAAGGAGCTATATTTGGAGAGATTTCTTTTATCCAGAAATGAAACTTCTCTGATAATTCTTTGTTAGTAGTATCAATGTTCATTTTAATATATCTCCAAGCCATATCTTCTTCTAAGACAGCAGACAACTCTGATCTGTCAGACATCCATTTTTCTAGCTCTGAAACATTGTTGATTTCTCTGTTGAGTAAACCTTCAAATAGAGGTTGAATTTTTTGCCATGAATCTATAACTAAATCTTCAGGAACAAATTTTCTTGTTGGTCTTGTAGGAACTTCAATAGTATTATTCATATTCCTTTTTATTTTTTTGGTTTTATACTTTTTTCTTCTTTTGGTAGCTCTACTAATCCTGCGGTACATAAAGAATTGTACCATTGAAATACTTTCTTTATATCAGAAATGTACACTCTATCTTCATCATAATCTGGAAGAATTTCTCTAAAGTATAATTCTAAATTATTTTTATTTTCCTTATGTGAGATACATTCTTTGCAGATAGTTTTTTTTGCAATATTTGTGAACACATCTACTAGAGGAATAGTATCATCATATGTGTAAATTCCAATTTCCTCTAAGGAGTTTGCTGGTGTATTTGGGTAAATAGATATTCTTTTTTTATCTATCAACGATTCTACTATAACTGAGTTTTTGCCTTGCGATATGATTTTATGTAGTCCTGGTTTTCCAGATATGTGTATAATTCCTTCAATATTCATTCTTTAAATTTTATGATTAGCAAATTTACATTTTTTAATAGAATGGTTGTTAGATATGTAATTGAAATAATTATTGTATTATTGATTACTATTTGTAAATGTTTTTATCCAAATTAAAAAATAAAAAAGAAGTAATATCTTGGTCATTGTTTGATTTTGCAAATCAACCATTCTCTACTATTATTGTAACTTTTATTTATGGAGCATTTTTTACAAAACATATTGTTGCAGATCAACATTATGGAACATTATTATGGTCCACAGGGATTTCTTTAACTGCAATAGTTGTTTCTTTGTTTTCTCCTATTTTAGGAGCTCTTGCAGATAGAGGTGGATATAGAAAATTTTTCTTGTTCTTTTTTACATGGGTATCTGCAATATTTTCAATTATTTTATATTTCCCTGATGCTGGAGATATATATTTTGCATTAATCGTTTTTATTATAGCAAATATTTCTTTTGAAATAAGTACTGTTTTTTGTAACTCGTATCTTCCTGATTTAACATGTAAAGATAATATTGGAAAGGTTTCTGGTTTTGCGTGGGGATTAGGATTTTTTGGAGGATTATCAGCACTATTTTTGTCGTTATATTTATTTCCAGATCTTAANCCGGAGGAAATAAAAAGAATTAATATTTTAGTAGGCGTATGGTTTATATTGTTTAGTCTTCCAACTTTTCTGTTTCTGAAAGATAGAAAAGCAGAAAAATANCAGAAGAGACATTTAGTTGACTCTATAGGATCTCTTAAAAAAACATTCAGAGATGTGATTAAATACAGAACAATTTTAAAATTCTTAATATCAAGATTGTTTTACAATGATGGTCTTATTACCATTTTTGCTATGGGAGGTATATATGCTGTAGAGACCTTAGATTTTACGTTTGAGGAGGTAATGATTTTAGGGATTGTTTTAAATATTGCTGCAGGTGTAGGTTCTTTTGTGTTCGGGTTTTTAGAAGATAAAATAGGAGTTAAGAGAGTTATTAATATCTCCTTATATGTTCTAATTATTGCAACTCTTATTGCTTTTTTTTCTCCAGAAACAAATTTTTCTAAAGAATATTTTTGGTTTGCTGGAATATTAATTGGGCTAATGATTGGTCCAAATCAGTCCAGTAGTAGATCTTTGATGTCTCAATTAACTCCTAAAGAAAAGCAAAATGAGTTTTTTGGATTTTTTGCATTAACTGGTAAAGCAACATCATTTTTAGGGCCACTAATTTTTGGAGTTATTACAAATTTCTATTCACAGCAGCTAGCTCTTTGGGTTGTGATAGTTTTTTTTCTAATAGGACTATTTCTTTTTAATAGAATTGATTTTACTGAAGAATAATTCTTAATTTTGAAGTATGAAAAAGTTTTGGTTAATTCTTGCAGTATTATTTTATGTAAATTGTTTGTCTCAGGATAAATATATTACAAGAAATGGAATGATTCAGTTTAATGCGTCTACTCCTTTAGAGACTATAAGTCCTATAAATAATCATGTCTCTTGTATATTAGATCCTGAAACAGGAAAAATAGCTTTTCAATTAAAAATGATTTCATTTAAATTTGATAAAGCATTAATGGAGGAACATTTTAATGAGAAATATGTTGAATCTGAAAAATATCCTAAATCAACTTTTGTTGGAGAAATAATTAATTGGAATGAGTTGAGCACTAGTAAAGAAAAACAAAATGTGATATCTAAAGGAATCTTGACAATTCATGGAGTAGAAAAAGAAGTTGAAGTTTCAGGAACAATTAATTTAAGAAGGAACGATATTAAGATTAACTCAGAATTTAGTGTTTTAGTTTCTGATTTTGATATTAAAATTCCAAAATTAGTTAGAGATAAAATTTCTAAAGAAGTAAGAGTTATATTAGAAATGAACTTACAATCAAAATAGTATGAATAGAGTATTAAATATTTTTATTCTTGTCTGTATTTTCACAAATTCATTTGGTCAAGAAAACCTATTATCATTTTTTGATTCTGATGAAGATATGTTAACTTTTGCTACTTTTAAAGCAACAAAGATCATTAATCTTGAATCGATAGAACAACCCGCTGAAAAAGAACTTGATTTTATTATTTCGCATAGGTTTGGAACATTAAATTCTGGTATTACGAACTTATATGGACTTGATTATGGGAATATTAGAATGAGTTTTAATTATGGTCTTACGGATAATCTAACTCTTGGAATTGCTAGAAGTTCTACATTTAAAGTTATTGACGCTTCTGTAAAACTAAAGTTAATAAATCAGGGAAAGGATAAATTTCCTCTAACAATATCTATATATTCTTCGTTAGTATATGATACTTTGACTGCTGCATTTTCAACAAATGATAAGTTTTTAGATAATTTCAGTTACATATATCAATTATTAATTGCTAGAAAAATAAATTCTAATCTGTCATTACAGTTATCTCCCACTGTTACACAATATAATTTTGTGTCTCCTTTTTTGGATTTGAATAATACAATGTATTCTTTAGGGATTGGAGGAAGATATAAATTGAATAAAAGTGTTTCTGTTAACTCTGAATGGATTCCAATTATTAAAAGTGGAGCGGATTTTATCCACCCTATTCACAATGAAAAGTACATAAATTCATTTTCATTTGGATGCGATATAGAGACAGGAGGACATGTTTTTCAATTGTTTTTATCTAATTCAACCGCTATGTTTGAAAGAGGATTCATTAATGAAAATTTTGAAAATTGGAAAGATGGTGGCGTTCATTTTGGATTTAATATTTCAAGAGTTTTTAATTTTAACTAATGAAAAAAATTAAAAAAATTATTTTTTCTGCGTTGATAATTGGAATTTTATTCTTCTTTTATATTTCAATGCCTTCAACCAATTATCTTTTAACAACCTCAGAAAAGTCGTTTAGTTCTACTAGTCAATTTGAGGTAATTCAATCTGAATATATTGGAAAAGTTATAGATATTAAAGGAGTTATTACAGATCTAACTTTGGGGTCCCCTTATATAAGCGTTGTTTTAGATAGTAATTTATATTTTTCTTTTGAATCGAAAAAAACTCAAGACGAATTTAGTATTAGTGATACATTGACTATTAAGGGAAGGTTTGAAGGGTATGATGATTTATTCTATCAATATACTTTTACTGATTGTAGTATTTTAAAATAATTTCATAAAATACTAATTATAGATAAATGGATAATTCTACTTTTGTATTGTGAAAGAATTCAAATATGATATTTCAGTGATTGGTGGAGGAATTGTAGGTTTGGCAGCAGCTTATAAATTGCAAAAAAAATATCCGTATTTAAACATAGTAGTTCTAGAAAAAGAAAATGAACTTGCCTTTCATCAAACTGGAAGAAATTCTGGGGTTATTCATTCAGGATTGTATTATAAACCAGGATCTTATAGAGCAAAGAATTGCGTAGATGGAAGAAAACAATTAGTTTCATTTGTAAAGAAATATTCTGTGAAACATGATATATGTGGAAAGATAGTTTTAGCAACTAATCATAAGGAGAAAGAAAAATTATCTGAATTGAAGCAAAGAGGAGAGCAAAATGGCTTAATTAATTTAGAAATTATTGGTCCTGAGAAAATACAGGAGATTGAACCATTTGCAAAAGGGATTGCTGCACTACATGTGCCAGAATCTGGTATTGTAGATTTTAAAGGAGTTACGAACAAACTTGCAGAGTTAATTACAGAAATTAATCCAAAAAGTAAGATCCTAACCTCATGTGAGGTGTTAGATGTAAATGAAGAAAGTTTAATTACTACAATTGGAACAATTAATACATTTCATTCTGTTTTTTGTGCAGGTTTGTTTTCAGATAGATTATCTGAAAAAGATAAAATGAATCCTGATTTGAGAATTATCGGATTTAGAGGAGATTATTATGATTTAGAAGATCATGCAAAAGAAAAAGTAAAACATTTAATTTATCCTGTTCCTAATCCTGAATTTCCGTTTTTAGGAGTTCATTTTACAAGAATGACGGATGGTAGTATAGAATGTGGACCAAATGCTGTTTTTACTTTTAAAAGAGAAGGTTATGGAAAAACAGATTTTAACTTAAGAGATACATTAGAAGCGTTAACTTTTTCAGGAACTTGGAGATTGTTCATAAATCATTGGAAATTTGGTTGGAATGAATATAGGAGAGCATTTTCAAAAAGATTATTTTTGAAAGAACTTAATAAAATGTTACCTGATTTAAAGATGAGTGATATAAAAGTAGGTAGGTCAGGGGTTAGAGCTATGGCTTTAGGAAAAGATGGTGAAGTTATAGATGATTTTAAAATTGTCAAGAATAAAAATAATATTCATGTCCTAAATGCCCCTTCACCTGCTGCAACAGCTTGTTTGTCAATAGGAGATGAGATTGTAAAACAAGCTACAAAGAGTTTTAATTTAAAGAAGAATAAATGTTAAAGTTTTTTGGTATTTCAAAAAAAGATAAAATTACAGTCAAAGATACTTCTAAGATTTTTACAGTTGCTTTAAATAAAGTGGTAAACGATGGATATCCTGAAATTCAATCTTTTTTAAATAAGAATAATAATCTGGAGCGAAGCCCTAATATTTCTGAAGAGGATATTAAGTGGTTCAGATTAATAATATTCATAGGAAACTTACATATTATGTCTACAAAATTTGAAGAAAATGAATCATTAGAGTTAAGAAATGAAATTGTAGATAAGTTGCTCCAATATTTAGACAGTGATTCTGAAGTTGCAATGGATTTATTCCTAAATTACGAATCTTATTTTAATGATTTGTTAGTAAAACAAATTGACCCAGTTGAAGCAATGTCTTTAGCGGTTTTTGATAAATACAATATTAATGATTATCAGTCAGAATTATTGAAGCGTAAAAATGAACCAAATCCTGTTTTATTTAACGAGTTGATAAAGTATTTATCACACTTTGTTTGGAATTGGGAAGAGTTTCAAGAGAAATGTAAAGTTACATTTTAAATTCCTGTATAGTTATATGGGCTAATTTTTTGTAACTCTTCTTTAACTTCATCACTTACATCTAGACCATTAATAAAGTTCGAAATACTTTCTTCGTTTATTGTGGAATTAGTTCTTGTTAAATCTTTTAAGGCTTCATATGGGTTTGGGTATGATTCTCTTCTTAATATGGTCTGTATAGCTTCAGCACAAACTGCCCAATTTTTATTCAGATCTTCATGTAGTTTTTCTTCATTTAAAACTATTTTACCAAGACCCTTATTCAAAGAGGAAAATGAAATTAAATTATGTGAAAAAGGTACTCCAATATTTCTTAGTACAGTACTATCTGTTAAATCTCTTTGAAGTCTAGATATAGGAAGTTTAGAGGATAGAAATTCGTAAACAGCATTTGCCATTCCTAAATTTCCTTCAGCGTTTTCAAAATCTATAGGATTTACTTTATGTGGCATCGCAGATGATCCTACTTCTCCTTTTGTTATCGATTGTTTAAAATAGTCCATACTAATATAAGTCCAAATATCTCTTGATAAATCAATTAGAATATTATTGATTCTTTTAATACAGTCCATTAAAGCAGCAAGGTAGTCATAATGTTCAATTTGTGTGGTTGTTTGTTGCCTTATTAATCCTAATCTATTATTAACAAAATCATTTCCAAATTTAATCCAATTAAATTCTGGGTAGGATACATGATGGGCGTTGAAATTTCCAGTTGCGCCTCCAAATTTAGCAGAGAATGGGATATTGTTTAACAATTTGATTTGGTTTTCAATTCTCTCAACAAAAACAAAGATTTCTTTTCCTAATTTTGTTGGTGATGCAGCTTGTCCATGTGTTCTTGCTAGCATTGGTACATTTTTCCACTCATTGGAAAGTTCATTTAATTTTTCTTTTACCTTTTTAAGTTCTGGAAAAAATATATTGTTGAACGCTTCTTTAATTGAAAGCGGGACAGCTGTGTTGTTAATATCTTGTGATGTTAAGCCAAAATGAATAAATTCTTTAAAATCAGAAAGTCCTAATTTGTCAAATTCTTCTTTAATTAAATATTCCACTGCTTTTACATCATGATTTGTTACACTTTCAATTTCTTTGACCCTTATAGCAGTATCAATTGAGAAATCTTTGTAAAGTTTTCTTAAATTTTCAAACTCATCTTTTGGAAAGTCTTTCAATTGAGGTATAGATGCTTCACATAAACTGATGAAATATTCAACTTCTATTAATATTCTGTATTTAATTAATGCTGCCTCAGAAAAATAATCTTTTAATTTTTCTGTTTTTGAAGCGTACCTTCCATCAATAGGAGAAATTGCAGTAAGTCTGTTTAAAGACATATTTTATATTTTTAAAATAAGAATACAAAATTACAAAATTTGATTAAGAAGATCCTTTTATTATTTTGTTATTTATTACTTTTGATATATGGACATGTTTTTTATAATTATTATAATTCTTCTTCTTTTTATTGGTGTAATTGGAAGTTTTTTTCCTGTAATTCCAGGACCTCCTATTTCCTATGTAGCTTTGTTTCTTTCACACTTTTATGTCTCCCCTCTAAAAGATAAAAATGATTTGTGGTTATGGGCAATTGTAGTAGTTACAGTTACAATTCTAGATTTTTGGGTACAAATCTATGGGGTAAAGAAGTTTGGAGGAGGAAAAAAGGCTGTAAACGGTTCAATTCTTGGTTTGATTATTGGTATTTTTTTTATACCTGGTATTGGATTAATAATAGGCCCTTTTTTAGGAGCATTTATAGGCGCTCTTTTAGATTACTCTGAAGCGAAAACGGAGGGGGTAAATGTAAATAATGCTGTTAAAATTGCTTTAGGAGCTTTTGCTGGTTTTCTTCTAGGAACACTTTTAAAATTAATTGTTTCTTTATATATTATATATATCATTATTGATTCAATACCTTCTGTATGTTAAAGTATAGAGTTTCTGCTGTATCTTATTTAAATACAATTCCATTTACATATGGAATAAAATCTTCTAAAATATATGAAATTATAGATTTACAACTAAATTATCCATCTTTGTGTGCTCAGAAATTAATAAATGATGAAGTAGACATTGCTCTAGTACCTGTAGCTGTTTTGAGTAGTTATTATTCATTTAAAATTGTTTCTGATTATTGTATTAGTGCAGATGGATCTGTAGATACTGTTTGTCTGTATTCAAATGTATCACTTAATGACATAGAATATATATATTTAGATTATCAATCGAAAACATCTGTTGAACTATTGAAGATTTTATGTAGGGAATATTGGAATATTTCTCCAAATTTTAAAAATTCAAAAATAGGATTTGAAGAGAAGGTAAAAGATAATATTGCTGCTTTGATTATAGGCGATAGAGCATTTGCAGCAAATGGTAAATACAAATATGTATATGATTTATCTGAATTATGGAAACAATTAACAGGACTTCCATTTGTTTTTGCATGTTGGATTTCTAATAAGGAAATTGATAAAGCTTTTCTTTATGAATTTAATCAATCTTTAAAATTTGGAATTGAAAATTTAGAAGCGTCAATAAAAAGTGAGTCTGACAACTATTCGCATTGTGATAATCCAAAAGAATATTTGAATGAAAAAATTTCCTATATTTTAGATGATAAAAAACGAAAAGGAATGGAGTTGTTCTTAAAGAAAATTAATGATTTGTAGATTTTGTATGTATTGATGCAGATACTAATACTCTACTGGTAAAATTATTGAAATTTTATTATATAATTCTCTTAACTCCTCTGGAGGGTTTTCATTATACTTTACACTATGTTCTTTTATAAGAATAGTTTTTATCTGTAAATCCTGTAATCCACTATTGTAATATTTATTACCTATTTCCGAGAATTTTATTTTTTCGGAGTATAAAATTATTTCATCTAAATCAGCTATAGAGTATTTGAAATAATCTTTTCCTTTTTTTGTATTTTTTATATAGTTAAATACTCCAGTTCCGTCTGAATAGAATGTTACTTTATATACAGGGCAATTTCCCTTGCAAGGGAAATTTTGCATAGATAAAACTATTTTTTTTTCTGTGTATTTATGTTTTTTAAAAACTAAGCAAGATGATATAGAAAATAAAAGAACTAGTATAATTAGGTTCTTCATTATTTTTTCTTTCTGTTTTTTAACTGTTGTTCCTGTTTTCTTTGTAGTTCTTCTAGCTTTTTCTGAAATTTAGATTTCTTTCTAGGCTTTTTCTTATTTTCTTCAAGTTGAGCAAGTATAGCTTTTTCATCTACAAATTTTCTCATAAAGTACATTTGACTAAATGTAAAAATATTTGCTAGGAAGTAGTAGTAGGATAGTGCAGATGCATAATTATTAAAGAAACCTAAAAACAATACTGGCATCAGGTACATCATGAATTTCATTCCTGGCATTTGATTTCCAGTCATTTGGCTGTTCATATGTGTATACATTAAAGTAGAAATACACATTAAAAGTGTAAATAAACTTATATGATCACCATAGAAAGGGATTTCAAATCCTAACTTATAAATAGAGTCATAAGCTGAAAGATCATCAGCCCATAAAAATGCATTTTGTCTTAAATCAAGTGAAGCTGGAAAAAATCTAAACATTGCAATTAAAATAGGAAATTGAAATAGCATAGGTAAACATCCTCCCATAGGATTTACACCTGCCTTTCTGTATAAATTCATACTTTCCTGCTGTGCTTTTAATGGATCCTTTTCTTTATGTTTTTCATTTATTTTATCTATCTCAGGTTTTAATACTTTCATTTTTGCTTGAGATAAATATGATTTATAGGTAAAAGGGGATAATGAAAATTTGATAATTAAAGTTAATAATAATATAATTATTCCAAAATTTTCTAATCCAGCAGAGTTTTTCAAGAAATTAAATAATTTAATTATTATGTATTTATTTACAATAGTATCAATCCACATAAAACCTAGAGGTAAGATGTTTTCATAACCTAAATCATAACTTTTTAAATCATTATAGTCATTTGGACCAAAGTATATAGAATAGTTACTTTCCCCATTTTCTAATTGAGTTCTCAAAGACATTACTTTAATGTATTCATCCTCCTCACTGTTTAATACTTTAAATGCTGTTCCATTGTCAAAGTTGTTATTTTTAGCATTAATGATGGTGCTGAAAAACTGTTGTTTAAATGCAATCCAACTGATTTCAGTTTTAAATTTATTTGTTTTAAATTCTTCATTATCCCAAGTGTATTTTACATCTTTAGAATAGTCCTCCTGATAATAAAATCCTGTATATTGTTCCTGATTAGTTTTTGATTTCTCAGTTTCTGGGGCTGCAATTGTCCAAATTAATTCTGGATTTGATATGCCTTCTGACTCTATACTTAAATCAACAAAATAAGGTTTTTTGTCATCAAGAGTGTATGTGTATTTTATATAAGAGTTGTTTTCATAATCTTTTTTAAAAGAGATAGAGTTATTTTCTTCTACTACAGAAAAGAATGAATTTGTGTTTATATTTCTATCTCCTTTAATCTCAAATTTAGAATCTTTATTTTTAAATATTTCAATGTCCTTACTTTTGTAAGTTTCATCATCTAGATTCTTTTTGTATTCCTCATAACTATGGTATCCTTTTATTACTGCAGAAGAAATTTCACCACCTTTATTTGTGAATTCTAATTTGATTTTATCATTTTCTAAAGTGTAGAATTCCTCTGTTAAAACTTCTTTGATATCAATATCTAAAGGGGTAACAATTTCATTTTCTTTTTTTGAATCCTGTTGATTACTATCAAATTGTTCCGTATTCTCTTTATGATTAATTTGTTCACTTGTGTTGTCAAAAACAAATATTTGAAAGATAATAAGTATTGCTGCCATCAATATTAGTCCTGTAAAAGAACTTTTATCATTTTGTTTCATCAGTGTATTTTTTATTCTTTTGTATACAAGCCTTAATAAATCCTACAAACAAAGGATGAGGGTTTGCTACGGTACTTTTATATTCTGGGTGAAATTGAACTCCTACAAACCATGGATGTGTTGGTATCTCAATAATTTCTACTAAATTATTTTTTGGATTTATACCCATTGCTTTTAAACCGGATTCTTCAAAATCAGATTTGTATTTGTTGTTGAACTCAAACCTGTGTCTGTGTCTTTCGCTAATGATGGTTTGTTTATAAGATTCGAAAGATTTAGAGTCTTTTGAAATATTACAGTCGTAGGCTCCTAACCTCATAGTTCCACCTTTTTTTGTTACTTCTTTTTGTTCTTCCATCAAATCTATAACAGGATATGAAGTACTATTATTCATTTCAGTTGAATTAGCATCTTTAAACCCTAAGACATTTCTAGCATACTCTATAACCGCAGATTGCATCCCAAGGCAAATTCCAAAAAATGGAATATTATATTCTCTTAAATATTTTATTGTAGATATTTTTCCTTCCATTCCACGATCTCCAAACCCTGGAGCTACCAAAACACCACTCAATCCTGAAAGTTTTTCTGTAACATTTGTTTCATTTATTTTTTCTGAATGAATCCAGTTAACTTTTACTTTACAAGAGTTTTTAGCTCCCGCATGGATAATTGCTTCTGAAATAGATTTATAAGCATCTTGAAGTTCAACATATTTTCCTACTAAACCGATTGTTATAATTTGTTTGGGATTTTGTAATCCTTCTAGGAAATTGCACCATTGTTCTAGATCTCCATCTGTATTGTCTTCTAAACCTAATTTTCTTAAGACTACCTTGTCTAGACCTTCTTTTTGCATTAAGAGAGGGACTTCATAGATTGTAGAAGCGTCCATAGATTCTATCACCGCATCCCTTTCTACATTACAGAACCTGGCAATTTTTCTTTTTAAGCTAGAATTTAAAGGGTGTTCCGTTCTACAAACTAAAACATCAGGTTGTATTCCAGATTCTAATAAAGTTTTTACAGAATGTTGAGTTGGTTTTGTTTTTAATTCTGCCGCAGCAGACAAATAAGGCACAAGAGTCAGATGTATAAATAAAGAATTATCTTCTAATTCCCATTTTAGCTGTCTTACAGCTTCTATGAAGGGAAGTGCTTCAATATCACCAACCGTACCTCCAATTTCAGTAATAACGAAATCAAACTTACCTGTATCTCCTAAAATTTTTATTCTTTTTTTTATCTCATCTGTAATATGTGGAATCACTTGAACAGTTTTTCCTAAATAATCTCCTTTTCTTTCTTTCTTTATTACTGTTTGATAAATTCTTCCAGTAGTAACATTATTCGCTTGAGAAGTCTCATTATTTAGAAATCGTTCGTAATGACCTAAATCCAAATCTGTTTCTGCTCCATCATTAGTCACAAAACATTCTCCATGTTCGTATGGATTCATTGTACCTGGATCAATATTAATATATGGGTCTAACTTCTGAATCGTTACTGAATATCCTCTTGAAGAAAGTAACTTTCCTAGAGAAGCGGATATAATTCCTTTTCCAAGTGAAGATGTTACTCCTCCGGTAACAAACAAGTATTTTGTGGGAAACTTACTCAAGTTCTCATATTTTAAAGTGGGCAAAAGTAAGAAAAATACTACTGTAAATAATAGCATTTTGTTAATAATGAAATATTATTTTTTTATCAGATAATAATTAGAATCTTAAACTAATCCCTCCACTAGGTAATAGTGGGAGTTGATTAACTCTGTCATGTTCTATTCTATTAAAGTAGAATATATTTTCTCTGTTGTATGCATTAGTCACTGAAGCAGAAATCTCTAAAATAGTATTTTTAGAAAATTCTATTGTTTTAGATAAAGACAAATCTAATCTGTGGTAGTAAGGAAGCCTTCCTTGATTTAATTCAGCATATATTACATCTAACTCTCCATTTTGATTTATATAATCAGTATTGATGCCACCAACAAAAGTTATATTTTCGTAATATCCTTGAGTTTGAGTGAATGGAAATCCTGATCCAAGATTCCAACGAGCGTCAGCTTTCCAACTATTATTATTACCAAATGTATAGCTACTAACAAAGTTTATATTGTGTCTTCTGTCAAAGTGAGGAAAATAAACATTTCCTTCATCATATCTTTGAATGATACCTAATGAATAAACTGTCCATAAATATAATTTCTTGTTTTTATATTTTAGTAAGAAATCTGCTCCTTTTGATATACCTCTTTCGACAATAAATTCATTATCAAAATTAGAAATCATTTCTCTATTGATATTTGTTAGTTGGGTAAAATCTTTAATATAAGCTTCAATTTGAAGGTCCATTTTTAGATTAATATCATATTCTCCCCCCACTATAATGTGCTTTGCTTTTTGTATTTTATGCTTGTATTCATTTCCATTCTCATCTAATGGCAAATCATCAGGACTTGTAAGAAATCCATAAAATAGATTTACAACATCTCTATCTGATATGGTACTTATTATATTTTGAGAATAAATTCCTGTAGCAAGTTTAAATCTTAATACATCAGAGGCTAAATATTTTATTCCAAACCTAGGTTCAGCAGAATTTTCTAGATTATATCTCTGTAACCTAAATCCAGGTTCAACAATAAATCTATTTGCATTATATTGATAATTTACATATGCAGAAAATTCAGAGGTGTTTTCATCTTGTTCAATTATAGCGTTGGCTGAGTTGTAAGTCTTAAATTTTGTAAGAAAACTATACACATCAAATCCATATTTTACTTTACCTTTTGGTTGAAAAGAAGTGAAATCAAAACCCATACTCCCACCAGCGATAGAACTTTCTCTTAATGGTGAGGATTTTTCTTCAAGTGTGATATGATATTTTGAATAAGCAAAATTACCTTCAATTAATACTGGTGAATTTCCAGGGATTAATAAAAAGTCTGATCCAGCACCAACTGAGTTCCATTGTAAATCAGATACTCCCTGATAATTCACATTATCTTGAAAATTAAACCCAAAAACATTCGCTTTACTTCCGTTTTGTGATCCAAATGTAAATTTTCCGTATAAATCTGTATACGAATAAGGCATTGGAAAATTATAAATGATCTCAGAAGTTTTGTCTAGATAAGAAGTTTTGCCTGAAAAAAGAAAGGAACTATTTCCGTCAACTTTAAATGGTCCTTCTAATAACAACTTACTTCCAAAAGTATTAGAAGATAATTTCCCTTGAATTCTTTTTTTATTTCCATCTTTTGTTTTTATGTCCATAATTGAAGAAACTCTACCTCCATATTCTGCAGAAAAACCTCCAGTATAAACATCAGTCGCCTTTATAATATCTGCGTCAAATACTGAGAATAATCCAATAGAATGGAAGGGGCTATAAACAGTCATACCGTCTAATAACACTTTGTTTTGAACTGGAGAACCTCCCCTGATGTATAGCTGTCCTCCTTGATCTCCTGTAAAAATAACTCCAGGAATAATTTGCATGTATTGAGCTAAATCAGATTCCCCACCAATAGTAGGTACCAAATCTAGATCTTCATTTGTAATTTTAATAGAAGCAGCCTTTACATCAGTTTTCATTTCTAACCTATCTGCTGAAATTTCAATTTCGTCAATTTTTACAGTAGAAGTTTCTAACTCAATTTTTATATTTAAAATTTCTCCACTTTTTAGAGATATATTTTCTGTATATTTTTTATAACCAACAAATGTAACTACTATTTTGTGGTTGCCTTCAGGAACTTGAGAAAGATTATACATTCCATTTAAGTCTGTTTGCGAACCAAAACTTGTACCATCAATTGTAACATTACAAAACATAATTGGTTCTCCTGAAGATTTATCAGAAACAAAACCTCTAATAGACCCCTTTTGAGAGAAAAGGTTAATATTAAAGAAAATCCCTAATAATAGTAGTAATATCTTTTTATTCATTCTTATAAGAAATGTTAGCAAATATAATAAGATAGCATTGTTTTTAGTGTAATTAGTGTAATATCTTAAAAGTAAGCTCTTTTAGTAATTCGCTTTCGTTTGTGGAAGGATTATTTACTCCTTTACTTTTAAGATCATATTCTTTTAAAAAAGTGAATATTTTAAATAATTTACTCATTGAATAGTTTTTAGCAGCAGTTTGGTATGAATAAACAAAAAATGGATTTATCCCTAGTTTAGCAGCAATATTTTCTTTGCTTTTATCTTTTAAATTATGATAAATCATAATTTTCTGAAAATAACTAAATAACGAAGAAAGTGTAAGTACAAATGGATGATTTTTCGGGTTTTCTGAAAAATGTTTTATAATTCTATTGGATTTTAGTATATCTTTTTTTCCTAAAGCGTTTTGAAATTCAAATATGTTATAATCTTTACTAATTCCAATGTTTTCCTCTATAATTTTTGGGGAGATTTGTTCTCCGATCTTTATATTTAAGATTAATTTATTTATTTCATTACTAATTTTGGATAAGTCTGTTCCTAGATAATCAGATAATATTTTTGAAGATTTATCATCAATAGAATAACCTAATTCTTTTATATAGTTTTTTATCCATGAGGGGATTTGATTTTCATAGAGCTTCTTACTCTCAAACAACATTGTTTTTTTAGATAAATTTTTGCCAAAAGATTTTCTTTTGTCAATTTTTTTGTATTTAAAACAAATAACCAAAATAGTAGAAGGATTAGGATTTTCTAGATATGATTCTAGCTGATCAATAGATCGGATATCTTGCGCTTCTTTTATAATCACTACTCTGTATTCCGCCCCAAATGGAAACTGTTTTGCTTCTGAAATAATTGTTGATACATCAATCTCTTTTCCGTACAGTATTATCTGATTAAACTCTTTTTCATCTGAATTTAGGGTGTTTTTACAAATATAGTCACATATTTTATCTATATAATAGGATTCTTCACCCATTAGAAAATAGACTGGTTGAAAAACTTTGTTGTCTATTTGTGTTATGATCTCCTGATATTTCATTTAATTTGATCTATGAAAAAATTACCAATTTTAAGTATGCCAATTTACAAACTGAAATTGAAAAAGATTGCTGAAAAAACATATATTTTTGATGTAGTAAGAAAAAAATACTTGATTCTGACTCCTGAAGAATGGGTTCGTCAAAATTTTATACAGTACTTAAATATAGAGAAGAATTTCCCATTAGGACTTATAGGAGTAGAAAACATGATAAAGTACAATAATTTGAAGACGCGTGCTGATATTGTCATTTATAATTCAGATGGACATGCTAATATAATTGTTGAATGTAAAGCTCCAGATGTTAAAATAACACAAGAAACTTTCTATCAGATTGCAAAATATAATTCTCAGTTAAAGGTACAATACTTAATTGTGACAAATGGTAGAAAACATTATTGTTGCGAAATGGATTATCTGAATAATGAAATAAGGTTTTTAAAAGAAATACCTAATAATAAAATATAATTTGATTTAATAAATAAGTCATAATAAATGTTAGGAATTTATTTTATATGAATTTATATTTTATTATTAAAACAACTTAATGAAAAATTATTTGTTTTCTTTTCTTATTAAATTTAAAGCAGATCCAGCTTTAAACCAATCAATTTGTTGTTGGTTGTAAGTATGATTTAACTTTATATTGTTTTTTGTTCCATCATTATGAATGATCTCTAAATTTAATTGTTTTCCTTCTCCAAAATCAGTTAAATCAGTAAAGTTAAATGTGTCATCCTCTTTTATTAAATCATAATCAGATTCATTATCAAAAGTAAGTCCTAACATACCTTGTTTTTTTAGGTTTGTCTCATGAATTCTAGCGAATGATTTTACAATAACAGCAATTACGCCGAGGTGTCTTGGTTCCATCGCTGCATGCTCTCTAGAAGATCCTTCTCCATAGTTATGATCTCCAACAACAATTGAAGGTATATTAGACGCTTTATATGCTCTTGCAACATTTGGAACTTCATCAATCTTTCCATTAATTTGATTAACTACAGCATTGGTTTGTTCTCCAAATGCATTTACTGCTCCAATCAAACAGTTATTTGAGATATTATCTAGATGACCTCTGTATCGCAACCATGGTCCCGCCATAGAAATGTGGTCAGTAGTACATTTTCCTTTAGCTTTAATTAAAAGTTTTGCTCCTGTTATATTTTTTCCATTCCAAGCTGAGAAAGGCGTGAGTAATTGTAATCTATTAGATTCAGGATTTACAACCACTTCTACATTACTTCCGTCTTCTGCGGGAGCTTGATATCCATTATCTTCTACATCAAAACCATTTGGAGGTAATTCATGTCCTGTTGGTTCAGATAATTTAACCTGTTCACCATTTTCATTGGTAAGGCTATCTGTAATAGGATTAAAATCTAATCTTCCTGAAATTGCGATTGCAGCTACCATTTCTGGTGACGCTACAAAAGCATGTGTGTTTGGATTTCCATCTGCTCTTTTTGCAAAGTTTCTGTTAAAAGAATGAACAATAGAATTTTTTTCTTTCTTTTCAGCACCTTCTCTGTCCCATTGTCCAATACAAGGTCCACAAGCATTTGTAAATATTCTAGTTGATTCAAATTTATTAAAAGTATCTATTAATCCATCTCTTTCTGCGGTGTATCTTACTTGTTCAGATCCTGGATTAATTCCTAACATTGCTTTTGGTTTTATTCCTTTACTCACCGCGTCTTCAACAATAGACGCTGCTCTTGTTAAATCTTCATACGATGAATTTGTACAAGAACCAATCAATGCCCATTCAATATCTAGAGGCCAATCATTTGTAATTGCTTTATCGTGCATTTCAGCTACTGGGGTGGCTAAATCAGGAGTAAAAGGTCCATTTAAATGAGGAGTTAAATTATTTAGGTTTATCTCAATTACCTGATCAAAATATTGTTCAGGATTTTGGTAAACCTCGGCATCTCCCGTCAAGTGTTCTTTTATTTCATTAGCTGCGTCCGCTACATCATCTCTGTCTGTAGATCTGAGGTATCTTTCCATACTTTCATCATATCCAAAAGTAGAAGTTGTAGCTCCAATTTCAGCTCCCATGTTGCAAATTGTTCCCTTACCTGTGCAAGATAAAGATGTTGCACCTTCTCCAAAATATTCAACAATACTTCCTGTCCCACCCTTTACAGTAAGAATTCCAGCTACTTTTAAAATTACATCCTTTGGAGCAGTCCAACCATTTAGTTTTCCTGTAAGTTTCACCCCGATTAGTTTTGGAAATTTTAGTTCCCACGGCATTCCTGCCATTACATCCACTGCATCTGCTCCACCAACACCAATTGCTATCATTCCTAATCCTCCGGCATTTACAGTGTGAGAATCTGTTCCAATCATCATTCCACCAGGGAAGGCATAATTCTCTAAAACTACTTGGTGTATGATACCTGCTCCTGGTTTCCAGAAGCCAATTCCATATTTATTACAAACTGAAGAAAGAAAATTAAAGACTTCATTATTCTGATTAATTCCTTCTTGTAAATCTTTACTAGCTCCTAATTTCGCTTGAATTAAATGATCTGCATGTGCAGTTGAAGGTACTGCAACCCTTCTTTTACCTGCTTGCATAAATTGCAACAATGCCATCTGTGCAGTTGCGTCTTGCATGGCAACTCTATCAGGCGCAAAATCTACATAGTCTTCTCCTCTAACATAAGAACCTTTTGCTATTCCATCCCATAGATGAGTGTAAAGTATTTTTTCCGCGAGAGTAAGAGGTTTGTTTGTTGCTTTTCTAGCAGCTTTTATTGCTTCAGGGTATTTCTTATATACCTTTCTGATCATTTCAATATCAAACGCCATATATGAGTATTTTTAATTAGGATTGCAAATATAGTAAAACTAGAAAAAATAGGTAATTCTAAGCACTAAAAAAGCCCGTTAACGGGCTTTTTATATTCTCATTTAAATCATTTTATTCTGCAATTACTTCAAATGGTATTGTTACCGTCACCTTCCTATGCAATCTAATTGTAGCTTCATATTTTCCTGTTTCTTTGACAGAAGGAATATTTACAAATCTTTTATCAATTTCTACATCTCCAATTGCGGACATAAATTGAGCTAATGTTACTTTTCCGAAAAGTTTAGTGCCAGTAGAAATTTTAGCTTTAATTTTAATGTCTAATCCTTTTAAAGTTTCTGCAGTTGAGTTAGCATCAGCAATAACCTTTTCTTCTTTACTTGCTTGCTGTCTAAGTTTTTCCTCTAAAACCTTTACTGCTGATTCAGTTGCTAAAATTGCTTTTCCTTGAGGTATTAAAAAATTTCTACCATAACCATTTTTAACGGTTACAATTTCATCCTTAAATCCCACTTTTTCAATATTTTCTAATAATATAATATCCATTTTTCTAAGAATTTAAGGGTTATTTTAAGTTATCTCCTACATAAGGAAGTAAGGCTAATTGTCTACATCTCTTTACAGCTGTAGCTAATCTTCTCTGATATTTTAAAGAAGTTCCTGTAATTCTCCTAGGAAGTATTTTACCTTGATCATTTAAAAATCTCATTAAAAAATCAGGATCTTTATAATCAATGTACTTTATACCCATCTTTTTAAATCGACAGTATTTTTCTTTTCTTCTTTTGTCGATATCTACAGGAGAGAGATATCTGATTTCTGTTTTATTCTTCGCCATTATTCTGTAGATTTTTTTGTTTCACTTAAATTATTTCTTCTTCTAACGGCATATTCAGCAGCATACTTATCAAGTTTTACTGTAAGCCATCTTAATACAGCTTCATCTCTCTTAAACTCGATATCCATTTCTGATAAGATTGCTCCGTTAACTTTATACTCTATCAGGTAATAAAACCCTGATTTCTTTTTTTGGATGGCATATTTTAATTTTTTTAGCCCCCAGTTTTCCTCAGATACAATCTCGGCTTTATTATTTTTCAGGAAAGATACGTATCTTTTTACTGTTTCCTTTACCTGATCTTCAGATAAAACGGGATTCATAATGAAAACAGTTTCGTAATGATTCATTGTCATTTATTTTAATTAATATTTTTTTAAAAATGTTTGCAAATTTAGTAATTCTATTTAAAATAGAAGTTGTAAATTAAAAATTATTTTTTTTAAAAAAATGATCTCTTTTTTCATCATAAATATTAGATTTGTAATTCTTAATTTTCAAATTTAAAAATGAGTGATTTTATAGTTTCAGCTAGGAAATATAGACCATCTACATTTAGGGATGTTGTTGGACAGTCTGTGATAACAAATACATTGTCTAGAGCTATAAAAGACAAACATCTTGCTCAATCATTTTTATTTTGCGGACCAAGAGGGGTTGGAAAAACAACTTGCGCACGTATTTTAGCTAAAACCATTAATTGTTTAAATTTGTCTGAAGATGGTGAAGCCTGTGATATTTGCGAGTCTTGTATATCATTTAATGAAAATCATTCTTTTAATATTCATGAATTAGATGCCGCGTCTAATAATTCTGTTGAAGATATTAGGAATTTAGTAGATCAGGTTAGATTTTCTCCTCAGGTAGGAGAATATAATATTTATATTATCGATGAGGTCCATATGTTATCTTCTTCAGCCTTTAATGCTTTTTTAAAGACTTTAGAAGAACCTCCAAAACACGCAATATTTATTTTAGCAACAACTGAAAAACAAAAGATTATTCCAACAATACTTTCGCGTTGTCAAATCTTTGACTTCAAAAGTATTAATATTCAAGATATTATATCTCATCTTGAATATGTATCTAGTAAAGAAGGTATACAGTCAGAAAAAGATGCATTACATATTATAGCTCAGAAATCAGGTGGTTCCTTAAGAGATTCTTTATCTATGTTTGACAGATTGGTAGATTCTACTGAATTAAGTTTGTCCTATAAAAGTGTAATTGAGAGTTTAAATATCCTTGATCATGATTATTATTTGAAAATTACGGATCAAATTATATCTAATGATGTTTCTAGCGTAATGTTGACTATAAATGAGATTATTTCTAATGGATTTGATGCTCATCAATTTATTATGGGATTAGCTTCTCATTTTAGAGATTTGTTAGTATGTAAGGATATTCAAACAATTGTTTTGTTAGATAAAGGAGAAGATTTGAAACATAGATATTTAGAGCAATCTAAAGACTGTGAGTTATCTTTTCTAATAAAATCTCTAAATATGTGTAACAAATGTGATGTAGAATATAGAACAAGTAAAAATAAAAGATTGTTAATTGAACTTACGCTCTTAAAAATGACTACTATTGGCCAATTTCTCTCTGAAAAAAAAAACAATAGTCCAATAAAGACAACTCCAAAAACTTTTCAAAAAGAAATTATAAAGGAAAAAAGCCATGATGTTATCTTAGAAGACACACATCATAAAGAAGGAATGGTTAAAAATGATATCAAGGAAGAGACTGTTTTTAAAAGAAAAGTCAGGTCTAGTTCCTTTTCATTAACAGAAATAATGGAAGATAAAAAAGAAAAATTTAATACCACTAACTTCTCAGAAAAAAAATCTAAATCCTTCACTGAACAAGAGATGCAAAATATTTGGAGAGATTATTCTGAAAATACGCGTAAAGTTGGTAAAACAAATTTATTTGTTACATTAAGCTCTTTTTCCCCAACTTTAGAAAACGAACATATCATAAGATTAAAAATATCTAATGATACTCAACAGAAAATATTGGATGAAAATAAAAGTGAATTAATTAATTTCTTAAAAACAAATCTACAAAATGATTATATTGAGATTCATTCAGAATTAACAGAAGAAGTTAAGAATAAAATTCCTTATACTTCTAAAGATAAGTTTAAAAAAATGACTGAAGAAAATCCCTCCTTAAAAATATTACAACAAAAATTAGGACTTGATCCAGATTACTAATCAAATATACAATACATGAAACCTAAACAACTTTTAACAATTACTTTAATAGTATTATCACTATCCTATATGGCAATTAATTTAAATTCAAATGAAAAAATGAAAATTGAAAATAATTACGAATATGTAGAAAACGATCCTTTAAATGCTAGAGTCTATACTTTAGATAATGGATTAAAAGTATATTTGACTTCTTATGCTGATGCTCCTAGAGTTCAAACTAATATAGCGGTAAGAGCCGGTAGTAAAAATGATCCTTCTGAAGCGACTGGTTTAGCTCATTATCTAGAACATATGCTTTTTAAAGGAACAGATATTTATGGCACTTTAGATTTTGAAAAGGAAAAACCATTATTAGATAAAATTGAGGAATTATATGAAGAATATAGATCCATAGATATGTCAGATGTCAAAAACAGAGATATAGTATGGTCCCAAATAGATTCTATCTCTGGAGAAGCTGCAAAATATGCTATCGCTAACGAGTATGATAAAATGGTTACTGCACTTGGCGCAAAAGGAACAAATGCTTACACTTCTAACGAAAAGACAGTTTATATAAACGATATTCCTTCTAATCAAATTGAAAAGTGGTTAAAATTAGAAGCGGAAAGATTCAGATATCCTGTGTTTAGATTATTCCATACTGAGTTAGAAACTGTTTATGAAGAAAAAAATAGAGGTTTAGATAATGATGGAAGAAAAATGTTTGAGGCACTCTTAGATGGATTATTTCCAACACATCAATATGGTCAACAAACAACAATTGGTACAATTGAGCATTTGAAAAATCCTTCATTACTTGAAATAAGAAAATATTTTGATAAATATTATGTGCCAAATAATATGGCAATCTGTTTATCAGGAGATTTTGATTATGATGAGACAATTAAATTAGTAGAAAAGTATTGGGGAGATTTTGAGCAAAAAGATAATCCTGTCTTTGATGTGATTCAAGAGGCTCCAATTAAAGAAGTCGTTACTAAAGAGGTCTGGGGACCGGAAGCTGAAAGATTATATATTGGCTTTCGTTTTGATGGGGCGAATACGGAACAATCACGAATGTTAACAATGATAGATATGGTTTTATCTAATTCTTCTGCAGGGTTAATTGATCTAAACTTAAATCAATCTCAGAAAGTGATAGGAGGTGGTTGTTTTCCATTGGTAATGAAAGATTACTCTATTCATGGGTTTTATGGTAGCCCAAAACCAGATCAATCATTAGAAGATGTGAAGGATTTATTACTTTCTCAAATAGAAGAAGTAAAGGAGGGAAATTTTCCTGATTGGTTAGTTAGTGCTATTATTTCCGATTTAAAATTAACTCAGATTAAAAAGCTGGAAACGAATATTGGAAGAGCTAATGAGTTTGTGGATGCTTTTATATTAGATATAACATGGGATGAACATCAAAACGAGATGTTGGAGTTAGAGAAAATAACAAAGCAAGATATTGTTGATTTTGCGAATGCAAATTATTCTGATAATAATTATGTCGTTGTTTACAAGAGAAATGGTGAGGACACATCTATTCCAAAAGTGGAAAAACCTGTAATTACTCCTGTTAATGTTAATAGAGATGATCAAACAGATTTTTTGATTAATTTATCTGAGGAGAAAGTAAAGGATATAGAGCCTGTTTTTCTGAATTTTGAAGAGGATATTAAAATTTCATCTGTAGGTGATGTAGAGTTATTGTATAAAGAAAATATAGAAAATGAAAGATTCAGATTGAATTATGTTATTGATATTGGAACAAATCATGATAATAGGCTAAAACTCGCTACAGATTACCTTAAATTTTTAGGCACTTATGAATTATCACCTGCTGAGGTTCAACAAGAGTTTTACAAGTTAGGTTGTGAAGTTTCTTTTCAATCCGGAAATGATAAAACACAGCTTTCTTTAAGTGGTTTGCAGTCAAATTTTGAGGCTTCTTTACAATTGTTTGAGGATATCTTAGCGAACGCAAAGGCAGATAAGGTGGCTCTTGAAAATTTAAAATTAGCAACAATTAAAGAAAGGAATGATGCTAAACTAAATAAACAAACTATTTTATGGTCTGCAATGATGAATTATGCTAAACATGGTGAGAATTCTGCTTTTAGAAATAAAATTTCTCAAGAGGAGTTAAATAATGTTACATCTTCTGATCTATTAGATTTGATTAAAAATTTAACTTCTTATAGACATAGAATCACCTATTATGGTCCCGAGAAAATAAATGAAGTTTCTAATAGTTTAAATACACACCATTCAAGTAATATTAATCTGAAACAAATTCCAGATGGAACAATCTACGAGGAATTACCTTTAGATATTCCTACAGTTTTTGTTGTAGATTACGAAATGCAACAAGCTGAAATATTGTTACTTGCAAAAGGAGGAGAATTAAATGTATCAGATATTCCAAAAATAAAATTCCATAATTCTTATTTTGGTGGAGGAATGAGTTCTATTGTTTTTCAAGATATGAGAGAGTCGAAAGCTCTTGCTTATTCTGTATATAGCACTTACTCTGTACCTAAAGAACCAGGAAAAGCACACTATTCTTTCTCTTATGTAGGAACTCAGTCTGATAAACTGCAAGAAGCTTTATTAAGTATGACAGATTTGTTAGAAAATATGCCACAAGCTGATGAGAATATGAACAATGCAAAGGAGGGTATTGAACAAAAAATCAGAACTGAGAGATTGACAAGATCAAAAGTGTTGTCAGAATATGAAAAAGCCAAAAAAATGGGAATTAATTACGATATCAGAGAAGATGTTTATAATGAGGTTCAATCTTTTGATATGAATACACTTATTGATTTCCATAATAACTATGTTGCAGAAAAAAACAGAGTTGTAATGATACTTGGTGATAAAGACAGGTTAGATATGGATGTGTTAAATGAGTATGGAGAAATTAAGTTTCTTACTCTTGAAGATATTTTTGGATATTAATAAAATTGTAAATAAGTAAACGAGAATTGATGAGTAATAATAAATTAAAAATAATTTATACAAAAACGGATGAAGCGCCTATGCTTGCTACTCATTCTTTTTTACCGATTGTAAGTGCGTTTGTGAAAAATGCGGGGATTGAGTTAGAAACTAAAGACATCTCTCTTGCCGCAAGGGTGTTAGCTGCATTCCCAGAGTATTTAGATGAAGAAGATAGAGTTAATGACGCTTTATCCGAATTGGCAGATTTAGTGAAAGAGCCAGAGGCAAATATTATAAAACTACCAAATATTTCAGCTTCTGTTCCTCAGTTAAAAGCAACAATCATAGAGTTGCAATCAAAGGGATTGAATGTTCCAGATTATCCAGAATTGCCAAGTTCTGAAGAGGAAAAGAAAATTCAGGCAAGATATAACAAAGTGAAAGGTTCTGCTGTAAATCCAGTTTTAAGAGAAGGGAATTCAGACAGAAGAGCGCCTAAAGCGGTAAAAAATTATGCAAAGATAAATCCTCATTCTATGGGAGAGTGGAGTTCTCATTCAAGAACTCATGTTTCAACTATGACTGAAGGAGATTTTTTTCATAATGAAAAATCTATTTGCGTGGAGAGTGCTACAACTGTAAAAATTGATTTTATTTCAAAAGAAGGTAAGAATTTTGTATTAAAAGATTCGGTACCACTATTATCAAATGAAATTATCGACGCATCTGTGATGAGTAAGAAATCTTTACTTTGTTTTTTAAAAAAAGAAATAAAAGATGCTAAAGATTCCGGAATTCTACTTTCGTTACATATGAAGGCGACAATGATGAAGGTCTCAGATCCAATTATTTTTTCTTATGCCGTAAAAGTATTTTTTTCTGATTTGATTGAAAAACACTCTAAAACATTTGATGAGATTGGAGTAGATTTCAAGAATGGTTTTGGTGACTTAATAAGTAAAATTCAAAATCTACCAATTGATACAAAACGACAGATAGAAAGAGATATTGAGATTGCATTTGAGAATAATGCAAATCTCGCAATGGTAGATTCTGACAAAGGAATAACAAATCTTCATGTACCATCAGATGTAATTATTGATGCTTCTATGCCTGCAATGATAAGAAACTCAGGTCAGATGTGGAATAAAGATAATAAAACAGAAGACACAAAAGCAATTATACCTGATAGTTCTTATGCTAGTGTATATTCCGCTACTATTGATTTTTGTAAAAAGTATGGAGCATTTAATCCAAAAACAATGGGTACGGTACCAAATGTTGGTTTAATGGCTCAAAAGGCAGAAGAGTATGGATCGCATGATAAGACTTTTGAAATTGCTGAAAAAGGAACTGTTAGAGTGGTAGATTCATTTGGAGAGATATTGATTCAGCATAATGTAGAAGAGGGAGATATCTGGAGAATGTGTCAAACAAAAGATGATCCAATTAAAGATTGGGTAAAACTGGCTGTAAATAGAGCTAAAGCTACTAATTGGCCAGCTGTTTTTTGGTTAAATAAAAATAGAGCTCATGATGCAGAATTAATTAAAAAGGTAAATAATTACTTACAAGATCATGATACTAAAAACTTAGATTTAAGAGTTTTATCTCCATATGACGCTACGATTTTCACATTACATAGACTTAAAGAAGGTAAAAATACTATTTCTGTATCTGGTAATGTACTAAGAGATTACCTTACGGATTTATTTCCTATTTTAGAATTGGGCACTTCAGCAAAAATGCTTTCTATTGTTCCTTTAATGAATGGAGGGGGGTTGTTTGAAACTGGCGCAGGAGGATCAGCACCAAAACATGTTCATCAATTACTTTCAGAAGGGCATTTAAGATGGGATTCTCTTGGTGAGTTCTTAGCTTTAATTGAATCCTTAAGACATCTTGCGGAGGTAAATGGAAATAATAAAGCGAAATTAATGTCAGATACTTTAGAAAATGCTACAGAAAAATTACTTAAAACTGGTAAATCACCTAAAAGAAAAGTCGGAGAGTTAGATAATAGAGGGTCACATTATTATTTAGCGAAATATTGGGCAGAGGAATTGTCCTCTCAGACTGAACAGATTGATTTAAAAGAAATATTTTTATTAGTATCTGATAAATTAAATTCCTTTGAAGATGTAATAGTTGAGGAACTTAATAATTCTCAAGGAAATAAAGAAGATATTGATGGCTATTATTATCCTAATACAGATTTAGTGTATAGTGTTATGAGACCAAGTAATTCGTTAAATGAAATAGTGAACGACTTATAGATTTTTAGTTTATCTTATTAATTATGTTTCTAAGTTGTATTTCGCTTAAATCTAATTTAATTTTTCCATTTTGAGTACAGGAAATTTTTCCATTCTGTTCAGAAATAATAATTGTTAATGCATCCGAATATTCAGAAATCCCAACCGCAGCCCTATGTCTCATTCCTAATTCTCCAGGAAAATCGTCATCATTAGTTACGGGTAATATACATCTAGCGGCTACAATTCTATTGTTTCTGATTACAATAGCTCCATCATGTAATGGAGAGTTTTTGTAAAAAATGCTTTCGATTAATGGGTAGCTAATTTTACTATCAATTTGAATTGCATTTTCGCAAATAAAACTTAAATCATCTGTTTGTGTAATAACAATAATTGCTCCAGTTTTTGTTTTTTGAAATTCTCTACAAGCTTTTAAAATTGCTTTAATATTTAAATTTCCTTCATTTTCAGAATTGAAGAATTTTAATAGATGTTTGTTTTTAATCAATTTCCCTTTTCCTAACTGACTTAGATATTTTCTTATTTCTTGTTGAAATAAAATTACAATAACAATAAAAGTAATACTTATAAATCCTCCTAGGATTTGTGTGATAAATTTCATTCTGAGAACATCAACAAGTTGATATAAAAAGTAAATTGCGATAAGGCTGAAAAAAATATTGATAGCCGCAGTTCCTCTGGCTAACTTATATAATCTGTAAAGCAAATAGGATACTAAACTCAAATCAATAATATCCATGATGGAAATATCATATGATCCTATAGTAAAGATTGATTCCCAAATTATATCCATAAATTATTTGTTTTTTGCGAAATTAGTAATTTTTATGCACTCTACAGCTTCTTTTACATCATGAACTCTTAAGATGTTAGCTCCTTTTGTTAGAGAAAGAGTATTTGTTATAGTTGTTCCATTTAAAGCGGATTCTGGTTCGCATTCTAATAAATTATATATCATACTTTTTCTGCTAGTGCCAATTAATATAGGAACTTTAAGAGATTTAAATTTATCTAAGTTATTAAGAATTTCGTAATTATGGTTAATTGTTTTGCCAAAACCAAATCCAGGATCTATAATAAGATTATTGATTCCAAGTTTTTTAAGGATTTTAATTTTCTTTTCAAAGTAGGATAATATATCATCAACTACATTGTGATATACAGGTTTTTTTTGCATGTTTTTTGGAGTATTTTGCATATGCATTATTATGTAGGGTACATTGTATTTTGCGATGACAGAAAACATTTTTTCGTCTAAATCTCCAGCTGAAATATCGTTAATAATATCTGCTCCATTGTTAATACTTTTTTCGGCAATTTCAGATCTATAAGTATCGATTGAAATTAATATATCATTAAACTCATCTCTAAGTGCTATTAAAACATCTTTTAATTTGCCCCATTCTTCTTCCTTTGAAATCTCTTCACTTCCTGGTTTTGAGGATTGAGCTCCTAAATCAATTATCCCTGCTCCCTCTTCAATCATTTTTCTAGCTTGTTCAATTGCTTTTTCTGTAGTATTATATTTTTTACCATCAAAAAAAGAATTGTTGGTAAGATTTAAAATTCCCATTACCATTTTTGTTGATAAGTCTATTTTATTCTGTTTTTTCTTCATTTTGATTACTTGTAAAAAGATGTATATTTCGGCTTTATTATTTAAAAATATTTATGGAAAAAACTATATCCGAATTTGATTCAATAATAAAAAAATGTGAGGACATTTTTGCTAAAAAGATGAAAGATTATGGTTCAGCTTGGAGAATTCTTAGAATCAGTTCTCTTACAGATCAGATTTTTATAAAAGCACAACGCATAAGAAGTATTGAAGAAAAAGGTTCTCAAAGAGTAGCAGAAGGAGTCATGAGTGAATTTATTGGAATAGTAAATTATTCCATAATTGGACTGATTCAATTAGATTTAGGTGTTTCGGAACAATCTGAAGAATTGAAGTATGATGAAGCTATGAATTTGTTTGAAAAATATGCAATACAAGCTAAAGAATTGATGTTAAATAAGAACCATGATTATGGTGAAGCTTGGAGAGATATGAGAGTGAGTTCTCTTACAGATTTAATTCTTCAAAAATTATTGAGAGTAAAACAGATTGAAGATAATAAGGGGAATACAATCATTTCCGAAGGAATTGACGCTAATTATTTAGACATGTTAAACTATTCAGTATTTGCATTAATAAAACTTAAAAAACCATTATGAAAACTACAGAACAAAAAATAATTTTTTCTTTAAGAATATTAATTTCAGGCTTGTTTTTACTTTCGGCAATTGCAAAATTATATCCAACACCAATTTTTGGAATTACAAAGGTTTTTGAACAAGGACAATTAATTCCAATGGGATTTTCAGAATCCTTAGCCCCTTATTTTTCTAGATTTATTATTGGTGCCGAGATATTTTTATCTATTACAATGTTATTTAATAATTATTTGAAAAGATTGATTGTTCCTTTATCTTTTGCAATGGTTACGATATTTAGTATTCATCTCTCAACTCAAATTTTTGGAGATTCTGAGAATTGTGGATGCTTTGGAGATTTAATTCCTATGACTCCACTACAAGCTCTAATTAAGAATATAATTACTTTGGTAATATTAGCTGTTATTTATAAAAAATCTACTGATGTTAGAGAGAAGTTTCAAAGATTGGTTATTCTGTTTTTATTAATATCAACCTTAATGTTCTCTTTAATTCCAATATCTTATCAATCAAAATCTTTAGAGGGAGCAGCTTCTTCTGATGAATTTCTTTTATATGTAGAGAGTGATGAATTTAGTAGAGGTTTAGGCCCAAAGATTCTTTGTTTTTTCGATGCGGGATGTGAACACTGTCAGCATTCAGCAAGAAGTTTGGATTCTCTTTCTAAATTAAATGAGAGTTTTCCACCTGTACATATTGTTTTTTCTGATACAGAAGAAGCAAAGATTCCGGAATTTTTTGAAGTAGCAGGAAAAGAATACCCCTATCAAGTTATGCCATTTGCAAATTACGAAACAGATGAGGTGGATAGTTATATGGAGATAACTTTTCCAGATTATGATAATCCTGTTATTATTTTATATGATGGAAATAGACAAGTTAAGTTGTACGCTGGTACATCAGAAAATGAGTTTAGTGCTGAGGACTTAAATAGAATTCTATACGAATAAATTATTTGTGACAAAATACATTGTTAAAAAAATGTTTTACGGATTCCTTGTATTATGGGGAGTTATAAGTCTTGTTTTCTTTTTATTTCAGGTAATGCCAGGTGATCCAGCTCGAATGATGCTTTCTCAAAGAGAAGATTCTAAGCAGTTAGAGGTAATTAAAGAGCAATATGGTTTTGATAAACCAGTATTAATACAATATTTTTTATATCTAAATGACATATCTCCTGTCTCGATTCATGATATTTCAGATGAAAATAGCTATACTTATTTATCCGAAAGAAAATATAATTTTATCTCAATTCTTTCATTTAAAAATAGAAGTATAGTTGTTAAATTTCCTTATTTAAGAGAATCATTTGTAAAAAGGGGGAAGACGGTTAATTCTGTTATTTCTGAAACATTTCCACTTACTATTATTTTAGCACTTAGTTCTATAATTTTTGCAATTATTATTGGTCTGTCATTAGGGGTAGTGACTGCTTTATATAAAGATACATTTTTAGATAGATCCATATTGTTTTTTTCTGTGTTTGGAATGTCTTTACCTTCTTTTTTCATTTCCATAATAATAGCTTGGTTTTTTGCATTTATATTACATGATTTTACAGGACTAAGTATGACAGGAAGTTTGTTCGAAGTTGACGATTATGGTAGGGGTACTTATTTAAATTTAAAGAATTTAATTTTACCAGCACTAACATTAGGGATTAGACCTCTATCTGTAATTATTCAATTAAGTCGAAGCTCCATGTTAGAAGTATTGAAGATGGATTATATTCGAACTGCTAGTGCAAAAGGACTTTCTAGATTTATGGTAGTTTTCAAACATGCATTGAGAAACTCATTAAATCCCATTGTTACCGTAGTATCAGGATGGTTTGCATCTCTGTTGGCTGGAGCTGTTTTTGTAGAGTACATTTTTGCGTGGAACGGAATAGGAAAAGAACTAGTTGACGCTTTAAATAATCTTGATATGCCTATAGTTATGGGTTCAGTTTTGATTATTTCATTAGTTTTTGTTATTATTAATATAATGGTTGATATTACTTATGCTGTTATTGATCCCAGAAATAGATTAAATAAAATAAAATGAGAAAAAATATTGTAGTAGGTAATTGGAAAATGAATTTAAAAAGGAAAGAATCTTTAGAGTTGGTTGAAGAGGTGATATCTATGCTTAAAAATAATAATGTAGAAGTTGTTTTTGCTCCTTCTTATACTTATTTATATAAAGTAAATAAAATGTGTACTGATTTAAGTTATGTACACACGGCTTCTCAGAATATTAGTAAAAATAAAAATGGAGCGTTTACTGGAGAGGTTTCTGCAGAAATGATACATTCTTTGGGTGTAAAGTATATAATTTTAGGACATTCAGAAAGGCGAGAATATTTTAATGAAACTAATACGGATTTGAGGACTAAAGTCGATCTTTCATTATCTAATAATTTAGATGTGATATTTTGTTGTGGAGAATCATTAAAACAAAGAGAGTCTGGAGTCCATTTTGATTGGATAAAATCTCAGATTGTTGAAAGTTTATTTCATTTAACAGAAGAAGAGTTTTCAAAAATTGTAATTGCCTATGAACCAATTTGGGCTATTGGTACAGGTGTTACCGCAAGTTCATCTCAAGCAGAAGAAATTCATGCATATATAAGATCTGTCATCTCAGATAAATATGGTGAGAATGTGTCAGCAAACTGTTCTATTCTTTATGGTGGAAGCTGTAAGCCAAATAATGCTAGAGAATTATTCTCAAAAGAAAATATTGATGGAGGACTCATAGGAGGTGCGTCATTAGATGCAAATAGTTTTGTAGAAATTATAAAGTCATTTCAATGAATTACATAGAATTATCATTTGTTCTGCAAGATAAAGATTTTATCTCTGATATAGTTGCTGCTAAATTAAATGAAATTGAGTTTGAAAGTTATGTAGTAACTGAAGACGGGGTAAATGCTTATATTCAGGAAAAATTTTATAATAAAGATAAGTTGAATTTAGTTTTATCTGATTTAGAAAACTTATTCTCATTTAATTATTCTATCAAATATATAAATCAAGAAAATTGGAATTCTAATTGGGAGAAAAATTTTGAACCGGTAGAAATAAATGAGAAATGTGTTATTAGAGCACATTTTCATGAAACAGTAGGCTGCAAGTATGAGATTGTTATTACACCTAAGATGTCATTCGGAACAGGACATCATGAAACTACTTTCTTAATGATTAATGAAATGTTTTGTTTGAATTTTAAAGGGAAATCAGTTTTAGATATAGGTTGTGGAACAGGAGTATTGGCAATTCTATCTAAAATGTTAGGATCTGAAGATACTTTAGGAATTGATATTAATGAATGGTCTTATGAGAATTCTAAAGAAAATGCTGTTTTAAACAATATAGATTCAATTGAATTTTTACTAGGGGATATTAGTAGGATAAAAGGAGATTTTGATATTGTTTTAGCTAACATAAATAGGAATGTTATACTTTACGATATAGATAAATATTACAAGTCAATGAAAGAAAATTCAGATTTAATTTTAAGTGGTTTTCTTTCAGATGATGTTACATTAATTAGAGAAAAAGCAGAAAGTTTAGGGCTTTCTTTAGTTTCTCAAAAAAATAAAGATAAATGGAATTTATTACATTTTATAAAATAAGAAGATCTTTAGCTTTAGTTTTTATAGTTGGTTTTTCTTTTCAATCTAATTCTCAGAAAATCACTACATTCTCTGAGGAGATTGATATCTTTCTCACAGAATTAGATGTATATCTAAATAAGTCTCAAAATGATGAGTTAAGACAAATTTCTAAAAATATTTCTAAAAGTTTTAGGAAGTTTAATATATCTGTAAAAGATCAGAAAAGTATTGTAGATATTTCCAATCTAATGTTAGGGGCAAAGATGAAACCTTCACCTTATTTTAGAGACTTCTTTAGTGTAGTTTTACAGATTAGTTCTGATCCAATGAATAAAAGTAAACTGTCTGATTGGCTTCAAGTATCTAAAAATATACTTATAAATTCAAACTCCAAAAAATTGTTAAAGTATTGTGAGTTTACTTCTTCATTTTTGTCTAATAAAACATTACGAGATAGTAAAACACTTAGATGGACAGCTGATGCAAGTTCATTTAAGTTTAAGGATGAAATGGGAACTCCATATGTAGAGTTTAATACATTATTAGATTTAAATTGTACAAATAGAAATGGTTCCATAAATATTTATAATACTACCGGTAAATATTGGATTCAGAGTCACACTTTTCAAGGCTCAAAAGGACAGGTTGATTGGAGAGAAAGATCTTGGCCCTCAGATTCTGTTTATGCGAATTTGTCAGACTATTATATAGATGTAAGGCAGACTCATTTTAAAGCTGATTCTGTTAAGTTCTTTAATAATACACTTTTTTCAATCCCTATTATTGGTCAGTTTTCTAATAAAATTGTCTCAGGTTCTGCTACAGAACATTTTCCTGTGTTCAAGTCTTACAAAAAGAATATTGTAATTGAAGACATCTTGCCTAATGTCGATTATAAGGGAGGATATACTTTAAGGGGTCGAGAGTTTATTGCCGATGGTAGAAAGGACGCTTCTGCAAAGATTATAATAAAGAAAAATGGTAAAAACATCTTAGTAGCTAACTCAAGTATGTTTAGTATAAAAAAGAGTGTAATTTATTCATCATCAACCTCAGTAAAAATTTATTTTGATCAAGATTCTATTTATCACCCCTCTTTACAATTTACATACGAACAATCTGAGAGAAAGTTAAAACTTTATAGAGATAAAAAGGGCCTTTCTGGTTCTCCAATATATAATAGTTATCATCAACTTACAATGGATTCAGAATTGTTAGAGTGGAAAATTGATGAAGATAATATTTATTTAGGGTCTCTTCCAGTTGCATCAGTCTCTACAGTAAATTTTGAGTCCATTTCATCTTATAATGATCAAATGTATCATTCTTTAAGAGGGATTGATAAGGTAAATCCATTAATGCTTATACATAAGTTTGTAAAAAGAAGTGGTAAAACGAATTTTTCTTCATCTGAATTCGCGGCTTTCGCAGGTTATCCATTAGAGCAAATTCAACCATATTTAATGAATTTGGCTAACAAAGGGTTCTTATACTATAATGTAGCGACACATAGAGCTACAGTACAGGAAAAATTAAAAAATTATGTAGATGCTAGGCTTCAAAAAGGAGATTATGATGTAATTATATTTCAGTCAAAGGTTTCTAAATCAGGAAATAACATGCTTGTAAATTCTTCGTTAAATCTAAATACAAAGGATTTGAATATTCTAGGTGTAAATTTTGTGTCTCTAAGCGATTCTCAGAAAGTATATATTCAACCATATGGAGGAAAAGTAAGTGTTAAGAAGAATAGAGATTTTGATTTTTCTGGTAGAATTTCTGCTGGAAGAGGTAGGTTTGTGTTGTATGGTAAGGACTTTAATTTTAAATATGATGATTTTAAGATTGACTTAAATAAAATTGATTCCGTACAGTTAGCAGTTCCGATTATACCAATACAAAGAGATGATTATGGGAATGAAAAGTTAGTCAGAATTAAAACAGTTATTCAGGCAGTTACTGGTGATTTGAAAATAGATGATCCTAATAATAAATCTGGATTAAAAAAGGATAGTTTTCCAGAGTACCCAATATTTAAGAGTTTTGATGACTCTTATGTGTATTATGATAAGCCTTCTACATTTGGGGGAGTTTATAATAGAGAAAAGTTTTCATTTCATTTAGATACTTTTGAAATTGATAGTTTAGAAAGTTTTGCGGGAAAAGGATTGAGATTTCCTGGAACATTTGAGTCTGCAGATATATTTCCTGTTTTTCCAGATACATTAACCATGATGGATGACTATTCTCTTGGTTTTATAAGGGAAACTCCAGTTCAAGGTTTTCCATTGTATGGAGGAAAAGCGAAGTATAATAATAAGATATATTTGAGTAATGAAGGATTAAAAGGAGATGGAGTGTTAGAATACCTAACATCTAGTACAAAATCTAATGAAATCTATTTTTTCCCTGATTCTATAGCATTATTTACACAAGAATTTGTACTAAATAAGGTAAATGAGGGTATTGAATTTCCTCAGGTAGAAAATTCAGAAACTTTTGGATTGTATGAGCCATATAATGAAAGATATAGGGTTCATAAATTAAAATCAGATTTTAATTTTTATGAAAACCAAGCAGAATTTAACGGAAATATAGTTTTAAAACCAACAGGCCTTACAGGTAGAGGTATTATGAATTTAGAGAGTTCTAAGATGGAATCCGATTTATTTACATATAATGCAAATTGGTTTGGTGCTGACACAGCTGATTTATCGGTATTTACAGATTTGGGAGGAATTGCATTTAAATCAAATGATTTAAAAACTCATATAGATTTATCTAGTAGGACTGGAGATTTTTTTTCTAACGGAAAAGGTTCGTTTGTAGAACTCCCTGCGAATGAATATATATGCTACATTGATATGTTGCATTGGGATATGGACAAACAAATGCTGACATTAGGAGATCAAGATCAGAATTCCAAAGGATCTAAGTTTATTTCTGTTCACCCAGAACAGGATTCTCTTTCTTTTGTTGCGAAAACCTCTACCTATAACTTAAGAGATAATGTAATCAATGTTAATGGTGTGAATGATATTTTAGTTGCAGATGTAATAATCTATCCATCAAAGGGTTTTGTTGTAGAAAAAGGTGCATTTATACCTACTATTTCAGATGCGAGAATTCTTGCTAATAATAGTACTCAATATCATCAGTTTACTAATGCAAGTGTCAATATTGATGGGGGTAAAAAATATACAGCAAGTGGAGATTATACCTATAAAGACGATCTTGGTGAAGAACAGCGTATTTTCTTTAGTGATATTTCAGTTAATGATGCAAAATCTACTATTGGAAGAGGAGAAGTAGATAACGCGGAACCATTTAAAATAGGTTCTAAATTTTTATTTAAAGGGACTGTGAATCTAAAAGCATCACACCGATTGTTAACATTTGATGGTTTTTTCAAGATGAATAGTAATTGTAATTTGATAAAGGAAGAGTGGGTTGCTTTTTCTTCAGAAATAAATCCTAAACGAATTCAATTTAAGTTAGATTCTGAGTTAAGGAATGATGAAGGTGATAGATTAGCTACTGGGATTTTAATGAATTTAGATTCAACTCATATGTATACATCATTTTTGAGTTTAAAGGAAAGACCAATTGATGTAGAAATAATAAGTGCAAACACCTATTTAAGTTATGATAAAAGAACTTCATCATTCATAATTCAGGGAGAGGATTCTATCTCTAATATATTTACATTAAATGAGAATAATTGTAAGTCTCAAGCAGAAGGAGTTATGGATATTAATTTGGATTATGGTCAATTAAAAGTTAAAAGTATTGGATTTGCTGATAGGGATGAGAAAAATAATAAAACAGAGTTTCAAATGTTTTTAATGCTTGATTTTATGTTTAATAAAGAAGCTCTGTCTATTATGGCTGAAAATATATTTGAAGCTTATGGTGTAACTGATTTCACTTTTGGAGAGTTTTACAGTAGAACACTTGCTCGTTTAGTAGGAAAGTCTAGATCAGAAGAATTGATTATTGACATTGAAGCTTTAGATGAATTTAAAGATTTTCCAAATGAGTTGAATAAGACATTATGCTTTACGGATATAACTTTGGTTTGGAGCGACAAACATCAGGCTTACATAAATAAGGGAAAAATTGGTGTTGGTAACATTTATGATAGACAGTTAAATTCTGTAATGGATGGTTGGGTAAGATTAAGTAAAAAGAATGGAAATGATGTTTTGAATATTTTACTTAAAACAGAATATGGAGATGTATATTTCTTTGAGTATAAAAATAATGTGATGTTTTCTTATTCAACAAATGATGATTATAATAATATACTCATAAATATGAAGGCAAAAAATAGAAGAGCGGATGAGGGTAAGGGAAAGCCTCCATATCGATATGTGTATTGCTCTGAAGATAAAATGGAGCAATTTGATCGAGAAATTCGTAAAATAGATTAATTGTTATATTCGCAAACTCTAAATGATTAATCCAGAACATATATTATTCTTATTCTTAGCCTATCTCACGGGTTCTTTTCCTTCTGCGGTATGGATTGGAAAAACATTTTATAATAAAGATGTTCGGGAGTATGGCAGTGGAAATGCGGGAGCGACTAATACATTTAGAGTATTAGGCAAAAGAGCCGGAATTCCAGTGTTGATAATGGATGTTTTTAAAGGGTGGGTTTCAGTAAATTATATCATGTTTGTTTCAAGTGGTTGCAATCCATTTACTGAAACAGTTACGGCATCACAATTTGAGATTCAGTTAGCTTTTGGTATCGCTGCAGTTGTTGGTCATTTGTTTCCAATATATACCGGATTTAGAGGAGGAAAAGGGGTCGCAACATTATTAGGATTATTGATTGGATTAAGTCCGTTAGCTGCTTTAGCTTCAATGATGGTATTTGTAATTGTGTTTTTTGTTAGTAAATATGTTTCATTAGGGTCTATTTTAGCGTCTATAGCCTTTCCTTTAGTAGTTTTTTTTGTTTTAGAAAATACAGATTTAAACTCTTCTTTAGAAATATTCTCTATTTTTGTGCCAATTTTAACGTTAATAACTCATCAAAAAAATATTGAAAGATTGATTAGGGGAGAGGAAAATAAAACTAAATTTAGAGAAAAGAAATAAACTATGGACTACACACATGAATTCCCTTATCACAAAAGAAAGACTGATGTAAGAAAAACATCTTTGATTTTACTAAATGATGATGTAAATGATTTTGATTATGTTATAGATTGTTTAGTCTTGGTTTGTAGTCACACTCCTATTCAAGCAGAACAGTCGGCTGTAATTACACACTATACTGGTAGATGTGTTATAAAAGAAGGTTCGTTTTTAGATTTAATGAATTTAAAGAAAGATTTATCTTTATATGGTCTTAATTTAGAAATAAGATAAAAGAAATTCTTAACTTATTTTATACTCTCTTTATTATTGCTTTAAATATATTTGTAGAAATTTTGGCTCTGTAGCTTAACTGGATAGAGCACCTGACTACGGATCAGGAGGTTAGGGGTTCGAATCCCTTCAGAGTCACTATTTATTTTCTAATTTCTATTAATCTTATCTAGTAACTTTAATTTCTTATTATTTGTGTAGGCTCCCTAGACATAATTATATATTACTTTTTAGTTTACTGTCGTCAATTAGATGAAAAATAATCAATAATAAAATTATTATATTTCTTTTTGAACTTTTTTCTTTTCCAAAGGTTCAAGTTATAAATAATTTAGTAAATATGGAAAAAATCAACAAAAATGAAATTTTTTTTCTCTTTGTAATCTTACTTACTTATAGATGAAAGATATAAAGGAGATAGAGAGTTTCAGAGTCAATATTATTCTTTCTTTTAAATAGAAAATACTATAATAGCGATTGAAATTACTATAATTTCAGCTATGTATTCCGATAATTTAAATTTCATATCTATATAAATTTCATAATTTCTGATGTAAATATATATAGAAATCACTTTTTTTGATTTGTATTAAGATAAAGAAATTAAGAAAACCTTGTTAACAAACAGCATAAAGAGAGTGCAATCTATCAGAAAATAGTAGGTTTTAATATTAAATTTGTAATAATCAAAAAATCTTCAATCATGATAAAAAAAGTATTTTTCTTTTCCTTTATTTTCGTTTTTTCAAGTCTTTTTTCTCAAGATTCAACTATTTCTGATACGAACTCATTGTTACTGAAAAAGTATAATAAATATAAGCTCCTTTATAATGTTAATTGTGTGCAAGATAAAATAACAGACAACCAAGGAAATGGTTTTGAAAATTTATATGGAACAAGAAATTTTAGAACAATTTTACATGGGGTAGCGTATCGAGGGGGAGGAAATAATTACTATCATAGGACAAATAAAAGATCTAATAAGAATCCACTTCCAATAGATGGTTTAAACAATCTACTTAATAATGGATTTTCTACATCTGTATACTTATATGTTGAGAATTTTGAGACAGCTCCTAGTTTTTTAACTAACGAGAATTCGAACGATACATTAAAATATTTTCAGTTAGGTGGTAACACCTCTTCAGAACTTGATAGTATATTAATGTTTACTTATAACTCTATCACAAATCATGAATTAGGTCCAGTTTATTTACATTGTTGGAATGGTTGGCATCAATCTGGTTTTGTTTCAGCTGTTTTGTTGAAACAGTTTTGTGGTTTTTCTACAGAAACTGCTCTTCACTATTGGGAGGATTGTGCTGATAATTGGACTAGAGGATATGATAGAATAAGAAATGCTATTAGAGACTTTGAACCTTTAGAAAAATATTCAATATCAGAAGAGATAAGCAATGAAATTTGTCCATGTTATGATGATGAAAGAGCAAATGATAAAATAATTGTTCAGAATAATAATGATGAGTTAAAATCATTAAAAATAACCGTTCTATTTCCTTCTAATATTTCTGATCTACCACCTTCTGTTTCTACTTTTTTGGATGAGTACGCTGCAATGTTAAAAGAAAATTCATATTTAGGAGTAGAGGTCTCTGGACATACTGACTCTAAAGGTTCCAAAGAACATAATTTAGTTTTGTCTGAAAAGAGAGCTCAAAATGTAATGGACTATCTGATTCTGCAAGGAGTAGACTCTTCTCAATTAAGTTTTAAGGGTTATGGTGAAGAACTTTTGACTAATGAATGTAAAGATGATGTTTGGTGTTCTAAAGAGCAACATGCTAAAAACAGAAGAATTGATTTTAACATTACAAATATTTCTTACCAAATTAATTTTAATAAAAATAGTTCTATTATTAGTCCAAAAGATAAGCTTGTTTTAAATGACATCTTATTAATATTAAATTCAGAAGAGAATATGAAGATTGAGATTGGAGGTCATGCTGATAAGGGTACAGGAAATGATTTCTTAAATGATAACATTTCCACTTTAAGAGCAGAAAGAATATATAATTATCTGAAAGAAAATGGACTTGACATGACTAATATTTCTTTTGTAGGATATGGTTCTAGAATAGAAAAATATAAAGATGAAAGAGACAGAAGGATTGAATTTAAGATATTAAGAAATGAATAGAGTATTTTTATTTCTATTCATTTTTTGTAGTTTCTTTTCTATTTCTCAGGAAGTCCATTTTTCTCATGAAGCAGGTTTTTTTGAACATCCATTTTATTTAAAAATTCATGCATCTGATACTAAGGTTTTATACTCATATCAGAATAATATAAATAAGAGAAGTAAGATATATAAAGATTCTATTTTAATAGATAAAACAACAACTATTGCTTTTGGTTTGTTACGTGGAGATTCGGTTGTAAAATTAGGATCTAATACTTATTTTATTGGATTTAAAACTAAATTTAATGTTGTTTCTATTTCTGTCTCTGAGAAAGCTTTATATGATTCTATTACAGGAATTTATGTAGAAGGACCTAATGCTTATTATGATACTACTCTAAAAGTTATGTTAAACTCTAACTATTCAAAAAAAATGGAAAGAGATGTTTATGTGGAAATGTATAATAATTTAGGAGAGAGAATAATAAGTCAAGATGCTGGAATAAGAATATTTGGTGGAATGACTATTTATTACCCTGAAAAATCATTGAGATTTATTGCAAGAGATATTTATGGTAACTCTAGATTTAATGCAAATATTTTTAATTCTGGAGAGAAACCATATAAACAATTTATATTAAGACATTCGGGGAATGATTATTTAAAAACACGATTTAAAGATGTTTTATCTACTACAATAGCTGCAAAATCTAATATAGATGTACAAGCAAACAATCCATCACATTTATTTGTAAATTCAGAATATTGGGGTGTTTATAATATTAGAGAAAAGATAAATGAATTTTATATTGACAATCACTACAATTGCGGTACTGAGGGTGTAGATATGCTTCAAGCTTATAATTTTGTAGAAGAGGGTTCAGGAGAGAAGTATGATCTTTTATTGCAATATGTAGACGAAAATAATTTGAATGATTCAGAACATTATAATCAGATTAAAAAGATGATGGATGTAGAGAACTTTGCAAATTATTGGATACATCAAATTTATTTTGGTAATACAGACGCTAGAGGAAATATTAGATTTTGGAGATCTGATTCATTAAATGGAAAGTTTCGATGGATATTATATGATACGGATTTAGGTTGGGGGAATTATAATAGTAATCTTTTAGAAGATTTTACATCTCCCATAAAAACAAAATGGTATAATCCTACATGGTCTACTTTCTTATTGAGAAGTTTATTAAATAACAAAGATTTTCAATCCTACTTTATTAACCAATTTTCATTTTTACTATCTACTCATCTAAGTACTGATGTTGTACAAGAAGAAATAAATGTACTTGAAAATAAGTATAGACTGGAGATGGAATATCATTATAAACATAGAAAAAAATTTCAAAGAAATCAGGGGAGTATTAACAGATGGCAAAAGGCAGTAGACCAGCTCAATTTCTTTGCTTTAAAAAGAGATAATGTTTTATATAGTCAGTTGAAGCAAAAGTTTGATTTAAACGATAGGTATTTAGTAAGATTAAATATTAGTAATTTTAAAGATGGTAAAGTTTATGTTAACAATAATATAATTCTTTCAGATACTTCAGAACTTTCATTTTATGTGGATTTAAGAGTTCCAATTAAAATTATACCAAATGTTGGTTTCTCTTATTCTGGCTATGAAAAGAGTTTTATTGTCCCTAATTCTAATAAAGAGCTTGATATTAATATTAATTTTATTCCGAATAAGAAATCAGATTTCAATGTTATAATTAATGAAATTGATTATAAAAATGATTGTATAGAGATATTAAACTTGGAAAATAAAGATGTTGACTTAAGTGGTTGGACTATAATAGATAAGAATTCTAATGTTTGTATAATTTCAAAAGGAATTCTTCCTAAAAATAAATTTGCAGTTTTTCATCGGAATGATACAATTGAATATATTGACTCAGTGGTATATTTTAATATTGGGTTTGGTATTTCCTCTGTTTCAGAAAAACTGGCATTATATGATAGAAAAGGAAATTTTGTAGATAGTGTTTCTTACACTATTTCGGAACGGAAAACTAGTTATATAAGAAATATACCATTTGATAGTATTTATAATGAGAAATTTCATTGGGAAAATACTATAAATGAAAGTATAGGATTACACAACGAACCTTATTTAGTAATACTTGATCAGTTAGAAACAAAAAGATATATTAGGAATATTCTAATAATATCTCTTATTTCAATACTTGTAATTATTCTTTTAGTATTTATTTATAGAAAGAAATCTACTTAATAATTGTAATAATAGCAGATTTTCCAACTTCAAGTTGAGTAATTATTGGGTATTTAGTTCTTGAGTCTACTAATTCAATTCTGCTGGTGTTTGGGGGATTCTCACCAACATTGATAGCTTCAATTTTTATTTTGTTTTCTCCAATTTTAAGGTTGTGTTTTATTTTTTTTCTTTTTTTTCTTGTTATATAGTCTGATAAAATAGTTTTATCATTAATAGAAAGATTAATTTTATCTCCATCCTCAGTGTTAGCGTCCCAGATATAGATTGTTAATTTATCAGAATTCCACTGAATATACATGTCATCTCCTTCTTTAAGTACTTTTGTACTAAGGATCTCATTATTTGTTCGTTTCTTGTTATATTTTTCAATTTTCTTTTCTACTTTTTTTGTGATTTTTTCTAATCTCTCTTTTTCCATTAAAACTATATCTCCATAAGCGCAAGTATCTCCATTAGTAAACAATCCTACAAAAGTACCTTCATATCTTTTAAGTTGAAATTTACCTTTTTCTTTTACTTCCATGTTAATATAGCAGAAGGTATTAAGATCTGCCTCAGATTTAGTAGATAGCACCTGAGTTTCTTTTAATTTATAGGTTTTAGTATTTCTATTATAAATTCCACTAATATCAGATTTAGTTTCGTTTTTACCTGCTTTATCTGTGATGGAAAAACCGTTTACTATACCTTTTTCTTGTGTTAAATTTATTTCATAAGCTATTGGTTTTCCATTTTTAATACTAATTATTCCACTATAGATGTTTTCTTGAATATTTTGAGAAAAAAGGGAAAATGAAATTAGTATGAATAAAATAGATGAAAAGCTTTTCATAATTCAAAACTAATAAAAAAAATATTATATTTGTTGAATATTAACCAACACTAAAAAAATATGAAAAAAATTATATTATTATTTATGACCTTTTTTACTTTTACCACAGTAACTTTTGCTTCATTCCCTGTAGTTGAGACTGAATCTACTGAGTTCGTATCGAGTAATCAAGCGGAAAGTAAGGCCCCAGACTCTAAAATGATAGGAATTTTATTAGGAGTTTTTCTTGGGATTTTTGGAGTGTTGATTGCTTATTTAATGGATGATGATGAAATGGTTAGGGGTGCGTGGAGAGGATTTTTATGGGCCATTGCAATTTATGTGTTAATTTGGATTTTAGCAATTGCCGTTTTTGCAGGTACTGTTGCTGTTACAGCATAATTTTTAAATGATTTGTTTTTTTAAAAAAACCACTCACTGAGTGGTTTTTTTTATGATTAATTCGCATAATTACATTTCTTAAAATTTTCAGAACTTATCATTAAAAATATTTGACTTTTCTATTTAACAGACTCAATTAATTTATTAAGTTTTAAATGTAATTCATTTGGTTTTTTAATAACAATCTTATTAATATCTTCTCCATCAAAGCCTATTGTTTTGTCTAAGCTATTATATGTAAATTCTTCAATTTCACCGTTGTTGTAATATACAATTAACTTTCTTCTTTTAACTAAGTTTTTAGACTCAACACATTTACAAGCATCATAAAGATCCAATATAAGATATTGATATTTGTTTATGTTTACAGTAACATCTTTAAAAACAATGTTTTTGGTTTTATTTATGATTTTACTATTATAATAATCAAATTCAAAGTGAATTTTACCGGCTACCATATGACATATTGTGTCAGATGTTTGAGAGTAACAATATCCTGTTACAAATAAACAAATAACTATTAATTTTAATTTTTTCATTTTTTTAGTTTTAAAAGTTGTACAATTTGTTAATTGAATTGATGAAATAAAACTAGATTGGAAAGTGGCTAAATAATTTACTTACTTCTTTCATTATAAATATAATTTATGGATTGTAAGTAAAATTTTAGTCTATATGTATTATTTTTTAGTTTTTATATTTACGAATCAATTTATATTTAGTTACGCAATATTTAATTTATGTTAAATAAATCTTTTAAGTATTATATTATTCTAATACTTTTTATTTAGAAATATTTGTCATTTTTTTTGAATATAAAAATATGCTTAGATTATGGAGTGTTTTATATGATAGTTTTCTAAATAATCGATTCTAAAGAAATTCCATTAAAATTTCCAGAACTCATCATTAATAAATTACTATTTTTCCAGTCTAAAGATTTTAAATAGTCTTCTAAAGCATTAGAATCTGTAAAGACCAACAAATCCTCTCTTCCAAAAGATGAATGTACTTGTTTTTTTGTAATGGGTCTTAATTTTTTATGAGTAATAGCTGCCGGGCTAAAATAAACAATGGCAGTATCTGCTCCATCCATACTTCCCTTATATTGGTCTAGAAATTCTTCATTTAAACTACTAAAAGTATGCAGCTCTATACAAGCTACAAGTTTTCTGTCGAAAAATTGTTTTTTCATGGCTGATGTGGTTGCTTTTAACTTCGAAGGTGAATGTGCAAAATCTTTATAGATTGCAGATGAATAGTGTTTTTTTACAAGTTCCAATCTTTTACTCGCCCCCTTAAAGGTAGATATTTTATCTAAGAAAT
>NZRO01000001.1 GCA_002696275.1 Flavobacteriales bacterium
AAAGCGTTGTGAAAAATAATGCTGTATTAATAATTTTATGCATTTTTAATAAAGTTGCAATAAACCAAATACAGATAAATTTAATGGAATAGTATACACATGTAAAAAATAAAATATTCAAAAATAAAACAAACTTTAATTCCTGACTAAAAATAGCGATACAGACAAACACTGATATGTTTAATGTCATTAAGATATTGAAGAAAATATTAACTCTTCTTTTAAAAACATTTTCATCTCTTAAATATTGATTTGCATTTCTTTGACTAAAAACACTTAAAATTAATTCTTTAGAATACTTATAATGAAAAGCATACAATAAACCTATAATAGAAAATGAAATTAAGAGTAAAATAAAACTTAAATTATTAGTCTGAGAAGTTAGCTCAATAGCATTCATTATAAAAAATTGAATAACAAAGATACTGATAAGAGATTATTCAATACTTTTGCAGTGATAAAAATTTAAAAAAATAATTATGTCACAAGATTTATATCAAGCTCCTGATTATTTTTTGTTAGATGAATTACTAACAGAAGAACATAAGTTAATTCGGGATGCTGCAAGAGAATGGGTGAAAAGAGAGGTCTCTCCTATAATTGAAGAAGCTTGCCAGAAAGCTGAATTCCCAAAACAAATTATAAAGGGATTAGGTGAGATAGGTGGTTTCGGCCCGTATATTCCAATAGAATATGGGGGCGCTGGATTAGATCAAATTTCATACGGATTAATTATGCAAGAATTAGAAAGAGGAGATAGTGGCATTCGTTCCACCTCATCTGTACAATCTTCTTTGGTAATGTATCCAATTTGGAAATATGGAAACGAAGAACAAAAAATGAAATTTTTACCCAAACTAGCGACAGGAGAATTTATCGGTTGTTTTGGATTAACAGAGCCTGATCACGGTTCAAATCCAGGAGCAATGGTAACAAATATCAAAGATATGGGCGATTATTATCTTTTAAATGGCGCTAAGATGTGGATTTCCAACGCTCCATTTGCAGACATTGCTGTTGTATGGGCAAAAAATGAAGAGGGAAGGATAAAAGGAGTGTTGGTGGAAAGAGGAATGGAAGGGTTTTCTACCCCTGAGACTCATGGTAAATGGAGTTTAAGAGCTTCCTCTACTGGAGAGTTAGTATTTGACAATGTAAAAATTCCTAAAGACAATATTTTACCAAATAAAGATGGATTGGGAGCTCCTCTTGGTTGTTTAGATTCTGCAAGATATGGGATTGCTTGGGGAACTATAGGCACTGCAATGGACTGTTACGACACCGCATTAAGATATTCAAAAGAAAGGATTCAGTTTGGAAAACCAATTGCATCCTTTCAACTACAACAAAAAAAATTAGCAGAAATGATTACTGAAATTACGAAGGCCCAGTTCTTAACATGGAGATTGGGAGTCTTAAGGGATGAGGGAAGAGCAACTTCTGCGCAAATATCTATGTGTAAACGAAACAATGTAGAAATGGCTCTAAATATAGCAAGGGAAGCAAGACAAGTCTTAGGGGGTATGGGAATTACAGGAGAGTATTCTATCATGAGACATATGATGAACTTAGAGTCCGTGATTACATATGAAGGCACACATGATATACACCTATTAATTACTGGACTAGATATTACAGGAGAGAACGCGTTCAAATAATGAACAAAACTTTTAAAATTGTTGCATTTTTAGAGGGAGTATCATACATACTCCTTCTTTTTATAGCTGTTCCAATTAAATATTGGGCAGACGAGCCTAAATGGGTGGGTATTTTAGGAATGCCACACGGAATACTTTTTATATTATATATTTTATTATCTCTAATCCTAAAATATCCTAAAACATGGAACATGTTGGGACAACATATAAATCTAAAGATAAATATAGATAAGGCGCCTAAATGGGATTTCAAAGACCTTAGTATTATATTGTTCGCTTCAATACTTCCTTTTGGAACTTTTTATGTAGATCGAAAATATATGAAAGATAGTCTTATTTCTTCAAAAGCTTAGCGGCCTCAAGTAATTCTTTATACCAATCTTCTCCATACTTACGAATAAGTGGTTCTTTTAAAAAAATATATAGGGGAACCTCTAGCGCACTTCCACATTCACAGGCTGCTTGACATATTTTTATTTCCTCATAATTTACCGCGTCAAAATCTCGATATTCGTTTATACGAATTGGAAATAAATGACATGAAATAGGTTTTTTAAAATCGATCACTCCATCATTAAAAGCTTTTTCTATAGAACATTTAGCAATGCCATTTTCTAATGTCACAAAGGAACATTCTTTATTATTTACTAAAGTTGTTGTTAAATCATCTTCTGAATCATATACCGCCACCCCCTCATTCTCAACTACATCAATTCCTTCTTTTCTCATATAAGGCTTCACTTTTTCATAAATCTCTTCTAAAATTCGCTCTTCTTCAGGAAGTAAAGGAGCTCCCGAATCTCCCTCTATACAGCAAGCTCCTTTACAAGCGTTTAAGTCGCATACAAAGTATTTTTCAAATATATCTAAAGAAATTATTTTGTCTTCTACTTGAATCATATAGCAAATCTACATAAATAATATTTTGATTTACTATTTTTGCTCTATGGCAAACTATGAAGACATCTTTAAAAAAGTAGTATCCCACGCTAAAGAGTATGGTTATGTATTTCAATCCTCCGAAATTTATGATGGATTAGCAGCAGCTTACGATTATGGTCCGTTTGGGGTAGAGTTAAAAAACAACATTAAAAACTATTGGTGGAAATCCATGGTGAATATGCATGAAAATATTGTAGGATTAGATTCTGCAATTTTTATGCACCCAACTACTTGGAGAGCCTCTGGTCATTTGGACGCATTTAACGATCCTTTAATTGACAATAAAGATTCTAAAAAAAGATATAGAGCAGATGTTCTGATTGAAAATCATATTGCAAAAATTGAAGCTAAGATTGAAAAAGATTGTGTAAAAGCCGCTAAGCGCTTTGGAGACGACTTTAATAGAGAAGAGTTTGTTTCTACCAATGGAAGAGTTTTGGAAAGGCAGAAAAAAATTGATGAAATCAACGAAAAGATGAACTCTTCTCTTTCTTCTGGAAATTTAGAAGCTGTAAAATCTTTAGTTGAAGAGTTAGATATAAAATGTCCTGTTTCTGGGACAAATAACTGGACAGATGTTCGTCAGTTTAATTTAATGTTTAAAACACAAATGGGATCTACTGCGGATGCGTCTTCTGATTTGTATTTAAGACCGGAAACAGCACAAGGAATTTTTGTAAACTTCTTGAATGTGCAAAAAACTGCAAGAATGAAAATCCCTTTTGGGATTGCTCAAATCGGTAAAGCCTTCAGGAATGAAATTGTCGCTCGTCAGTTTATTTTTAGAATGAGAGAATTCGAACAAATGGAAATGCAATTTTTTGTTCGGCCTGGTGAAGAAATGAAATGGTACGAATACTGGAAGGAATTCAGAATGAAATGGCACCAATCCTTAGGAATAGGAGAAGATAATTATCGTTTTCACGATCATGAAGCCCTGGCACATTATGCAAATGCTGCTACTGATATTGAATTTAAATTTCCTTTTGGGTTTAAAGAGTTAGAAGGTATTCACTCTAGAACTGATTTTGATTTAAAAGCACACCAAGAATTTTCTGGAAAAAAAATACAGTATTTTGATGCTGAAATAAATGAAAGCTATGTCCCTTATGTTGTAGAAACTTCTATTGGGCTTGACAGGATGTTCCTTACTATTTTGAGTAATTCTTTCATAGAGGAGGAGTTAGAAAATGGGGACAGTAGAGCCATGCTTAAAATTCCTGCTGTTTTGGCTCCATTAAAAGCTGCCATCCTACCGCTTACCAAAAAAGATGGAATGCCAGAAAAAGCAAGAGAAATCATGAAGTCTCTTCAAACAGACTTTAATTGTCAGTATGAAGAAAAAGATTCTATCGGAAAAAGATATAGAAGACAAGATGCTATTGGAACACCATTCTGTATTACGGTTGATCATCAAACTTTAGAAGATAATACAGTAACTTTACGGGACAGGGATTCTATGAATCAAGAAAGATGTTCAGTAGAAAAATTACATTCCATCATTTCTGAAAAGGTAAATATTGCTAAATATTTATTTTAGTTCTCTCCTTTAGAAGTAACGGAGATTTTATCAAATGTTGCGTCAATTGGTGGTTGAATTTTTTCTAACTCCACTTCAACTTTTTGCACCTTATTTAAAGTTAAGATTTTATCAACAATTCTTTTTGCTGGAACCTCAATCATGTCTGCTCTTATTGACATTTGCTCCTTTACAATTTCAATGATTTTCACATAATCAACTGTGTCGTTTAAATCATCTGATGTTTCTACTTCAGATGTATCTGCAGTAACCCAAACATTCACAATAAAATGACCTCCTAAAATTGCTTCCTCAGGCAAATGTCCATGAAATGCAAAAACTCTAATTCCTTCTACAGTAATTAATCCCATTAGTTTATTTTTTCTAAAGCGGTTTCCATTCTTTTAATTGTTTCTTCTTTTCCCAAGAGTGATGAAATATCAAACAGAGAAGGCCCCATACCAAGTCCTGTTAAAGAGACCCTAAATGCGGGTAATAATTTACCCATTCCCAACTTATTTTCCTCTAAGAACGATTTAAATTCTTTTTCAATATTTTCAGATGAAAAATCTGAAATTGCTTCTATTCTATTTTTAAATTCTGACAATAAATTTGATGTGTCTTCTTTCCATTTTTTACGGATTGTTTTTTCATCATAAGATGTGGGAGCTACAAAATAGTACTTCCCTTCTTCCCACATATCCCTCACAAAAGTTGCTCTTTCTTTTAATTGCTCACAAACTTTTCCTACATAATCATCATTTGCAACTACCCCATTTTGTTTTAAGATCTCTTGTAAATCTTTTGCTAAATCTTCTTTTGATTTTGCTCGTAAATATTGCTGATTAAACCATCTTGTTTTGTCAAAGTCAAATTTTGCCGCGGATTTACCTACCCGTTCTAAAGAAAAAGATTCGCATAATTCATTCATAGAAAACAATTCCTTTGAAGTTCCGGGGTTCCATCCTAAAAAAGCCAACATATTAATGAATGCTTCTGGCAAATATCCACTTTCTCTATATCCTGAACTGACGTCTCCAGTTTCTGGATTTGTCCACTCAGTAGGGAATACCGGAAACCCTAATCTATCTCCATCTCTTTTACTTAACTTACCATTTCCATCCGGCTTTAAGATTAAAGGTAAATGAGCAAATTCTGGTATTTTTTCTTCCCAACCTAAATATCTATACAACAACACATGTAAAGGGGCGGAAGGCAGCCACTCCTCTCCTCTTATTACATGAGAAATTTTCATAGTATAATCATCTACTACATTAGCTAAATGATAGGTTGGCATTCCATCTGATTTAAAAATGACCTTGTCATCCATGTTATTAGTGTTTACTACAACCCATCCTCTAATGATGTCATTAAGTTTTACTTCTTCATTTCTGGGCATTTTTATTCTAATGACATAAGAATCTCCCCTTTCTATTCTTTTTTTTACTTCACTTACAGAAAGTGACAAGGAGTTTTGCATTGTTGTTCTGGTAATTGCATTATATTGAGGAGAAGGAACTCCTGCTGCTTTCATTCTTTCTCTCATTTTGGTTAGTTCCTCTGAGGTGTCAAAAGCATAATACGCAAAACCATTTCTTACCAACTGCTCAGCATAAGGCAAGTATATTTCTTTTCTTTCCGATTGTCTGTATGGTCCAAACTGACCCCCGTCAACTACGGATTCATCTAATTTAATACCACACCATCTAAGTGCGTCTATTAAATATTCTTCCGCCCCAGCTACAAACCTAGTCTGATCAGTATCTTCTACACGTAAAATCATCTTTCCTCCTGTTTTTTTTGCAAAAAGATAATTATATAATGCGGTTCTAACTCCTCCAATATGTAATGGTCCTGTAGGACTTGGGGCAAATCTTACTCTTACTTCTGACATCTTTGTTCTCAATTTAGGCGGTAAAGATAATGCTTCAAAATTATTCATTTGTCTTTAACAGATATAAAATTGTATTTTTGCATTCTGATGAAAGAAAGTGAAAACAATTTATTATTTGATAAATTAAATAGATTTATCAATAAGTATTATAAAAATAAAATCCTCAAAGGGCTTATATTTTTACTTTCATCCTTATTAATTTTTCTATTGTTTTTCTCTTTTATAGAATATTTTTCAAGATTAAGTTCTTTTGGAAGAGGTGTTCTTTTTTGGATTTACTGCTCGTTAAATCTAATTATATTAATTAAATTTATTGTTGTTCCTTTAACACAGCTGTTGCGAATTGGTAAAACCATTTCGTTTTCTGACGCTGCCAAAATTATTGGCAGGCATTTCCCAGAGATTGATGACAAAATACTTAATATTTTACAGCTAAATGAATTATCGGATTCCGATAATCTATTAATTCAAGCAAGTATCACGCAAAAAACCGAAAGTATTCAATCCTTTTCTTTCAGTAATAGTATAAATTTTAAGGAAAATAAAAAGCATCTAAAATGGATCGCTGTGCCTTCTCTATTGATTTTTCTCTTTTTTATTACTGGAAACAAACACATTATTACAGCGAGTTCTGCAAGAATAGTTGATCATAACACAGAGTATGATCTAGAAGCTCCTTTTAAATTTATTGTAAACAATAAAAAATTAGAAATTATTCAACAAGAAGATTTTGAGCTAGATATTGATGTGGAAGGATCGAAAATTCCTAATAATATCTATATTGAAATCGAAAATAACAGATTCAGTTTAAAAAAGAATGATTTTACAAATTTTCGATTTTTATTTAAAAATGTTGTTTCCGATATTAATTTTAAATTATATGCTGATGGTTTTTATTCAGAATCCTTCTGTTTAAAAACTATACAAAAACCTAATATATTAGAGTTTAATACAATTTTACACTACCCTGCTTACACGAAGAAAAAAAATGAGATCTTATCAAATATTGGAGATTTAATAATTCCTGAGGGAACCATAGTTAGCTGGGGTTTTGAATTTAAAAATACGGACTCAC
>NZRO01000002.1 GCA_002696275.1 Flavobacteriales bacterium
CAATAAGGGTTATTTTTCCAATATCGTATCCTGAATTGCTTTCTACCACAACCCAATCTCCTTCCGAAATTGTTATGTCTTCTGTGTTTTGAAAATAGCCTTTTCTATTCATCTTAAACTGAACCTCTACTAAATCAGAAAATGTGTTACTTTTTGCGTCGTCAACTTTTGCTAGCCAATTAAAAACTGAACTCGTTCCGCAGCCTCTTTTCTCAGAGACAGAACAACCATTACATCCACCACCTGTTCCGCATGCCATATTATTTAATTTATTTCTACAAACTTACGCTTTACTTTTAAGAGTTTCATTAATTGTAGGGATAGTTCATAAAACATAATTTTTGAATTTGCATTTCTTTCTATATTTTTAATGCACTCCTCTAGTTTTTCTGATATTTCGGTTATATTATCTTGGTGAATAAAAGGGTGGAATTTTGTTAAAAAATCAATTTCTTTTTGTGTGACAAATAAATTTTTTGTCTCTGAAAAGTGAAAAACTAAACAATTTCTTGTCATTTTTAAAGCGTATTTTAAAAATATTGTTTGTGATCTTCTACCTTTTTTACTCCTGATATCTACCCATTTTGTAATTTCCTCAATATTTACAGAGTAGCATAGTCTCATCCAGTTTTGATATTCTTCAAAATGTCTGTCTTCAAAACTTTCATTATGTAAAATTTTAATGGCCCCGCCTAGGTTGCCTTCAGTTAGGGAGATGGTCGCTTTAATCTCGCTAATGTGTTTCATCGGAAATTTATCTCTTAACAAGGCCTCTATTTCTGATGGGTTATAATTATGTACTTTTGTTATCTGTAATCTTGATAAAATAGTGTTCAAGATTAAATCTGTATTTTCTGAAACCAATAAAAATATCGTTTTCTGTGGGGGCTCTTCTAATAATTTTAACAATTTGTTAGAAGTTTTTACCTGCATCTTTTCTGGTAACCAAATAAGAACAACTCTTAATTGTGATTCGTAATGCTTTAAAGATAGTTTTTTACGAAGATTGTCTGATTCTTGGGCGTATATGTATCCTGTTTTTCCTTTTCTGTTTTCACTAGAAAAAACATCAAACCAAACATCTAGGTCTAAGAAAGGGTTTTTTAAAACACATTCTCTCCATTCTTTTACAAAATTATCTGAAACATTTGAACTAGATGATTTATTAAGTGGTAAAACAGGAAAGATTAGATGGAGATCTGGATGGGTTAATTTCTGATATTTAACACATGATTGGCATGATCCACACGAGTCGTCCGAAGATTTATGCTGACAACTAATAAATTGGGCATAAGCTAAAGCGAGTAAAAGTTTGGGGCTAGATTTTTCTCCCAAAAACATTTGTGAGTGAGCTAATCGATTGTTTTTAACTGAGTTAATCAGTTGTTTCTTTAAACCCTCCGGCGCTAAAATATTTGAAAATTTCATAGTTATAATACCGTCAAATTTACTGATTTTTCACAAATCATTGGTTTGATTTTTTACTTTGTTTATTTTTGTAGAATGAAAAATATATTAGATCAAAGCTTTGAAGGCAAAAGAGTTATTGTTCGAGTTGATTTTAATGTTCCGTTAGACGAAAAATTCAACATAACTGATGGTAGTCGAATTAACGCCGCTTTGCCAACTATTAATAAGTTGTTAAATGATAAAGCAAGAGTTATTTTAATGTCTCACCTGGGCAGGCCAAAAGGTAAAGAAGAGAGATATTCTTTAAGACATATCGTTAATTATTTACAAAAATTATTAGGGGTGTTGGTGTCTTTTTCTGATGATTGTATTGGTTCTTCTGCAAAAAAAGCGGTAAGCAAACTAAATAATGGGGAGGTGTTGGTTTTGGAAAATTTAAGATTTTATAAGCAAGAAAAACTGGGGGAGGAGAGGTTTGCAAGACAGCTTTCAGATTTAGCAGATGTGTATGTAAACGACGCTTTTGGGGCCGCACATAGAAATCACGCGTCTACATCCACTATCGCGTCTTTTTTCCCATCCGAAAAATATTTTGGTTTGTTATTAAAAAAAGAAGTGGATAGCTTAGAAAAAGCCTTGAACAATCCAGAAAAACCATTTACCGCTATTATTGGGGGGGCTAAGGTTTCGGGAAAAATTGAGGTTATAAAGTCTTTATTAGAAAAAGTAGACTGTTTAATTATCGGAGGCGGAATGGCTTATACTTTTGTAAGGGCAATAGGAGGAAAAATAGGTAGTTCTTTGTTGGAGGAAGACAAAATTGATTTGGCAAAATCTATAATAAAAAAATCAAAAGAATTGGGGGTAAAACTTCTTTTGCCGGTAGACTCTGTTAACGCAAATGATTTTAATAGTGATGCTGATATAAAAAAATCGGACATATTGGACATTCAAGATTCTTACATGGGGTTAGATATTGGAGAAAAAAGCATTAATATTTTTTCAAAAGAAATTGAGAATTCAAAAACCATAATTTGGAATGGTCCTATGGGTGTTTTTGAAATGAGTAATTTTGAGAATGGAACAAAAAAGATTGGTGAGGCTATTTGTAAGTCTACTGTAAACGGAGCGTTTAGTTTGGTTGGTGGGGGGGACTCTGTCGCTGCCGTCAAAAAATTTAACTTAGAGGATCAGGTAAGTTATATTTCTACTGGAGGGGGGGCTATGTTAGAGTATTTGGAGGGAAAAGAGCTTCCTGGCGTGAGAGCTATTCTGAAATAAGATGTTCTAATTCTTTTACTGTGTTATTTATTGATTTTTTTAATTTTCTTTCCCATTTTTTTCTCTCTTTTGTAATTGGAGCTATGGTTGGAACTATTTTATAAACAGGTTTGTATAATACAGATTTTTTTATCTGTTTTTTCGGAATAATGTTTCCAAAGGTGCTGGATAAGTGTTGAGCTTCAAAAAGCAAGACTGAAAGGATTAGTAGAATTTTAGACACACCAAATAACAACCCAAAAAGTTTATCTAAAAATCCCAGTTGTAATGATCTAACTATTCTTTTAATAAGAAAGCCCGCTGTTTTAAAAGACAGAAGCACTATTAAAAAAACTAAAATAAATGAAATTATGGAAACAAATTCATCATATTTTGATAGGGGTTTAGCAAGATAATATTCTAGTAAAAATGAGAAATTGATTGCAATATAAACCCCTATGATTAGAGAAAAAAGTGAGATAAGTTCTTTTATTAAACCCCTTTTTAAACCCCTATATGCAAAGATCAAGACTAAAATACTGATAATAATATCGATATAATTCATGGTGTAAAGATAGTATTTTAATACTTTTGTACTATGGAGGATTTAGAAAAAAAATGGGAGGAGCTTATCTTAAGACTAGAAACGGTTTTTGAAGATGAACTTACATTAAAATCTATACTTTTTTTAATTGGCGTGCAAGAACTGGGACAAGGCATTAGGGACTTTGATAAAGAAGAAAAAACCTATTTGTTGCACATTGCTACATGTAAATTGTTAATTCCGTTTGGGTATTATAAATTTAAATCTGTTGATGAAGATGGTTGGCCTCATTTTGAAGAGGTGAAAAAATTGGAGAGGCTAGGGGCTAAGTCTCAAAAAAATTTAATGAAACGAGCTATATTAAGGTATTTTGAGTAGTTACTGTTTTACCGCCTCTACAGTAATTTGCTCTGTTTTTCCCCTAAGCAATCTAATAACACCGCTTCCCGAGTATGTGTCATTACCAGAGGTTTTGTTTACATTCACGTCTAATATAGCCTCATGTTTATATGTAAAAGAAACCCTCCCTGTTGCGTCAGTAGTTCCTGTTTTTCTTAGGTTTTCTATTGGATCTGTCCCCGGAATAGTGTTTTGTTGATTCAACACAACAGTGACACCACTCATGGTTTGACCAGAAGAGTTTACTACTTTTATCAAGCCTATCGTATTTTTTTCTTTCTCACAAGATGTAAATGTTATTGTAATAAAAAACAACAACAAAATTACTGATGATGTTTTAAGAAGTGTTTTTTTCATGATATGTATAAAAATATTGTTTACTTTGTAGCAAATATAAGTAAATATTTAAGATGTTAGAAAAAGTACGAAAACTAGCTGAGAAAGTAAATAAATACACCCCTAAATCTGAAGAGGATTTAAACAGGTTCAGAGTTGAATACTTAGGAAGGAGAGGGGTATTAAACGGTCTATTTTCTTCGTTCAAGAGGGTTCCCAATGAACAAAAGAAAGAGTTAGGATCGTCTATAAACAACTTGAAAAACTTGGTGCAGAAAAAAATTGAGAGCTATAAAGACTTTTTTGAGGAGGAAGAAATTGGCGGTGATGTCGACTTAAGCAAGCCTGTTTCGTTAAATAATTTAGGTTCACGACACCCCATTTCGTTAGTAAGGAGTGAGATTTTAGATATTTTTAATCGGATTGGTTTTACAATAAGTGAAGGTCCAGAAATCGAGGATGATTGGCATAATTTTTCTGCTCTTAATCTGCCAGAAGAACACCCAGCAAGAGACATGCAGGACACTTTTTTTATACAAACCAACCCGGATATACTTTTAAGAACACACACATCATCTGTACAGGTAAGGCATATGGAGAACACCTCCCCTCCAATTAGAACATTATCTCCGGGTAGGGTATATAGAAATGAAGCGGTTTCCGCAAGAGCCCATTGTATTTTTCATCAAGTAGAAGGGTTGTATATTGATGAAAAGGTGAGTTTTGCGGATTTAAAACAAGCCCTGCTTTATTTTGCGAAAGAGATGTTTGGAGAGAAAACAAAAATAAGGCTGAGGCCTTCTTACTTTCCGTTTACAGAACCTTCTGCTGAGGTGGATATTTACTTAGGAACAAACAGCGATTCTGATTATCGAATTACCAAAGGAACTGGGTGGTTAGAAATTTTAGGGTGTGGAATGGTGGACCCTAATGTGTTAGAAAACTGTGGAATCGACCCTAAAAAATACAGCGGTTATGCTTTTGGGATGGGGATTGAAAGAATCGCTATGCTTAAGTATGGGGTAAAAGATTTACGTTTGTTTTTTGAAAACGATATACGCTTTTTAAAACAGTTTTCTTCTTTATAATTTTTATTCAAATTTTCTAACAAAACTAGGTTAATAATAGTTTTTAATTAGGAAAATTTGCCTCAAACACATCTGGAGGAAAATTTCTCTTAGTTCTTCTTTTCTCGTTCATCGTTCCATCTTCGCCTTTCAAATATTTTATTTGAAACCCCAATCATAAGTGTGTAAATTTTCAACGCAATGTCTTAATAAATCAATAGATCCTCTTACATCTTTTTTGTGTACCATTTCTATTACTTGGTGTATATGTCTTGTTGGTATGGAAACTGCTCCTGTAATACTTCCTCCCGGATTCATTCTTTGAATTCCGGCGGTATCCGTTCCTCCTGCAGGAAGGATCTCCAATTGTGTTTTTAATTTCTTCTTTTTTGCTAATTCCTTCATATACTTTACCATGCGATAATCACAAACCGTTGACGAGTCCATCACCTTTATACACGCTCCTTCTCCTAAAGCAGAAACCTGTTCTTTTTTAGTGCTTCCCGGAGTGTCAAAAGCTATCGTCGTGTCCAATCCAAAACCAAAATCAGGGTTTATGTCCATTGCTGAAACATTTGCTCCTCTAATGCCAATTTCTTCTTGTACGGTAAAAACTCCATATACATCATAAGTAGGCTTTGTCTTCATCTCTCGAAACATCTCAATTAAGATAAAAACCGACACCCTGTTATCTAAAGATTTACAGTTGATACAATCGCCCATTTCAATTAATGCTCTCTCTCTTGTAATCGTGTCTCCTATAGAAATAATTTTTTCTATGTCCTCTTTACATCTTCCTGTGTCTATAAAGTAATCTTTTATTGTCGGAACCTTTGCTCTATCTGCCGCGTTCATTAGGTGTATGGGTTTAGACCCCATTACCCCCACTACATCTTCTTTTCCATGTATTATTACTCTTTGAGCGGTAAGTGTTTTAGGATCAAAACCCCCTAGGGTGTGAAAGAAAATAAAACCATTCTCGTCAATATGAGTAACAATAAATCCAATCTCGTCCATGTGAGCTCCAATCATTACTTTTTTGTCTTCTTTTCCTTTTTTTACAGCAACAACGTTGCCCATGTTGTCGATTCTTATCTCGTCTACCAATGGAGACACTTCCCTTAGTACTAATTCTCTAACCCTTTGCTCGTGTCCTGGCGCGCCGGCCGCCTCACATATTTCAGCTAATAATTCTGTATTTATCATTTGTTTATTTTATTTTACCTTACTTAGTTTCATCATGTTGGTCATACCCATTTCTTCTGCTGGCATGCTTGCTATATTTATTACCATATCCCCCCTTTTAACATATTTATGTTTTTTGAGAATGTTTTTTGTCTCCAAAACAGTTTGGTCGGTTGTTTTTCCCCCTTCGTAATGAAATGCTTTTACCCCCCAAACTAAACTTAGTGTGTTTAAAATTGTGTGGTTATTAGTAAATGCATAAATATATGCAGAGGGTCTAAAACTAGAGGTTTTTATCGTGTTATATCCTGAATATGTTGCGGTAATAATTGCTTTTGCCTTTACTTTTTCTGAAATCTGACAAGCGTTAGCGCAAATTGCGTTAGAAACAAACCTTTCGTTTACTACTAATTCTCTTTCAGTAGTGTTTTTTGATATAGAGTGCCTACTCCTCTCTACATCTCTAATCACTTTTCTCATGGTGTCTACAGCCCTTAAGGGATGTTTACCAACCGAGGTTTCTCCACTAAGCATCATTGCGTCCGCTCCGTCAATTACGGAGTTAGCAACATCATTTATTTCTGCTCTTGTAGCTGAAATGTTGTCTGTCATACTTTCCAACATTTGGGTTGCTATAACCACTGGTTTTGATTGTTTTATACATTTTTGCACAATCATTTTCTGATAAACAGGAACCTTGTGTAGGGGCACTTCAACCCCCAAATCTCCACGCGCTACCATAATCGCATCTGTTTCCAATATTATATTTTCAATGTCTGAAATAGCTTCTGGTTTTTCAATTTTTGCAAGTACTAAGGCTTTTGATTTTTTGTGTCGTTTAATAATCTTTTTTAAGGTTTTGACATCTTTTTCCGACCTCACAAAAGAAAGTCCAATCCACTCTATTTTTTCTTCTAATATAAACTCTAAATCTTTTTTGTCTTTTTTGGTTAGACATGGTAATGAAATGTTAGTGTTTGGCAGGTTTACCCCCTTATTAGATTGTAGCTGACCTCCAAAAATCACCTTAAGTTTTACCCTGTTTTTATTATTTGTAGAGTCTACTTGTAATGAAATTTTTCCGTCGTCCAACAATACCCTATCTCCTCTTTTTACATCTTTTGGAAAGTTCGGGTAACTAATAAATATGTCTTCTGTTTTTTTGGGATTGGTGTTAAAGTAGATGTAAGATCCTTTTTTTAGATGGACTGGTCTCTCAAATTTTCCAACTCTTATTTTTGGCCCTTGTAAGTCTGCTAAAATAGCGGTGTGAACCCCAAG
>NZRO01000003.1 GCA_002696275.1 Flavobacteriales bacterium
GTTTACTTCTTAGAAATTACAACTAATAATGGTGTGATTAATAAGAAACTAATCCTTCAGTAAGAAGTTTAAGTTAATCTTAATATAAAAGAGTCCCGAACATTTGTTCGGGACTCTTTTTTTGTAACTAATTTTTATAAAGGTCATTATATTTAAATAATCAAAAAAGTAATGTATTATCAAACATATAGATTTATTTGTTTTAACTATTACCTTAATATTTTTTTACAATAACTTTTTCTTCTTATGATTTTTTTTTTTTTTTTCTATATGTATAGCATATAAATATACTATAGAATAGACATAAGAATTTGTAATTTAGATTAAAAACTTTAGTAAGTTTGCTATATTAATATCGTAAAAACATATTGTTATGAAAAGAATTTTACTAATATTTAGTTTTTCTCTTTTATCAATTTCTACATCTTTTTCTCAATGTACACCAGATTTTGTTTATACCTCTCTAGGCATACCAGGAGTATTTCCACCTCCAATTCAGATTCCTAATGTCCCTGTTCCTACAGGGATTTCAGATGGAAATGTTGGCTCTAACTATAATCAAACTATTACAGTAATTGTATTACAAGATACTACCCTAGATATTGCTTCTTTTCTACCAGTAGCAGCAGTCACAGCTATGAATCTGGCAGGAATAAGTACAGTTATGAATGTAGGGGTCAATCATATTACATTTGATATTCAAGGCCTTCCAAATGGACTTTCTTATCAGTGTAATAATTCAAATTGTGAGTATTCATCTGGTTCAGATGGTTGTATAAAATTAAGTGGAAACCCTACAATTGGAGGGACATTTTCTTTTGATGTAAATATGACTATTAATATACAAATACCAACAATTCCAGGTATACTCCCATCTATGACTGTAGATATACCATCTTTTACCGCTGTCACTTATGATTTGTTTATTAATGAAGCTACTTCTTTACAAAATTTGTCATCTTTTTCAGAAATTTATCCTAATCCAACAAAAAATAACATAACTATTAAGACTGACTCTCATAAACGGATTAACATTTATAATGCCTTAGGCAAGTTAATTTTATCAAAAGAAATTGATGGTATTTATTTCTATGATACATCAAAATTAAACAGAGGATTATATTTAATAGAGTTGTCCGATAAAAATTCTATTGAAAATCACAAATTATTTCTTCAATAAACTTACTTCTTTCTGAAGTAAATAGTAATAGGCACTCCAGAAAAGTTATAAATCTCTCTGATTTTATTTTCCAAGAATCGTTTATAAGGTTCTTTTATATATTGTGGTAGATTAGCGAAAAATGCAAAGGATGGAGTAGTTGTAGGCAGCATAGTACAGTACTTTATTTTTATATATTTCCCTTTTGTCGCTGGAGGTGGATTCTTCTCAATTATTTCCAACATTCTTTCGTTTAGTTCAGAAGTACTAATCTTTTGGGATCTATTTTTCCAAACGTTAATCGCTGATTCTAATCCTTTTAAGAGTCTTTGTTTTTCAAGTGCAGAAATAAATAAAATAGGAATATCAATAAAAGGAGCAATCTGTTTTTGTATTAGTTCTTCAAACTTTTTAGTTGTATTAGTGTCCTTATCTATTACATCCCATTTGTTGACTAGAATTACAATTCCCTTTTTGTTTCTGTCTGCAATATGAAAAATTCTTTGATCTTGAGTCTCAAATCCTCTTGTAGCATCAATCATTAAAATACAAACATCAGAATGTTCTATTGCACGAACTGCTCTCATTACTGAATAAAATTCCAAATCCTCATGAACTTTTTTCTTTTTTCTAACTCCAGCAGTGTCTACTAAATAAAAATCTAATCCAAATTTATTAAAACGAGTATTTAATGAGTCTCTTGTAGTTCCTGCAATATCTGTAACAATATTTTGATCTTTTCCGATAAGAGCATTTACAAAAGAGGATTTCCCAACATTAGGTCTTCCAATAATTGCAAATTTTGGAATTTCAAGATCTTCCATTTCGGATTTATCCTGAAAATGAAGAATTAACTCATCTAATAAATCTCCAGTTCCACTACCACTTATTGAAGAAATAGGGTAGTATTCCCCAATTCCGAGATTGTAAAACTCTACTGCTTCTTCCAAAAGTTTAGTGTTATCAGTTTTATTGACAACTAGCATTACTTTCTTATCTGTTTTTCGTAGAAGTTGAACAACATCAGTATCTAAATCTGTAATTCCATCTTTAGCATCAACTAAAAACAAAATAATATTTGCTTCCTCTATTGCAAGTTCTACTTGTTTTCTTATTTCATCTTCAAATATATCCTCAGAACCTGTAATATATCCTCCGGTATCAATTACAGAAAACTCTTTGCCTCCCCATTCTGATTTACCATAATGTCTGTCTCTGGTAACACCCGCTTGTTCATCTGTAATAGCTTGTCTACTCTCTGTTAATCTGTTAAACAGAGTAGATTTTCCTACATTTGGTCTTCCAACTATTGCTACTATATTACTCATTTTACTCGTATCCGAATTTCTTTAATTGTCTATCATCATCTCTCCAGTTCTTTTTTACTTTTACAGGAGTTTCTAAAAATATTTTTTTACCAAGAAATTTTTCTAAATCTCTTCTAGATTCTGTACCTATTCTTTTAATCCCTTGTCCTTTGTGTCCGATAATTATACCTCTCTGACTTTCTCTTAAAACATAAATTATAGCTCTTATTCGGATAATGTCCTCTTCTTCAAAAAATTCTTCTACTTCAATCTGAACAGAATAAGGAATTTCTTTTTTGTAGTGTTTTAAAATTTTTTCTCTTATTTTTTCTTCAACAAAAAATCTTTCTGATTTATCTGTCAGTGCATCTTTTTCATAGTATGGCTGAGAAACTGGTAGAAGTTCTAAAATTCTATCTAAAATTTCTTGAATATTAAATTTATTTAGAGCAGAAATAGGCAGAATCTCTGCATTTGGAACTAGTTTTTTCCAAATTTCAATCTGATTTGTAACATCATCTTGATTAACTAAATCTATTTTATTAATTAAAAGTAATACTGGTATAGAAGTTTTTTTTATTCTCTCAAACAGTTTTTCGTCTTTTAATCCTTTTTCTCCTACTTCTACCATGTAAATAAGCACATCTGCATCTTGAAATGCAGTATGTACAAAATTCATCATATTTTCTTGAAGTTTGTAAGCAGGTTGAATAATACCCGGAGTGTCTGAAAATACAATTTGGTAGGTATCTTCATTTAATATTCCAAGTATCCTATGTCTAGTTGTTTGTGCTTTATGAGTAATTATTGAAAGTTTTTCTCCAATTAAAACATTCATTAAGGTAGATTTTCCAACATTAGGGTTACCAATAATATTTACAAAACCTGCTTTGTGTTTCATTTTGCAAAGAAACGAAAAAAGGGGATATATATCCCCTTTTACTTTATTTGTAATTAGAGTATTACTTATTCATATTGAATCCCAATGTTATTGAAAATCTACTTCCGGTATTATATTGTATTTCAGGCGTAACTATTTCTCCTCCTAGATTGTTGTCCCAATTACTACTAGCGTCTTGTGTATTGTTTCTACCAGGAACAAATCCTATATTTACTGGCATATTTAGTTTGCCAGATCTAAAGTTATAACCGGCTCCAAATACCATAGCAATACCTGCCAAAGATAAATTTGGACCCATTGCAAATTCTAGACCTTTAGATGTTCTTGCTCCTACCATTGAGGATATTGAAGGAAGAAATAATCCGCTTTCCATACCTCCAATAAGGGCAATCCATTCCACAATTCCTGTAACATCTCCTCCATCTGCAAATCTACTTTCCCATTGCCAACCATAGAGTGTAGTAAAAGCGCCTTTAATATTATCGGTGTAATCTACAGGTAAATCGCCCATTTCATCTAAGTCAAGGTATCCATTAATAAGCCCTGAAGATGGGCTAGCTGTAATGAAAGCAAATCCTAATCTGGGACCTGCTAAGGATTCGATTTGTGCATTAGAACTAAGTGTAAGTCCTAATACAATTGTAAATGTCATTAATAGTTTTTTCATAGTTTTAATTTAATTATTTTTTATCCTAATATAAATATGTCACCTATTTCATCTAGTCCATAAGGTACCCTTCCAAAAATAAAGTAACTCATAAGACCTGATAAAATCAGAAATACTGCATAACCTAAAAGAGCAAATTTAAATTGTCCTTTTTTCTTTTTATAAACTAATTGAGATAATAACGCAATAACTACTCCTATTATACCTCCAACAAGTCCAGCTAAAACCCAAGCTAATTTTTGTTTTTTAGTTAATTTTTTATCTTCTTCATCTACTGATTCAATTTGTGTAAACGAATTAGATTCTACAATTGGAAAAGAAGCGTAGATAGATGTTTGTCCAATAAGTGTAAAAATTAAAATATAAAGTAATTTTCTCATTTAATTTTCTTTCAAATATATAAATTATTCTGTAGCTATATTAAATCCTACTAATATTGAAAATGTTGATCCAGATTCTATCCCATTATCTTTAGATGGAGAATATACAATGTTGAAAGGCATATTTAGTTTTCCGCTAGATGCGGTAAAACCAATTCCAAACACCATTCCAAGACCCCCTAAAGTTAAGTTAGGTCCCATTCCCGCTTCAAATCCATCTACAGTTCTAAATCCAATAAGTGAAGATATAGATGGTAAGAACTTTCCTTTTTCCATTCCACCTAGTAATACTACCCATTCAGCTAAACCTGTAATAACTCCTCCATCTGCAAATCTACTTTCCCATTGCCATCCATACTGAGTAGTAAATGTGTTAGGACCCTCATCATTTCCAGTTAATATGTCTGCAGTTTCTCCAGCTCCTATTAAAGTAACCCCTAATCTAGGTCCGGCCATACTTTGTATTTGTGCATTAGAATTAATTGTAAGTCCTAATGTAACTATAAATGTTAAAAATATCTTTTTCAAAATTTTTTAGTTTTAAATTCTATTACAAAATTAAAGCATGAAAAATAAAATACTATGCATAGCATAATATTTCATTTTATGCTAGATTAAAATTCTTGTTTGATTCTATCTAATTCAATATTTTTAGATTCCCAAATTTGTTCTATTTCCTTTAATTTTAGTTGCTTTCGGTTGTAATCTGCAAAAAAATTAGGATTTTTTGATAATTCCTTAAATTTTTCAGAATCTGCCAAATTAAGGTCTATTTCTTTTAGTTCTTTTTCCAAAATATCAATCTCTTTTTCAAGTTTGGTTATTTTATTTGATAGTTTTTTTATTTTTTTATCTTTCTCCTTTCGTTGCTGGTACGAGATTTTATGCTTAGAATCTTCTTTCTTTTCTTTCTGTTTTTGTTTTATTTGAGAAGATTCCAGTTGTTTAAAATCTTGTAAATCTTTTTCTTCTAAAAACAAATTAATATCACCAAGATATTCTTTTATATTCCTTTCTCTGAATTCATATACTTTTTCTGTAAGTCCCTGAAGAAATTCTCTATCATGAGAAACTATAATTAAACTTCCATCATATTCTATAAGAGCTCTTTTGAGTAATTCTTTTGAAGTTATATCTAAATGATTAGTCGGTTCATCCATGACTAACAGATTCACAGGCTCTAATAATAATTTACAAAGAGCAACTCTAGCTCTTTCGCCCCCAGAAAGCACACCTACTTTTTTCTCTACAGTATCATTACTAAAGAGAAAAGAACCTAATATATTTCTCACTTTTGGTGATGTTTTTTCATCAGCAGCATCATAAATGGTGTCTATAACTGTTTTTGATTCATCTAGAAATTCTGCTTGGTTCTGCGCGTAATAACCAACTTTGATTTGATGACCTAACTCCAAAATTCCTGTATAGTTAATCTCATTTACAATTATTTTTGCTAGAGTAGATTTTCCTTCCCCATTTTTCCCGACAAAGGCTAATTTATCTCCTTTTACTACCTCTAAATCAATATCTTCTAATACTATTAAATTGTCATATTTCTTACTGATATTTTTTAACGATAAGCTTATTTTTCCTGAGTGTGGAGCGGGAGGGAATCGAAAATTCATTCTTCCTATATCTTCTTGTTCTACCTCAATAATCTCTAATTTTTCAAGTTTTTTAATTAATGTTTGTGCAAAGGCAGCTTTGTTTTTCTTTGCTCTAAACTTATTGATTAAATCCTGTGTTTCTTTAATATATTTATCTTGATTTTTTTTAGCTTGAATTTGTTTTTCAATTCTATCTTCTCTTAGAGTTAGATATTTTGTATAAGATGCTTTATAATCGTTTATCTTTCCAAAAGCTATTTCAATAGTTCTGTTAGTTACACTGTCTAAAAATTGTTTGTCGTGAGAAACTAAGATAATTGCACCACTATAAGTTTTTAACCATCTCTCTAACCATATAATTGATTCTATGTCTAAATGATTTGTAGGTTCGTCTAATAGTAATAAGTCTGGTTTTTGAAGAAGAATTTTTGCTAATTCTACTCTCATTCTCCAACCCCCGGAAAACTCTGAAGATTGTCTGTTAAAATCATATTGAGTGAATCCTAGTCCATTTAATACTTGACTGATATCAGAATTTATGTCATGTCCTCCTAATAATCTAAATCGTTCTTCAGTATCATTAAACTGATTTATCAAATCTAAATATTCCTGACTTTCATAATCTGTTCTTTCATTAAATTGTTTGTTGAAATATTCAAGTTTCTTTTTTAACTCATTAATCTCAAAGAATGATGATTGAGCGTCTTGTAATACCGTTTTACCATCAATAAAATCAAGATCCTGTTTTAAATATCCAATTTTTATACCATTAGGACTACTAATATTCCCATTATTTAATGTTTGATCATTGGATAAGACTTTTAGTAATGTAGATTTTCCAGCCCCATTTTTACCTACTAATCCAATCTTATCTCCTTTATTGATCATAAAAGAAACATCATTAAATAGATTTTGTCCACCAAAATACAATGAGATATTATTTACTGAAATCATAATGCAAAAATAAGATTCAAAAATTATTATAAAATAAAATGACAAAATAGTATGCCAAAAATATTTTTGTAGTAGTTTTGCTAATATATCGCGGGGTGGAGCAGTTGGTAGCTCGTCGGGCTCATAACCCGAAGGTCGTCAGTTCGAGTCTGGCCCCCGCTACAAAAAAAAGGTTGTACTATAAAGTATAACCTTTTTTTATTCTGTTAATAATCTTATTTACTTAAAAATTTTGATTGAGAGTTTACTGAAATAAGCGCACCCAATCCATTAGTTACATTAGTATAAACAGGAACAACTTCACCTCCAAAAACACCCAATTCTCCTTTATCTCTATGAGATCCTAATGAATTATAATAAGAATAAGTTTCGTTACTAAAATTTGAGAATTCTAATAAAACTGTATCACAATCTGCAAAACTAAATTCATCTGTGTATACATCAAAAGAAATATTCTTTTCTTCACCATTGAATAATGCGTCTGTAAATAAAGTAGATTCTCCAGCGTAAGAATATCCTGAAAATGGAATTCCTCCAGGAAATGAAGGATCATTTGAAAAAATTGTAACATTACCAGAATAGTCATATTCTTCTTCACCCCATACCTTAGAACAGTTAGCGTATAGTTCTAATTCATAATAGTTTCGATTATTTGGATCATCAATAAAAGAAAAGTTAAATTGAACAATCTCACTTGAGTTTGTGTCAATGTTTAAGTTCAATATTTCCAAACTATTTGGTATAAAAGTACTTGCTTCGATAGTGTTATAATCTGGGTGAGACGCAGTTATTTTATATGAATGACCTGCTGATGGAATATAATTAGATTTGTAGTAATACATTAATAAAGAATCCTCACCCGTATTACTCCAATAATAAATATAATCTGAATTTTCTAAATCTATAATTAGGGTATCTAATAGTATATTATCCTTATATAGTAAAACTTCTGCGTCTATTATACAATTAGGTGTTTCTTCATCGAACGCGCCAACCGAATGACTCAACATTACATGAATAATTGTATCGGTATCTAATTTTCCATTTAAAACTAATACTGGTTCATGTAGAGGGATTTCTACCTCAACAATCGTCTGCATACTATCGCAAGAGATTAAAAAAAATGATAGTATTAAAATATATAATTTTTTCATCTGTTAAAATTTAATTCTGTATGATATTGATGGAATTATTGGAAATAATGATACTTGTTTTGCAACTCTTTCATTGTCTTCATTAATATCTAAATAAATAAAGAATGGATTTTTTCGGTTGTATAAATTGTAAGCACCAATCGAAAAAGTTTTCATGGTTTTTTTGGTTTTCCAATGTTTATTTAACCCAATATCGAATCTTTGATAAGAAGGCATTCTAGTAGAGTTTCTTGCACCATAAGACTCTACTAAATCAACAATATTTGCGTCATACCAGAAGCTAGAATATGGTTGCCCCCAATATAGTGCTTGTGGAAATGTAATAGCATTACCTGTACCATATACATAGGTAGCTCCAATGTCAAAATTGTCATTGAATTTATGTGAAAGTACAAATGATAAATCATGTCTTCTATCATATTTATAGGGAAACCATTCTCCAAAACTTATGTTATCGAATCTTCGATTTGTCCATGAGAGAGTATACCCAATCCATCCAGTAGTTTGTCCTTTTTTCTTTTGAAGGAATAATTCACCTCCGTATGATTTTCCTTCTCCTCCTGTTTCCACTGCATTTTCCCAACTTTCGTTACTACTTAAATTAGAATAACCTTCTTTGTATGTGATTAAGTTGTTCATTGTTTTATGATATCCTTCTAAACTAAATTCGTAAGTACCTCCAAATAACTCAGTAGCAATACCAGCAGCCCATTGTTTAGAACTTTGTGATGGAACGCTATCAATAGCGGGAACCCAAAGGTCACTAGGTAGTCCTACTGATGAGTTTGAAAGTAAGTGTATATTTTGTTGCATTTCGGCATAGGATGCCTTTATTGACCATTCGTCATTCAATAGGTATCTTGCAGAAACTCGAGGCTGAATACTAAGAAAATCTCTATTACTTAAATAGGTATAAATACCATTTAAGTTCTTAATATTAGTTTGATTATCTAGAGAATAATATCCTATATGTAATCCTACATTTACTCTTAATCTTTTAGAAATTTTTATATTATCCTCAATATAGAAATAGGTCTCGTTAACTCTTGTTCTTTGAGAAAAATTAAAAGTAGTATCTAGTAAAAAGTTTTCTGTAGTATCAGGAGAAATAATGTCCATTAATAATGTGCTTTCACCAGGGAAAAATTCATGATTAGTATAGGAACCTCCAAGCTTTATATTATGATTTGGATTTGGAATATAATCAAAATCAACACGTATTCCTAAATCTTGAATTCCTGAGATATAATCATATGAAAATTCTTCAGAACTTTCACCTATATTTAAAGTCTGAGTAGTCTCATTGTAAACAGTGTCATTTGGTCTTGAAGATAGTAGGGAGAATCCCGTTTTAAAGTTATACCTACTATAAGTAAATGTAGTATTACTAAAAAGTTTGTTATTAAATAGATGATTCCATCTAATAGTAGATGTGATGTTACCATACCCTAGTTGAAATCGCATATTGTCCGATTCGCTCCCATTTGATTTTGCTTCTTTACCTACCTCATTATTTGATTCCGTAGCTTTAACATTAAAAATATCATCCCCAATATAGGCACTTATATATATTCTATCTTTTTTTGATATTTTATGATTAATCTTAGCATTTAAGTCATAAAAATACAAGTTAAAATTATCAATCTCATTTTCTCCATTTTGCATAAATGGTTTCATTAGTAAATCCGCATAGGTTCTCCTACCTGATACAATAAAAGAACTTTTATTTTTAATTAAGGGACCTTCTAAAGTAAGTTTTGAAGAAATTAATCCTAAAGTAGCGTCACCTTTAAACTTTTTATTATTTCCTTCTTTCATGTCAATTTCTAATACGGATGAAAGTCTACCTCCAAATCTAGCTGGGAAACCACCTTTTGTGAGTCTTACAGATTTAATTGCATCTGCATTAAAAACAGAAAATAAGCCTCCTAAGTGAGATGAGTTGTACACCGGAACACCATCTAATAATATAAGATTTTGATCAGGTCCTCCCCCTCTAACATAAAATCCTGATGTACCTTCGCTAGATTGTACTCCAGGTAATAACTGAATAGCTTTTAACACATCTACTTCACCAAAAAGGGCAGGTATAGATTTTATCTGTTCTATTGGAACTTCAATCACAGAAGCTTGAGTTTTTTGAACAAGATTAGTTGATCCTTTAACCTCCACTTCCTGGATTGCATAAGATGATGTTTTTAGATCTACATTTAAATCGATATTTTTATTTAATTTAATCTGTCTTTTTTCTATTTTATATCCAAGAAAAGTATAATTTATTTCGTACAGTCCTTCTTCTAAAGTAAGGCTATAAAATCCATAAGTATTGGAACTAACGCCCTTTCCATTAGAACTAGAATAGATGTTAGCTCCTACAATAGCTTCCCCATTGTTTATGTCTGATATATAGCCGCTAATGGTATATTTTTTCTGTGAGTATCCAAATAAACTAACAGATAAACATATTATCATTAAAATAGTTCTGATCATAATTTGTAATTGACTACAAATATAGAAAAAACAAGTAAGAGAAAAATTTATAATATTTTTAAATTCTTTTTTCTTTAGTTTAATTAATGTTCTGTTACCAACTTTCTGAAGATAGTAAAATGTACTGATTTACACTTGAATTTTTAAAAGTTAATTTATCTCATCTATTATTCTGTTTTATTTTAAATAATTGTCCGAAGAATAATTAGCAAAGAACTTTTAATGATATATATGAGATAATTTTATTTATCTAAATTAAGATTTCTCTTTGTCTTATAGCTTCATAAATAATAATTGCCGATGAAACAGATACATTTAAGGAGGAAATCCCCCCTTTCATTGGGATTTTTACTTTACTATCACTCATTTTTAAAAACTCTGGAGAAACACCATCTTCTTCAGACCCCATAATAATGGCTGTTGGATTTGTAAAATTTAGAGTGTAAATGTCTTTTTCTGTTTTTTCTGTACAACTTACTAGTTGCAGTCCACTGTCTTTTAAAAATTGTAGACTCATTTTTAAGTTCCATGATCTACAGATAGGGATTTTGTACAAAGCACCTGCAGAAGTTTTTACTGCATCAGCATTTATTGCAGCGGAGTTTTGTTCTGGAATTAAAACAGTATCTACTCCCGCACATTCTGCGGTTCTGCAGATAGCTCCAAAATTTCGTACATCTGTAACTCTATCTAACACCAATATTAGAGGATTTTTCCCTTCTTCATAAATAGAAGGAACTAAATCTTCTATTTTATGAAAATCAATAGGGGAGATAAAAGCGAATACTCCTTGATGATTTTTTCTTGTGAATCTATTTATTTTTTCAATTGGAACATGTTTGTAATTAATCCTTTTAAGACGAACGAGTTTCCATAGTTTTGCAAACAAATCATTATGTAAGCCTTTTTGAATAAAAATCTTGTCTATAGTTTTTCCTGATTCTATAGCTTCAATTATAGCTCTTATTCCAAAAATTGAATTTTTTATTTGTTTATTCATCAAGTTGTGGTTTTTCAAGAGTATTTTTTTTAAATTCTAATGATGAATTTCCTCCAGAAATCTTAGTAATATCTTTGTCTATCTTGTTAAACTCTTTAGATGAGTTGTTGTAATGATTCACAACAGTTCCTATCGTTTTTCCCAATTTATCATGAGATTCTTTATATGAATTAAGGTGATTACTTAGTTTTTCAATATTTTTCATAATCACATCAATAGAACGTTCAACTTTCATGTTATGTAATGCTTTTACAGTAATTTGTAGCATAGGAAACAAACTCATAGGAGATACAATCATTACTTTCTTTTTGTAAGCGTATGAGACTAACTCTTTTGAATTAATTTTCAATGTTCCGACCCGACTACTAAGTAAATCCTGATATAACCCGTCTGCAGGTATAAACATATAGGCATAGTCTGTTGTTTTTTCTGAAGTACGAATATACTTTGAAGTTTCATCAATCCTCTTTTTAATATCATCTAAATAATTCTTTTTAGTTCTTGCAATTTCCTCTTTATCTTCACTTTCGATCATTCTGTTGTAATTGTCTAAAGAAAATTTTGCGTCAATTGGAATGATAAAATCTCCTATTCTAACAATTGCATCTACAGCATCTCCATTATTAAAATGATATTCCATCTTAAAAAGTTCAGGAGGAAGCACATTAGCGAGTAAATTTTCTAATTGAATTTCTCCTAGGATACCTCTTTGTTTTGGATTACTTAGAATTTTCTCTAGAGTTTTCATTTGATTCGCAAAACCAAGTACTTGTTCGTTAGTTCCTTTTATTTTTTCAAGTTCTGCTGTTACTTCTTTTATCACCTTGTTAGATGAGATAAATTGCTTTTGCATGTCCTCTTTTGAACTACTTTGAAAACTTGTAATTTCTTTGTTTATATCTTTTAATTTTTCTTCTATTTCTTTTCTTCCTTTCTCAGAGTTGCCTGTCATCTCTTTTCTAACATCCTGAATTTCTTTTCTTAGTTTTTCATTTAAGTTTAGTAAAAATTCTTGAGAATAATTTTGTTCTTGTTTAGTTTTTTTTAATAGGATAGATATTGAGATTATTATTAAAATTGCAAGTAATATTATTTCGATTTCCATATCTCTTCTGAATTTAGTAGCTCAATATAATAAATAAAAACGATAGTAATGTTTTTTTTTTGTTTTGTTAAAAAGTATTTTTTAATCCAATATGAATAACTCCATTTTTAATGTTAAAAGATTTGTATTCAGAAATACCAATAGCATATTGAATGTAAACTAACCCTGTTTTGTTTTTGATTTCTGTTCCTATTCCAAATGAATTTGCTTGAATTGTCTCATTTTGTTCTCGGTATAGTGCTTGTTGTATAAATAATATTGCATAAGTTTTTGAATCCAGATTGTATTTCATATTGGCAGAAAAAATACTAAATTTGGTAGAAGTGAATTCGTCATTAAGAAAGCCTTTTAGTGTATTGCTCCCTCCAAAAAAAAGCTTTTCGTTTTCTTGTAGATTTGAACTGAATATGAGTTGAGTATTGTTTGTAAGTATAATTGAGTTTTTATTGAAAATTTTGTAAATATATTCTAAGTAGAAGTTTGTATTAATATGTCTAAATTTTTTATCTGGATATTTTCTGTTTCCAAAGTAATTTTCAGAACAAATTGTCCAATTATTTCTATTAAAATCTAATCCTAATCCGACGGATTTAGTTTTAGATTCTTGCAAAGAAATTTGTTCTGAAGTAGAGTTTTTATTATGATATAACAATTTTATTTTGCAGTTAGACATTGTTAGATATTCTGCAGAAAAAATAGTTTGTATATTCATAAATTCTTCATGTTTTTTGTGAATTTTTAATTCTGAAGTAATTCCTATCCTACTATTTAGAACTCTAGGCAATTGCAATTTAGAATTAAATTTTTGAAATTTTTCCTGTTGGGAGCTCCAATTAATATTTATTACTTCTTCAAAATTAAAGATGTTTTGTATTTTTGTTGTCAGATGGCCATTTATTTTAATTTTCCCATTTTCCGAATTAAATCCAATTAGCGCATCTATATTATTTTTAGAAATTTTATCTAAATAAAAATAGATGTCAAAAGTATTTTTATGAAAAACTATTTCATAAGATTTTGTTTGATTATAATTTTCATCATGTTTAAAAATTTCTGAAATATTATCTATTTTATGTTGTGAGTATACCTCTCCTTTCTTTAAATCTATTAAATTGTAAAGCTGTTTTGTAGTGATTTTATTATCTCCATAAATTACTAAAGAATCTAATCTATATTGTTCGCCTTTTTTTATTAATAAATCTGCTGTGTTGTTTTTAATATTTTCTAGTTTTACTTCAACAAAAGGATATCCCAAATTTTCAAGTTCAATAATTTTTTGATTTAAGAATTTTTTAATTTCATTATTAGTTATACGAATATTTCCATCTTCAGTATTGATATAAAAATATTCATTTACATTTTGTGATATTAGTTGAATGTTTGTAAAAAGAAATAGTATTAATAATATTCTATTCATTAAAGCTGCCATTTTATTTCTGACTTTCCTTGTTTTTGTAGTATTCTGTTAGCTTTTGAGAAATGTTTGCATCCAAAAAACCCTCTGTATGCTGAAAGAGGTGAGGGGTGAGAACTCTTTAATATATGATGTTTGTATGTGTCAATGAGTTTTTCTTTGTTTTGTGCGAATTTTCCCCAAAGTAAAAAAATAACACCTTTTTTTTTATCAGATATTGTAGAAATTACTTTGTCTGTAAATTTTTCCCACCCTTTATTTTGGTGAGAACCAGCGTTATTAGCTCTTACAGTTAATGTTACATTTAATAATAAAACTCCTTGATTTGCCCAGAGTGTCAAATCTCCGTTGTCATAATTTGTAATACCTAGATCCTCTTCGATTTCCTTATAAATATTTACTAAAGATGGTGGTGGTTTTATGCCTCTAGGAACAGAAAAAGATAGTCCATGAGCTTGTTTTTCTCCGTGATAAGGGTCTTGTCCTAAAATTACAATCTTGACATTATCTAATGGGGTAAGATTAAAAGCATTAAAAATCTCCGTGGCTTTTGGATATATTGTATGATGTTTTTTTTCGTTAATTAAAAACTCTTTGAGTTCTTTCATATAGTTTTTTTCAAATTCTTCATAAAGAATTTCCCTCCAACTTTCTTCAATTTCAATATATTTATTCATTTAATCAAATAATCTTTCAAAGATAACAAAACTGTTATTGCTTTATTTTGATTTTGAAGATTATTATTTTGTATTTTTGTAAAAAATTTGATATGAAAAATTTATTTACAATACTTATTTGTATTTTATTTTTTATGTCCTCTTGTGGTATTTATGATCATCAATGTGAGGGAGTAACAATTAATAATACAGAAAAATAATAATTGATTTGATAACTGCTCAGAAAAACAGAAAGCCAAAATGGCTTAAGGTAAAGCTTCCAACAGGTGATGCTTATAAAACAGTAAGAGGTATTACAAAATCTCATAACTTACATACAATTTGTGAAAGTGGAAATTGTCCCAATATGGGAGAGTGTTGGGGAGCTGGAACTGCTACCTTTATGATTTTAGGTAATATTTGTACTAGGTCATGTGGTTTCTGTAATGTAAAAACTGGAAGACCTTTAGCTGTTGACACATTAGAACCTTTCAAAGTAGCTAGATCTATAAAATTAATGAAAGTAAAACATGCTGTTATTACCTCAGTTGATAGAGATGATTTAAAGGATGGTGGAGCTAGTATATGGGTAGAAACTATAAACGCGGTGAGGAGGTTAAATCCAACAACAACCATGGAGACCCTAATACCGGACTTTAAAGGAAGATTAAAAGATATTCAACCAATTATTGATGTTGCTCCTGAAGTAGTTTCTCACAATATGGAGACAGTAAGAAGACTGACAAAGCAAGTAAGAATACAAGCAAAATACGATAGAAGTTTAGATACTCTTAGATATCTTTATGAGGGTGGGATTAGAACTAAGTCTGGAATAATGGTTGGCTTAGGAGAAACAGATCAAGAAGTCATTGAAACTATGAGGGATTTAAGAGAAGTTGGTGTTTCTATTATGACTATTGGTCAATATTTACAACCAACTAAAAAACACATTCCAGTTCTTGAGTATGTTGACCCCGAGAAATTCAAAAAATTTAAAGAAATAGGACTTTCTTTAGGTTTTAGAATTGTAGAAAGTGGTCCGTTAGTACGTTCCTCTTATCATGCAGAAAAACATCTTGTTTAATTTTTTATTTCTTAGGTTTGTTTTAATAGAGAAAACATTATATTTGTTAGCTAGAAACAAAACAATAAACATTACTGATGAAAAACATAATTTTACCAATTTTACTATCTAGTTTTTTATTTTCTAATCTAGCAGTCGCTCAACATTATTGTGGTACTTATGATGGGTATTTACAAGATGAGATGAAAAAATATCCTGAATTTTACAATTCTCTTGAAGATAAAAATAATAAACTGAAAAAGGATTGTGAACACCTTACTAATAATCTCAATGAAAAAGAAAATGCAGGAGAACGAAAAATAATTCCTGTTGTCGTTCATATTATTCATGATTTTGGTAATGAAAATGTCACAGATGCTGATGTTAATTACGCTATTGATCAGTTGAACAAGAATATTAATAGACAGGCGGACAACATGTTAACTACTCCAGAAGTTTTTGCGGCAGTAGCTGGGAGTGCTAATGTAGAGTTTAGATTAGCTAAATTAGCCCCTAAAGATTGTGATAATTGTCCCGAAGAACCAACAAATGGTATTGTTAGAATTCATTCTGAATTAACAGATGTGCCATCCCCTAGAGACATTGTAAAATCTTTAAGTTATTGGAATAGTTATCAATATTTCAATATATGGGTAGTTAGATCTTTACCAAGTTCTGATGGTAATACCCTACTTGGATATGCTCAATTTCCTTGGTCCGGCGCTATGTCAACAGACGGTGTTGTTTTATTAGCTAGTGAGTTTAAAGATGGACACACACTTACTCATGAAGTTGGACACTGGTTAGGATTAAGACATACTTGGGGTGACGCATTGTGTGGTGATGATGGCGTTGCTGACACACCACCCGCTAAGGAAGAAAATTGGGGTGTTCAACTTTCAGATTTCCCTCATAATTTGAATGTTTGTGTTGCGGATTCTATAAATCCTGCTGGAGAAATGTTTGTTAACTACATGGATTATTCTCCTGATCAAGTAACTTCCATGTTTACAGATGGTCAAATGGAAATCGTAAATCAAACGTTAGAAGGGGATGACCTTAATTATCCATACAGAAGATATTTATGGTCTCAAGAAAATCTAGAAAAAACAGGAACAACTGATGGCTATGAAGGAGAATCATGTAATAAGAAACCTGATTTCATCGAAAATTATGGTAACAATACAAATTGTTTAGGAGAATTAAATGTATTAAAAGGAAATAAAAATATTTTTACGAATATTTCATCGTTAACTTGGGATTGGGGAGATGGAAATACTACCACTACTACAAATAGCCCACAACATACATATGATGCTGCCGGAACATATGATGTATCTTTAACTTTAGTTTATATAGATGATGTTACTTCTAAATCACTCTCAATCGATGATGTAAAACCAGGCTACACCAGTTTAGAAACAATAACTGAAACTAAAATATTAGAAGGCACATTAGAAGAATTAAATGCTGTTAATGCAACAAATATTACACTTCATTTAGATGATAGTAATTATAGTGTAACCCTTGATACATTATTTTACAGAGGAGAGTACGAGGAAACATATTATTTGGCTCACTATGAATCTACATGTAATACTACTGTAACAAAAGAAAACTTTATCACTATACTTCCTGTTTCAGCTACTAATACAAATGATTCTTATAAATATAGTTTTGAGACTTCAGGTTTAGAGGATGATTTCCATGTTCTAGATAATGAATTAGTATCGGATTGGAACTTCAATATTTCTGCTAATCCAAATTGGGATACTACATCAAAGGCTTCTTCAGATGGAAATTATTCCATAATGATGGATGGAAAGAAATTAACTTCAGCAAACTCTATAATTTTCGAAACACAGGCATATAATTTATCAGATCTTTCTGAACCTGCAATTTCTTTTGATTTTATTGGAGCTGCAGTGAATTCATTTCCTAGAAATGAGTTAATAGTTTCTTATTCTAAGGAATGTGGTGTTTGGAAAGAGTTAGCGACAATATCTGCAGAAGAGGTTGCATCGGCAGGCTACTATTCTCAAGACTTTATCCCAGAAGTTAATATGATTTGGAATGATACGGTGATGTATGATAGAATTGGTTCAAATGATTTAAAATCAGAAAATGTTAGATTTAGATTTGAATATACTTCATTGTCATTGACAAATAGATTATACATAGATAATATTAGAATTGGAGAGGAAGCAGACTTATTAATTAAACCTACTTCCGAAAACAGATTTGGTTTGTCTGTTTATCCAAATCCATCAACTCATTATGATAAATCTTTTGTAATGTTTGAGACTTCAAAAGAAGGAAATATAGATGTTAAAATGTATAATGTACTAGGTTCTGAAGTAAAAAATATTCTAAATAAAAGTTTACAAAAAGGATTCCACTCTTTCGATCTAAGTCTTGAAGATATAGAAGAAGGAGTTTATTTTATTTCTATTTTAGAAGATGGAAAAGTAATGGAAACAACAAAGATTGTTGTTCAGTAAGATTATAGATTTAGATTAATAAAAAAACTCAATGATCATTGAGTTTTTTTATTTAATAATATTTTAATGAGATGTTTTCTTTTTCAAATACTGCAAAAGAATAATGATCTAACCAATCTCCAGTGTTTATATATCGACAACTTTTATTTATATCTATCTCCATAGGAAGGTGTCTATGTCCTAACACATAAAAGTTAATTTCAGAATTATTTTCCTGATGGTTTATGCAAAATTGTTCAAGAAATTCTTTTTCTTTCCCCAAATAATTTGGTGTCTCACCCTTTTCTCTGCTATTTTTTGACCAGAAATGGGCTATCGTTAAAGCTGTGTTTGGGTGTATTCTTGCAAATAACCATTGACAAATTCTATTTTTAAAAATCTTCTTAATGATTTTAAAAGATTTTTCTCCAGGTCCTAATCCATCTCCATGACCTATAAAAATAGTTTTATTGTCTTCTTTTATTGTTATTGGTTCATGATGAATTTTTACCCCACATTCTTTTATTAGGTAATCTTTCATCCATAAGTCATGATTTCCAACTACTATATGTACTCCAATTCCAGAATCAGTAAGTTCAGCTATTTTTCCTAAAAATCTAACAAAACCTTTAGGAACTACATTTTTGTATTCAAACCAAAAATCAAATATATCACCAATTAAGTATACAGATTTTGCATCTTTTTTAATAGAATCTAACCACGAAACAATTTTCTTTTCTCTTGAAATAGAATCAGCGATATGATATCCTAAGTGAAAGTCTGATGCAAAATAAATTTTCTTTTTCTTCACTTATATTATTTTTCTAGTTCTTTTCTTACTAATTGATTTGCTAATTTAGGATCTGCTTTTCCTTTAGATAATTTCATTACTTCTCCCATAAATAATCCAATAAGTCCCTTTTTTCCAGATTTATACTCTTCAACTTTATCAGGGTATTTAGATATAGCTTGTTGTACAAATTCTGATAAGTGATCTGTATTGGAGTCTTGGATCCAATTATTATTTGTAGCGATTTGTTCAGCTGATAAATCTGTATGAATCATTTCTGGAAATATTTTTGAAGTTGCAACTGAGTTACTAACTTTTCCATCCTCAATTAACTTTATTAAATCAGAAATTCTTTCTGGAGATATGTTAAATTCTTTAATGTTTAATGCATATTCATTTAAATAAGCTTTGATAGGTCCAATCACTATGTTTGCTACAGATTTATAATTTTTATTGTATTTAACAACATCCAAAAAGTATAAGGCAATTTCCTTTTCTTCAATCAATATATTTGTATCATACTCAGATAAATTAAATTCTTTTGTAAATTTTAAAAATAATTGTTTAGGCAAAAGAGGTAAAGATTTCTTAATTTTTTCTATGTAGTCTTGAGTAATTATCACAGGTTGTAAATCTGGTTCAGGGAAATATCTATAGTCATTAGCTTCTTCCTTGTGTCTCATAGATATTGTGCTTCCATTTGTTGCATTAAAACTTCTTGTTTCATGAACTACTTCCTCTTTTTTTTCCAAGATGTTTATTTGTCTATTTATTTCATATTCAATTGCTTTCTTTACATTTGAACTAGAATTCATATTTTTAACCTCAACCTTTGTTCCAAATCCTTTTTTCCCTTTAATTCTTACAGAAACATTTGCGTCACATCTTAAACTTCCTTCTTCCATATTTCCATCACATATCCCAATATATCGTACTAATTTTCTTACTTCTTGAATGTAATTGTAGGCTTCTTCTGAACATCTTATATCAGGTTCTGTTACAATTTCAATTAGAGGAACACCAGCTCTGTTTAAGTCAATAAGTGTATGAAATGGATCTAAATCATGTATACTCTTTCCAGCATCCTCTTCCATATGTATTCGTGTAATTCTTATCTTCTTTTCTTTTCCTTCTTTGTCTTTTATTTCAATATGTCCTCCATTACAAATTGGGGTAGTGTCTTGTGTAATTTGATATCCTTTTGGTAAATCAGCATAGAAATAATTTTTTCTAGCATATTCATTTCTTTCTCTAATCTCAGCTCCAATAGCAATTCCCATTTTTACTGCATATTCAATAACTTTTGTGTTAGATACAGGAAGTGTCCCAGGGTGTCCCAATGTTACAGGACATGTTTTAGTATTAGGAGTAGCTCCATAAATATTCTCGTCAGAAGAATATGCCTTAGTGTTTGTTAAAAGTTGAGCATGAACTTCAAGGCCGATTATAGCTTCATATTTTTCAGATATTCTCATTTATTGAAAGATAATTTTCCCTTTTTTAATTTCTTTATTCTCTTCATTAAAAAGGCGATAAATATACAAACCATTAGAAATATTGTTTCTGTAAATTCTTTTGCCTGATAATAAACTTTCTTCTTTAATTTTTCTCCCAGAAATATCAGTTATTTCAATTCTTTTAGCAGAGTTATTTACTTTGAAACTTGAAAAAACAGGATTTGGATAAATAGAAGAAATAGATGATTGATAATCAACAATGTCTGTAGTTGTTGAGCAATCTAAAACATATAAACCTGTTTGCATATCTGAAACAATTATATTTCCTGAAGGTAAATATGGATATACCCCCCAAGCTCCTTTATATGAGTTGTATGAAGCTGGAGTATACGTGTCGTAATAAATAATCTGATTAGGATTATATGGATCTGAAATATCAAAAATTCTTAAACCATCATGATAGTAGGATATGTATAATAAATTTCCTTTTATAATTCCATTATGTGCCATGCACTGAGGATTTGTTCCAGAGTTAAAAATAGAAATCTCAGTAATGTTATTGAAATCAGAAACATCTAATATTTTTACATCATATCCATGATTTTCATCCATCATTACATAAAATTTACCATTATCTGAAAGCCATCCAGAATGATTATAACCTGCATCATGATAAGTGGTTAATGAAGCCAATTCTATTGGAGCCATTCCACCTGGAATGTCAAGATAAGTGAAATCTATTATTTTGAAACCATCGTTACCACAATTTAAATAAGCGGTATCATTTCTGACATATGCATCATGTACATGTCCTACTTCATCATAGGTGTAAATCAAATTTGGTAGAGTAGGATTTGATAAAGAATATATATCCATTGCTGTGTAACTTGTGGGATTTACATGTTTTACAGCGCAAGCATATAGTTTGGCAGTAGCGGTATCAATAAAAATATTATGAGACTTTTGAAATAATGAATCTGAATCATAAACTGTTGTAACGCTATTTGGTAAATTTGAAACATCAATAATTTGCAGTGTACTTGAGTTTCCTTCATCACAAACTGCGTACAAATATCCATTATAATCATGATAATCTCTATGTATAACACCAGCACCTGTATATGCACCAGGAACAAATGCTACCTCTGTACTATTTTGAGGGTCCGTAACATCAAAAAAGTGAGTTCCAGCAGTAGATCCTATTACTGCAATTTCATGATCATTTATTTTAAATCCCCAACATTCATTATATGTATTGTCATACATACTAGATCCTATCAAAGATGGATCATCCCATTGAAACAATAGATTGGCATTTATTTGAGAAAAAGAAAATGTACTATAAATGCAAATATTTAAAGTAAGAAGCAAGTGTTTCATATTTATATTTTTGAAATTAAATTTTTTATTATTATTGTTAACTTTGGTTCTGCATGTTCAGAAATTTTTTGTATTTCTTCATGTGTTACTTTCTTAATTTTTCCTGGAACTCCTAAATCTGTTATCACCGACATTGCAAAACAAGGGATATTCATATGTCTTGCAACAATTACCTCTGGTGCTGTAGACATACCAACAGTATCTCCACCAATTATTCTCATGTATTTATATTCTGCAGGAGTTTCAAGAGTAGGTCCCGAAAGAGCCACGTATACTCCTTTTTTCAAATGAATATTTTTTTCATGAGCAATATCCTGTGCAAGTTTAATTAGTTTTTTATCATAGGGTTCGCTCATATCAGGAAATCTCGGTCCTAAATCATCTAGATTTTTTCCAATTAAAGGATTTGGAATAAGACAAATATGATCTTCTAAAATCATTAAATCTCCGATTTCAAAATTTGGATTTACACCACCACTCGCATTAGATACTATTAGATTTTTAATGCCTAAGAATTTCATTACTCGGACTGGAAAAGTAATCTTTTGTATTGGGTATCCTTCGTAAAAATGAAATCTTCCTTGCATCGCGACAACTTTCTTCCCACCTAGTTTACCTAAAATTAGCCGACCTGAGTGTCCCTCTACAGTTGAAAGAGGAAAATGAGGTATATCTTTGTACAGTATTGAATGCATTATTTCAATTTCAGAAACTAATCCACCCAGTCCTGTTCCTAAAATGATACCAATCTCAGCTTGAAAATTAGTTTCGTCTTTTATAAAGTTAACACTTTCTTTTATGTTTTGTAACATATTGTATTATTTCATTATTAAACTTCTCGGAATCTTGAATGTTAATTTCTATAGGAATAAAATAGATTTTATTTCCTTTGAAATTATCTTTAAAATTGACGAGTTTTACTTTATCTTTTTCGGTGGTCAAGATAAGATTTTTGTCAGAATTAAAAGAGTTAAATTTTATTAAGATATCTTCAATATCTGAATTAGAGTATTTATGATGATCCCTAAAAGAAAGATGAGTGACTAAATTTTGATTACTTTTTAAAAATTTTTTTAAATCTTCTGCATTTGCAATACTACTAATCAAAAGTATATTGTAACCATTTAAATTATCAAATATTTTATTTGAGAAAATCTCTCTACATTTACCATATTTTATAGAAGAAAAATATATTTTTTGTTTATTTGATAAATTAAGTTTTTTTGTGATATATTTTTTTTCCTTTTCATTAATATTTGGACACTTA
>NZRO01000004.1 GCA_002696275.1 Flavobacteriales bacterium
AGAGATATGAATAGTGTAGCAAAATTCAAAAATATGATAGATATAATATTAAAAGAAATAGGTATTGACTGCATGAAATAGGTGCTTTCATCTAAACTTATAATCTCAAATTTATACTGAGTAAACAACAAAACAAAAGCTATTAGATTTCCCCATAACAATCCTTTACCTACCAAATACAAGGAATTATATATAAATATTTGACGTATAGTCCAATTTGATGACCCAAAAGATTTTAAAATTCCTATAAAACTAGTTTTTTCTAATATCAAAATCAGTAAAATAGAGATAATATTCATAATTGAAACAAGCAGCATCAGTATAATAATAACTAAAACATTCATGTCTTGTAACTTTAACCAATCGAATATTTGAGGGTATAATTGCTTAATGTTTCTTACCTGTATCGAATAAGCATCTCTTGAATCTATATCTAATCCGAGTATAGAATATGAAATGTGGTCGAAAAAATTAAAAACACTTAATTGTAGATTTTGAGTAATATCATCAATATCTTCAAAATTATCAACAGTAAGTTCTAATAAAGAAACTTCATTATTCTTCCAATTTTTCAACTTCTGAAGTTTAGATATATCCACAAAAGTTAAACTGTTATCAAAATCCGACATTGAACTATTATAAAACGCAGATACATAAAAGGGGCGTACATTAAGCCTGTTGTTTTGAATAGTTGGAAAATATACTCTAATCTTATCTCCTATCTTTATATTCAATTTAACTGCTATCATCTCAGATATAATAATAGAAGAGTCAGAATGGCATATTTTTCCTTGAGTAATTTTATCCTCAATCATTATCCAATTGTAATTAGAACTTACTCCTTTCAACTGAATCCCTAAAAAATCACTATCTGTTTTAATCAGACCATACTCATATACAATAGGACTAATATTACTAACTCCTTCAACTTGAATAGAATCTAAGAAATAATCGTACAATAATATAGGAGATTCCTTATCCTCTAATTTATCTTTAAATATTTGTATGTGAGACGCAAACGAAACTACCTTGTCAGTTATCTGATTCTGAAATCCATTTAAAATAGACAAAGATATTAACATTACCGCAACAGAAAGAGCTATAGCAAAAATTGTAATACGAATTATCGGGCGGGAAAGGGCATTTTTGTTTTCCTTTGCACCGACAATACGTTTCGATATAAAATATTCTACATTCATTAACATGGCTAAAATAAAACAAAAATTCATCTTATTATATCTATTACTTTCTGTTTTCAGTTACTCACAAATAAAAGTAGCTGCTGAAAGAACTAATAAATATATTCCATTACTAAAGGATCAAAAAGTAGCAATTGTGGGAAACCAATCATCTCTGATTATCAAAACACATTTAGTAGATAGTTTATTAAGTAGAAAAGTACATGTTGTTAAAGTGTTTTCACCTGAACACGGATTTAGGGGAACAGCAGACGCTGGAGCCAAAATTGAAGATGGAATAGATGAAAAAACAGGACTTCCTGTCGTTTCCTTATACGGGAAAAATAAAAAACCAACAACAAAACAACTTGAAGGTGTAGATATAATCATATTTGATATACAAGATGTAGGAGCTAGATTTTACACCTATATTTCTACCCTTCATTATGTAATGGAAGCAGCTGCGGAACATAATTTAAAAGTAATTGTATTAGATAGACCGAATCCAAATGGACATTATATAGACGGTCCTGTTAGAAAAGAAGGATTCGAGAGTTTTGTAGGAATGCATCCAATCCCAATAGTTCATGGATTGACAATAGCAGAATATGCACAAATGATAAATGGAGAAAATTGGATATCTAACAAATGTAATCTTGAAGTAATAACAATGGAAAACTATTCGCGCTACATGCACTATGATCTACCTATAAAGCCCTCTCCTAACCTACCAAATGCAAGATCTATTAACCTATATCCTTCTCTTTGCCTTTTTGAAGGGACGACTATTAGTATTGGACGAGGAACAGATTACCCTTTTCAACATTTTGGAGCCCCTTATTTGCAAAGTAGTTATTCCTTTATTCCAAAAAGTAGAGATGGAAGTAAATTTCCAAAACACGAAAACAATACCTGTTATGGGTTTGATCTTAGATTTCAGGATAATTACTTTACAACAATTAATTTAGACTGGCTTATTTATTGTTATAATAATTCTAACAATAAAGAAAAATTTTTTAATGATTTTTTTGATAAACTTGCTGGAACAAACCAACTTAGACTTCAAATAATAGATGGTAAAAACTCTAAAGAAATTAAATTAAGTTGGCAATCAGACTTAGAGGAATTTAAGAAAATAAGAAAGAGGTATTTGTTGTATTAATCAACATATATCTAATATAATTTAGATAAATGTAAAGTCTACTAAATCTATGATAATTCTTTTTTAATTTTTTCTACTATTTCAAAAACTGCAGGGCAAACATCTACATTTTTTTCAGTAAGTTTTAAAAGTTGATATTGTTTTTTTCTATCTGTATGGGGGTAGTCTCTACATGCTTTAGGTCTCACCTCATAAATAGAACAATAATTATCCTCTCTTAAAAAAAAACAAGGAACAGATTGTAAAACATAGTCATTATCTTCATCAATACTCAAGTATTTGTCAACAAATTTAGAAGGTCTAATTTTAAGATATTTAGAAATTCTCTGAATATCTTTATCAGTAAACAAGGGACTAGTTGTTTTACAACAATTTGCACATTTTAAACAATCGGTACATTTAAAAACATCATTATGTATCGGATGAATAAGCCTATCTAAAACTTTTGGTTTTTCTTTTTTTAAACGCTTAAAAAAAACACTGTTTTCCTTATGTTTTTTAATTACTCGTTCTTTATGTCGAGGCAAGTCCATTATAGTGTTCTGCCAGGATATTTTTTAAGAGCTGATTCTAAACAATCAATTGCTTTTTGTAAAGATTTCTTATTCAGGACATAAGCTATTCTAACTTGATTATTTCCAGTATTAGGAGTCGAATAGAATCCAGCTGCAGGAGCAACCATTATTGTCTCTCCATTTAAATCGAATTCTTCCAACAACCATTGAGCAAATTTATCCGAATCATCTACAGGTAGTTGAGCAATTGCATAAAATGCGCCCTTAGGTTTAGGACAAATTACTCCTTCAATCTTATTCAAGCCTTCAATTAATAAATCTCTTCTACTAACATACTCCTTACTCACTTCATCAAAATACGATAAAGGGGTGCATAAAGCGGCCTCCCCAGCAATCTGTCCAAAAGTAGGAGGAGATAGTCTTGCTTGCGCAAACTTTAATGCAGTAGACATAACTTGCTTATTTTTACTTACAATACACCCAATCCTAATACCACACATACTATATCTCTTAGAAGTAGAGTCAATTACAATAGTATTGTTTTCTATTCCTTCAAGATTTAAAACAGAATAGTGCTTATTTCCATCATAAGAAAACTCTCTATATACTTCATCGGCAAATAAAAACAGGTCATGCTTTAGAACAATATCTCTAAGAGTTTCTAACTCATTTTTAGAATATAAATATCCAGTAGGATTACCAGGGTTACAAATAAGAATAGCCTTAGTTTTAGGTGAAATTAATTTTTCGAACTCTTCAATTTTAGGAAGAGCAAAACAATTATTAATAGAAGTAGTAATTGGTTTTACCTTTACACCTGCAGAAATTGAAAATCCATTATAATTAGCGTAAAAGGGTTCTGGGATAATTATTTCATCACCCGCATCTAAACAGGTATTAAGAGCAAACAAAAGAGCTTCTGAACCGCCTGTAGTTACCATTAAATCCTCATGTGTAACATTTATACCTTGATCCTGATAATAATGAGCTAAACCTTTCCTATAACTTTCTAAACCTGCAGAATGAGAATACTCTACAACTTTTTCAGAAAAATTATGAATTGCATTTAAAGCAACTTCTGGACTTTCTATATCTGGTTGTCCAATATTTAAGTGATAAACTTTTTTTCCTAATTTTTTTGCTTTCTCTGCATAGGGAACCAGTTTTCTTATTGGTGATTCCGGCATTAATTTTCCTTTATTTGAAATACTTGGCATTACTTAATTTTATAAAAAAACACCCTCAATAGTGAGAGTGTTATTGTGGTAGTACTTTAATTGTATTAATTCTCCGAAGGAGAACCAGTTTTATTTTTTTCGGGTGCACCAGTTTCCTTCTTAGGAGCTAAAACCTCGCCTTTAATTGTTAAAATTACCGGTTTTTTGTCTGGTGTGTTTGTAGTTAGAGTAATAGTTTTAGTAAACTTACCTATTCTATTTGTCGCGTATTTAACTTGAATAGTTCCTGATTCTCCCGGGGCCCATTCAGAGGATCCATCTTCTTTTTTGTAGTTAGGTACAGTACAACCACAGCTACCTTTTGCTGCTTTTATAATTAGTGGTTTGTCACCATTATTCGTAAATTTATACTCTCTATTCCCGTCTGAATTGTGTTCTATAACACCGTAATCGATTACTTTAGATTCAAAATCGATAGTTTGAGCTCCTACAAACCCGAAAGAAATAATCATTGAAAGTGAAAAAATTAGTTTTTTCATTACACTATTTTTTTTGTTTTTAATTAGTTAATTTAGTTTCTGAACGGCAAATTTAAAAAAATATTATTCCTCAACAAATGCAATTAGTATTTCTATCAAAAAAAACAATTTTTTGTAAGTTTGCGTTCTTTAAATGTAAGATTAATGAGTATCCCAAAAACATATAATCCACTTGTAACAGAAGATAAATGGTACAAACATTGGATGGATAAAAATTATTTTAATTCTAAACCTGATAATCGAGAGGCTTACACTATTGTTATTCCTCCCCCAAATGTTACAGGCGTCCTGCATATGGGACACATGCTTAACAACACATTACAAGATGTAATGATCAGACGTGCTAGAATGATGGGATATAACGCTTGTTGGGTTCCAGGAACTGATCATGCATCTATCGCAACTGAAGCTAAAGTTGTTAAAAAGCTTTTATCAGAAGGAATAAAAAAATCTGATTTAACAAGAGAAGAATTTCTAACTCACGCTTTTGAGTGGAAAGATAAACATGGGGATATTATTCTTGATCAATTAAAAAAATTAGGTGCTTCTTGTGATTGGGAAAGAACTAAATTTACCATGGATAAGGAAATGAGCGAGTCTGTTATTCAAGTATTTATAGATTTATACAATAAAGGACTTATTTACAGAGGCATTAGAATGGTAAATTGGGACCCTTCAGCACAAACCGCCATTTCAGATGAGGAAGTTATACACAGGGAAGTTAATTCAAAATTGTTTTTTATTTCTTACAATATAAAAGATTCAGATGAAAAAATAACCATCGCAACTACACGACCTGAAACTATTCTTGGAGACTCTGCTATTTGTGTAAATCCAAATGATGAAAGATATACTCATCTTAAAGGAAAAAAAGCAATTGTTCCATTAATAAATAGAGTGATTCCTATAATTTTTGATGATTATGTTGATACAGAATTTGGAACAGGGGCCTTAAAAATTACTCCTGCTCATGATATTAACGATTATAAATTAGCAGACAAACATAATTTAGAGACTATTGATATTTTAAATGATGATGGAACACTAAATGAAAATGCTCAGTTATATTTAGGGAAAGATAGATTTGAAGTTAGACAGCAAATAGCTATTGACTTGGAAAAAAGTGGAGTTTTGGTTAAAACAGAAGATTATCAAAATAAAGTTGGATTTTCTGAAAGAACTGATACTGTTATTGAGCCAAAACTATCCATGCAGTGGTTTTGTAAAATGGGGGAATTTTCCAAGCCTGCTTTAGAAAATGTAATAAATGATGACATTCAGTTTCATCCAGCAAAATTTAAGAATACTTATCGATACTGGATGGAAAACATCAAAGACTGGTGTATATCTCGTCAACTTTGGTGGGGACAACAAATTCCTGCTTTTTATTATCAAGGAAATAAATTTGTTGTTGCGAAAACAAAAGAAGAAGCTCTTATTTTAGCACAAAATGAAGACCCAAATATTAGTATATCTGATTTAAGGCAAGATGAAGATGTACTTGATACATGGTTTTCATCATGGCTATGGCCAATTTCTGTTTTTGACGGAATAAGAAATCCCGATAATGAAGAAATAAACTATTACTACCCTACTAATGATTTAGTAACAGCTCCAGAAATTTTATTCTTTTGGGTAGCACGTATGATAATGGCAGGATATGAATACAAAGGTGATTTACCTTTTAAAAATGTGTATCTGACTGGAATTGTTAGAGATAAGAAAGGGAGAAAGATGAGTAAATCTCTAGGTAATTCACCAGATCCTATTAAATTAATGGAGAAATACGGAGCGGATGGAGTGAGAGTCGGTATGTTATTATGTTCTCCCGCAGGAAATGATTTACCTTTTGATGAAAGCTTGTGTGAACAAGGAAGAAATTTTGCTAATAAAATATGGAATGCATTTAGACTTATTAAAAGATGGGAAGTAAAAGATGTTCCTCAACCAGATTCAGCAAAACAGGCAATAATTTGGTTTGAGAATAAAATAAATAAAACTATCTTCGAGATAGATAAATCCTATTCTAAATATAGAATATCAGAAGCACTGATGAGTGCTTACAAACTAGTTTGGGATGATTTTTGCTCTTGGTATTTAGAGATAATAAAACCTAACTATGGAAGTCCGATTGATGTTGTTACTTACAATAATACAATAGAGCAACTAGAGAAACTTTTAAAATTACTACATCCTTTTATGCCATTTTTAACAGAAGAACTCTGGCACTTAATAGATGACAGAACAAATGATATTATAATTTCAGATTGGCCGAAGTCAAAAAAAGTAAAAGAAATTCTATTAGATGATTTTGATATTGTTTCAGAGGTTGTTTCTTCTATTAGGAATTTCAGAAAACAAAAACAGGTTTCAAATAAAGAAGAAATCTCATTATTAGTAAAAGAAAATGAAAAGTTGTGTAGAAATATGGACCCTGTTATTTGTAAACTAGGAAATCTAAATTCAATAAAATATATAAATGAAAAAGAAAATGGTACATACTCATTTATGGTGGGGTCTAACGAGTATTTTATTCCCTTATCAGAATCTGTTGATATAGATTTAGAAATAGAAAAACTTCAAAAAGAACTAGATTATACATTAGGGTTCTTGAAAATTGTAAAAGGAAAACTATCAAATGCAAAATTTGTACAAAATGCTCCATCACATCTTGTTGAAAACGAAAAAAACAAACTTGCAGACGCAGAATTAAAAATCAAAATATTGTCAGAAAAAATTTCTTCTTTATCAAATGATTAGAATATTTACATTTTTATTAATTCCGTATAGTCTATATTGCACTGACCCAGCACCAAAAAACAAGTTATCAGGAAATTTTGACTTAGGTATGAATTATACTAAGAATATTGAAAGTACATTTCAGTTAAATAATCTTTTTTTATTAAAATATCAAAAAAAGAAATCCTCTTTTAGTATAAAAAATAATATAGCATTAATTAATAAAAGTGGAGAGGATGAAATTCTAAACAAAGGAACACAAGATTTTAAATATTCATTAAATTCAAAAAAACTCTCTTTAAATTTCACATTAAATCATACATATGACATCAGCAGATCAATAAAAAATAGATATAGTAGTGGTATAGGTTTTTCTTACAACATTAAAGATGAAAACAATAAAAAATTAGATGTTGGATTATCAGCAATTAGAGAAAAAGAAATAAATCTATTTGATGAATCAAAATTACAAAATAGAATAAGCTCCAACCTAGATTTTACAATAAAGAATAATAAAAAATTCAGTATAGTATCTAGTAATTTGTACCAACCAAATATAGAAGAAACTAGTGATTTTAGATTTAAAACTAGTATATCCTTCAGGATAATATTAAATAACTATTTCTTAATTAGCTTAAACAACACCTACAACTATGACAGTAGACCTGAAGAAAGTGTCAACAATTCAGATTTTCAGATGATAAATAGTGTATCATATACTTTCTAAATATTTATTGCAATACAATCTTCTTTTCCACAGTTCCATCATCAAATTTGTATAATAAGAATTTATTTCTTATTTCATTAGTTTCTCTTCCTAGTATATCTGTTACCTTAGTTAAGATTTTTTGATTTCTATTATTATCTATTGCAGAAACAGTATTGAAAGTGAAATTTAAATTTATAATACTATCACAACCTACAGAATTAAATAATGTAATAGAATAATCTCCTGATGTATTCAGTATTAATCCATTCCAATTTATACTAATATTAGAAATTAGAGTATCATATGAACTTGTACTGTAAATACAACTTCCATCATCTGTATTTGCTAATGGATTATAATTACAAGATAAAGGGTCCATACATCCAAATACTAAATAACAATTTCCAGGTATATTATTATCTATCCATATTAATCTACCTCCAATCCAATTTTTAAGAAATTGAAGTTCATCCTGATATGTATTTCCAACATAATAATTTGGCCAAACATAATTACCTAATATATCCCATTTCTGAAAATTTCTTTCCTGAGCGTCATTTAAATAAATAGCTACGCTATCTATAAAATTAAAAATAGAGTCCTGATGAAAACACCTCTCTCGCAAATACTCCCATCTACATTTTAATTTGTTTTGATATGTAGTGTCATCTAGAAGTCTCTCAAACCAAAAAGGGTTATTATAACCACAACCTGTGTTTACTTCCCATCCAGATGTAATTCCTCCATCACAATTCTCAGAATTACCAAAACCTAAATTATAATCCCAGAATGGTCCCATTGTTAACTTACCACCATTATCATTCCTATCTTTGTACATATAGGTACTTAATCTGTATCCATCAATATTTTTTGAAAGTTCATTGATTAAATATAAATCAATAAAGGAGTTGACATCAATATATTTATTGTAACCTATTAAGCTGTCTGTAAAATTTGGTCCTGCTAATGCATATTCAAAACTATCTATAAAACTCTCAATATAATCCAACTGTTCAGTTAACATTACGGAAGGATCAGGGTAACAGTATTGAATATCTAAAGATCCTCCTCCAATATTTGGAAAATTTGAGGTCCAATACAATCCCCCAGGAGATGTTCTATCAATTTTTAATATATAACCTCCAGTCAAACTATCCCCAGATAAATCATCTATATCTAATTTAGCGATATCAACCCTATCATTATCTCTTTTTATTTTTTCTGTTAAAATATATACTCCATTATACTCATCATTCACAATTAATTCACAAAATACTGTTCTAGGCGAATAATTACCCATTTTTATACCTAAATTATAGGTAAGAAAATTACGCATTAAAGATTTATCTGAATAAGGAGCGTATAAAATCCAATCATTTTCTAAAGGCATACCTAATAAAGAAACATTATTATTATTTCCTAATGAATCTTGTGTTTCTAGTCCATATGATTTCTTATCAAAATACAAAGAAGAACTTCCTCTAAATTCTATACTAATTTTTCCATTATAATCATTAAATGGATCATAAATAGAGTTAAGATTTCCAAATCCATTGTCAATAATTCCCATATCGCATACAATCCTTGGGTCATCAACAATAGCTTGCCCCAAGGTATTAATTACTACAATTGGTAAATTAGAACTTGTAAATATTAATGGGGCCTGAAACCAAGAAGGAGTATTATTATAATTACTATTATTTGATACAATTCCAAAAGAAAAAAACACCCGTGCTGTTAAATCAGAAGAATTAACATTGTCATTATGAAATTGTAGAGAAAGTACATTGTTTCCTGGTAATATAATATTCTTTAATATTTGATTATTTATAACAAATCGATCTGGATTTCCGCCTTGATACATTTGAGCTTCATGTAAAGAAGAGGAAGTCTGATTATAAGCAGGATGATCTCCAACAATACCAACATTCACTCTTGCTATTTCAACATTATTCAAATAAGCAACAAAAGCATCATCATAATCTATATCTAAAACTGCAGCAGCTATATCTGAGGTATCTACAATAGTAAAGGTTTTTCGTAAGTAAAGAGAAGTAACTGGATTTATAATAGTAGAATCATCCCCGTCTCCGCATCCTATCCCCCCTTGACCTTGTAACCAATTAGAATCATCAAAATTAATTTTTCTCCAATTAGTGTCGGGTTCATAGTTACCTTCTAAATACCTCCACATATCACTTTCAAGGACAGCGGTTTCCCAATGATTTATTGATTGAGAAAACAAAAGACAAGGGAAAAGTAAAAAAAATAGTAAAATTATATTTCTCATTTTAATCTAGTTTATCAGAAATTTTTATTCTGAAAATAGTCTTTTTTATAATTAATTTTTATTACCACATTTGCGACTTTATCTTTTTATTTCCATCACATTTCTTTGTTGTAGAACAACTACCTAAAATTAAAAGAGAAAGAATAAAAAATAAGAATAATTTTTTCATATTATTTTTTAATAAATTGTTTAGTAATAGAATTTTCTTCAGATTCCAAACTTACAAAATAAACTCCTGATTTTAAAGATTTCACACTAACACTTAATTTATTTTCACCAACAAAAACATACTTTTCATAAGATTTTACAATTTTTCCAACCTCATTATAAACAATACAATTTAGGTTTTCTGCTTTAGTTGAAAGAAACTGTAAATTTAATACATCAGAAGTTGGGTTTGGATAAAGATTTAATTCCATTTTATCCATATCTTTTATAGACAAAATATCATCAACAGAATTTATTGTTGTCTGAAATACACCTCTTCCGTATGTAGCAACTGTAAGTCTTCCATCAGAATGTCTGTAATCAATTTGTTCGATAATTACATTTCCAATTTCATCTTTTCCAATCATTTCCCATACTGTATTTTCTCCATTTAAGTTATCTGTAGCAAATAAACCCACAGAAGTACCAACTAAATACAGATTAGAATTTCCAAAATCAAGTATTTGTGCTGTTCTGCATGAGGGACCATTACCAGAACCAGATGAGTTCTCCTCTAAATTTCCGGCTACTTTATCCCAACTAGCACCTGCATCATCAGAATAAAATAAACTGTAAGTACTATAGTTAGAAAATACAACCATAATAATATCTGGATTATTAGGATGTATCGCTATATCAGCACAATGAACTCCATTTCCTGTTGGTATACTTGTAATAGGTAAATGTGAAGGATCACCAGTATTCGCTCCATCTATCCTATGTATGTATTTACTATCCGTCCCATAATATAATATATTTGGAGGGTTAACAGATGTTGAGATACATGTAATATCCATTGCAGAGTTCAATGCTCCGTCTGTATAAGTACTCCATCCAATATCATTACGAGTGTGCTCATCATTATATGGTATCGAAGATAAATTATTATTTCTCCAAAGTTTGTTCCCTGCTGCCAAATAACAAATATTGTCATCATTTTCATCCATTGTGAATGGATTTATAAACTGATATGTAGTAGAATCTGCAGAAAGTGGATCTAGTCTATTAAAAGATAATCTATTAGCTAGAGTATCTAATTTCATTTTATACGCAACTCCTCTTTGGATTGTAAGATAAAAATCTTGTTCATTATCAGCAATTCCAGAATAGGCACCATCACCATTGAATGGCATAGACCAATGATCAGTTGGATTTCCTGAAAATGTTACAAAGTTTCCATTATCTTGAAAACCTCCATGTAAAACTTCTGAATTTGCATTTTTACTAGTGGTTGCAGTATATAACTGAGAAGTAAGGTATCCATTATTTAAAGAAGTCCATTCTACAGTATCTTTAAAACAATCATCCGTTCTATAAATACCTCCATCTGTTGCGGAAAACATTACATCAGAATTTGAAGGTAAAAAAAGTACATCATGCTGATCTGGGTGGTGATTTGGATATACTCCCCAATTTCCATCTCCTTCATACGATCCTATTAAATATCCACCACAAATAATAGTATTGTTTGGTGTAGTAAAACCATCTGTTGACCGCCATAGATTAGTACCTCCAATATATATAGTATTCTGATCAGAAGGATGAACCTTTATCAATAAATTATATGAACTCTGAGAATTAAAGTTGTCAAAAGTAGTTGGTTGATTCGCTGGAATGTTAGAAGATAAATCAGTCCACTGAGCACCTGCTCCACTACCATCTCCACTTAAGTAATTATATTTCCAAAGTGATGTCCAAGTACTACCTCCAAAAAACACATCTGTAAACTGGCCAAATCCTGTAGTAGAAGCAGCTAAACAATATACTTCATCTTCATTAGAAGGATTTATTGCAAGAGCTATTCTATCGTAAACTCCAGGAAAATTTCCGTCAATAATTTTGGTCCATGTTTCCCCATCTGGAGAACGCCAAATACCTTTATCTACACAATTTGAACTGATAGCCGCATATACAACACCACTAGATGTAATTTCAACAGAAGTATATTGGTAATAGGAGGAATTATTTCCTCCAAGTTTTTTATTCCAACTCTGTCCACCATCTGAACTTTTGTAAATATCTCCATGTGTTGCAGCATATACAATATCCATACTATCGTTAGAAGGGTCGGTAACTATGTTCCAAACAAAATCAAAATCCGAGTCATCCGCCTGAGGTGTATTAGATGTAGTAACGGGAAGAGAATCCCAATTCAAACCTCCATCTGTACTTTTATAAATTCCATTTCCTAAAAAAGAAACATCTCCTAACCAACCACCTCTATTTTCTCCACTACCAAAATACCAAGTGTCTTCTTTACCTACACGAGTATCTTGTGCTACACAAGTAACATTATGAAGTTGTCCCGGTTCTGTTGTAAGATTCCAAGATTGACCTCCGTCTGTTGACCGAAACATTCCTCCAGTTACTCCTCCAGCAAGAATTACATTTTCGTCTAAAACATCAAAAGAAATAGCTCTAGTCCTTCCTCCAACATTATATGGACCTCTATGAATCCAATTTGATTTAGTTAATTTAGTTGAGACTGGAAGTGTTTTAGCAAAAGTCATTTCTTTTCTTCTCATGTCTTCTGGAATTTTTCCTGTTTCGGGATTTTTAAACCTAATTTGTTCCCATATCACCCTTTCAGCAGGATTATCTGATGGGTACACAACCTTTTTAGTAGAATTATGAGGTTCGTAATTTGTATTTTCATCACTAGAACAAGAAATAAAAAATGTAATAATAAACAGATAAAGTAAAGTCTTTTTCATTTGCATATATTTTATTGCTAAATATAATAAATTTGTTATACATTATTTCAAAAAAAAAATCAAAAAAAATCATAGTTTTGGCATTATAACACAAAATTAAATTGTATGAAAAAAATTATATCTATTATTTTCTCTTTAATAATTACATTATCCCTGAAAGGATCGCATCACTATGTCAACGCTGGAAACTTCTATTTTTCCCCATCATCACTTACCATAAACTCTGGTGACACGGTTACATGGATAAATGTTGGAGGTGTTCATGATGTAAATGGAGATGTTAATTCACAAACTGGATCCAGTTTTAATAATCCTGAATCTTTTAATTTACCAGTAGCTTTTAGTGGCACAATTGGTTCATATGTATTTACAGTGCCAGGAAGTTATACATATGACTGTTCAGTTGGTAGTCATGCCGCTAGTGGTATGGTGGGTTCAATAACTGTTTTACCTCCCCCAAACACAGTTTATGATATAATTTCAAATTCGGTAGATCATTTGACACTCAGAACTTCAATTGACGCATGTGGTTTAAATGGAACATTATCTGGACCTGGACCATTTACAGTATTTGCTCCTACTGATAATGCATTTAATAATTTACCAGCTGGAACACTAACAGCTTTATTAAATGACATACCTCAGCTTACGGACATCTTAAATCATCATATTTTAGTAAATAATGTAATGTCAGGAATGTTTTCAAACAATCAAACACTTACAACACTACTTGGAACTGATGTTACAGTAACAATAAATTCTAACGGAGTTTTTATTGACAACGCAATGGTAACTGTAGCCGATATAATTGGAGATAATGGGATTGTTCATGTTGTTGACGCAGTGTTAATTCCTGTGGGGATTCCACCATCTACTCCAAATGTTAGTACAGTTCCTGAAAACAAAAATGTTATTCTAGAAGATTTTACCGGAATTCAATGTTTCTATTGTCCTGATGGACATTTAATTGCTGATCAAATTCAATCAAATAATATTAATGATGTTTATATAATTAAAATACATACGGGATCTTATTCTTACCCATCAGCAGGTCAACCTGATTTTAGAACACAATGGGGCCCAGCTATAGAATCTCAATCAGATGTTGTTGCTTATCCATGTGCAAATATTAATAGACATTATTTTCCATCTTATACTTCAAATGGAGGCACATCAATCTTTAGAAACAACTGGGCAGCAGCATCTGATAGTATCATGTCTCAAATTTCACCTGTAAATATATGGTCAGAATCCATAATTGATTCAACCGGTCTTTTAACAGTAAATGTTGAACTATACTATACAAGCAATCAACCATCTGTGATATCAAATAAATTAAATGTAGCAGTTTTACAAAATAATGTTGAGGGATATCAAAATGGTGCCTCGCTTAACCCATCAAATATTTTACCAAATGGAAATTATAATCATCAACATATTCTACGACATCTGATGACAGGTCAATGGGGTGATGATATTGATTCTATATCACAGGGAAGTTATATACAGAGAACTTATACATGGAATTTACCTGACTCTATAAATAATATTTATCTAGATCCAAACAATATAGAAATTGTTGTTTTTGTTGCTGAAAATAACCAAGAAATAATTACCGGAACAGGAAATATTCCTTCAAATAATTCATCATCAAACGGATCTAATAATTCTGTCTCATGCGCAAATTATAATGACGCTTTTTGGTGTGATGACTTTTCAAATTCTAGTAATTGGACCTTTACTAATAATTCTAACCCAAATTTAGATTGGAATATAGAAATGGACCCTTCATCAATTCCTGTTTCTCAACTATCTCCTTTTAATTCTACAACTGTATCAAACGGATATTTATTTATAAATTCTGATGCTACAGGTGGAAGTGATTTAGACGGTACTCCAACAGAAGTGTGGGCAACATCTAATATTATTGACGCTTCAAATTATTCAAATATTAAACTAATATTTGAACATAACTACAGATGGTGGCAAGATACGAGATCTGTCAGAGTGTCCAATGACGGAGGAAATACCTGGAATGAGTTTAACATTACAGATCAATATGGATATCCAAATAATCAAAATTCTAATAACCCTGAAGTCACTACAATAGATATTTCATCAATTGCGGATTATAGTAGTTCATTATTGATTCAATTCTATTACAATGACAATGATTATTGGGCATGGTATTGGGCTGTAGATGATGTAAGACTTACAGGAGTTAAAACTTTATTAAATGAAGATTTTTCTAACGGTATACCTAATAATTGGACTGAAGAATATTCAACAGGGAATTCAACCGCTCCCTGGGTTTATAGAGGAACAAACACTACACCAAATAACACAGTAGGTTCTCAGGGAGCTTATGCTGGAACAAATGGACCTATTCAATCTCCCTCTACTAACAATGGTTTTTTAATATTTGATTCAGATTATTATGATAATGGTGGTACGGTTGGAAATTTTGGAGCTGGTCCCTATCCAGCAAATAGTACAAATGGGAATATTGGTATTATTACAACCCCATCAATTGATTGCTCTGGATATAATAATTTGACATTACAATTTAATTCTTATTACAGAGAGTATGCAGGAAAAGCTAAAGTTTCTTTTAGCAATGACGGAGGAACTAGTTGGACTAGTCCAATTGAAGTTCACCCAAATATAGGTGTTAACAACGCTACTCTTAACAATGCTGTTGTAAATATAAATATACCATCAAATATTTGTGGGTCTACAAACGTTAAAATACGTTTTATTTATGACGCTACTATCCTTTATAGCGGATATTATGGATATTATTTCTGGATGATCGATGATGTTTTTGTATTTGAAACCCCTCCATATTTAATGGATATAGAAGATGCTATTGTGTCAATTGATCAAAGTGCGTTAAATGTTCAATATTCAATTATCCCAATTAATCAAATCAGTTCAAATCCTTTGAAATTTCAATCAAGTCTAATAAACTCAGGTGCTTTTGATATTAATAACGCTAAAGTTAATGTTAATATTGATCAAATTGGTTTTGGTTCAGTATTTACTGATACTAGTAACAGTACAAATATTATTTCTGGTGATACTGTTGTTTTAAATATATACAATTCTTTTAGTCCATCAATGACTGGAGATTACGAAGTAAATTTTTTCGGTTCCTCTGATAGTATAAATTCTACAGATACAATAAATATAATTACAAATATTACAGACTCAATATACGCGAGAGATAAAAACGATCCAGATAGTTATTGGAGAGTGGGCAGAACTTGTGGAAGCATGGTATTAGGTTTAAAATATGAAATATTTCAACAAAGTAAACTAACATCACTTTCAACACATATTTCTGATTGGTCAGTTCCGGGAACTCCAATTTATGGAGTATTATATGAAATTGACACATCAGGAGGAGATCCAATATATTTAGCTCAAACTGATGATTATATCCTAGATAGTACAGATCTTGACAATTGGATATCAATTGGTTTTCAAAATAACTATATTGATTTATTTCCCGGAACACAATATTTAATTGCGATTGGAGGATATGCTCACCCTACAGATACTTTTGGAATCAACACCTCAGGCAAAGCAGAGCCTATTACGTGTCATATTCAAGATAATGGTTGTGATATTGGAGCAGGAGGCTTTGGATTTTGGTATTGGATTAACGATATACCAATGATAAGGGCTAATTTTGGTCAAATTAATATTTATGGATGTACAGATCAAAATGCTATAAATTTTGATCCTACAGCTACAGTTGATGATGGTTCTTGTAATTTTTTAAGTGGTCAAAATTGTAATGAATTATTTTTCTCAGAATATGTTGAATCTTATGGGAATAATAATGCTTTAGAAATTTACAATCCTTCTAATGATACAATTTTTCTAGGTAATTATTACATTTCTAGATATGGTAATGGAGCACAAGTGCCATCTGGAACATTACAACTACCAAATAGTTATATTATGCCTTTTGAAACTTTTGTAGTTACTAATGGCCAGATTGATAGTGTATGGTTAGGTTCATATTGGTCATTACCAATAGACAATCAACTATTAAATTTAGGAGATTATAGCTGCCCTGGTGATTACAATGTAAATAATACAATGTATTTTAATGGAGATGATGCTTTAACATTAGAAAAAAATAATGGGATTATTATTGATATTTTTGGAAAGGTTGGAGAAGATCCTGGTTATGCTTGGACTGATGACGCTTCTGCTGGATATACTAGTGTAAACGGAGGAACATGGTGGACCAAAAATAAAACATTAATTAGAAAAACTAATGTTCAGCAAGGAGTAACAATGAATCCTTTTGTTTTTAATCCTACTGTGGAATATGATTCTTTACCTGATGCAACATATTCATATTTAGGATATCATAATTCTAATTGTACTAATGTTAATACTAACAATAATTTATGTGATTCATCATTAACAAGTCCTGGATGGTATCCAAATAATATTACAAATCTTGCTAATGCATATGTTGGACAACCCTACAATCAAGTTCTTCAGATTGTGGTTCCTTTAGATACTCTAATTCCTGGTTTTCCTATTAACGCACCTATTGATAATGTGTCAATTGATAGCATATCAGGTTTACCACCTGGATTCACTTATAATTGTACACCATCATTTTGTCAAACTACTGGAGGAGGATCTATATGTGTTGAGATTTATTCAATAATTAGTCCATCATATAATGATATTGGTATCTATCAATTAGATATACATTCATCATGGTATATGAATGTTCCAATTATAGGAAATGTAGTTGGGTCAGATGTAAATAGTGATTATTACATTGAAATAATTAATAATAACATCTATGGATGCACTGATTCTTCAGCATTCAATTATAATCCAAATGCTAATGTGGAGGATGGTTCTTGTATATATTGTAATATTTCTAATTCTTTTTGGTCTACCACACCAAGTAGTAATAGTGCTTGTGATGGTTTTATTTTATCTTCATTAACATCTAATTATCCTATTGTGTCTTATACTTGGATAAATAGTTCAGGTATAGTTGTTGGTACTAATTCATTCATTTCTAATCTGTGTAATGATTTATATGTAATGACTATTATAGATAGTGTCGGTTGCATTTTTACAGACACTTTAATATTAGGAAATATATCTGGTTGTACTGATTCTACCGCCTTAAATTATAACCCATTAGCAACAAATGACGATGGGTCCTGTTTATATCCCACTACA
>NZRO01000005.1 GCA_002696275.1 Flavobacteriales bacterium
ACATATACCTTGAGTGTTACAGATGGTGAGGGTTGTTTAAAAGTAGATACTTTTGAAGTTTCACAGCCAGATTTATTAACTGTTAATATTACGGATAATAATGCTACCTTATCTGCAAATGTTAATGGGGGAGTTCCTGGTTATACTTATAGATGGAAGGAATTTTCTAATCAGTCTGTAATTTTACAAGGAGGCGCTACTTATGTAGTGTTGAATCCTGGAAGTTATTATTGTGAGGTGGAAGATATGAATGGATGTATAACAGAATCAGATACCATAACTTTTTCTAATAGTACTTCTTTAGATTTCAAGGATTTAGATATTAGGATTTATCCGAACCCATTTGTAGAGAATACAACTGTAGACTTTGGAAGGATGATGATAGAGGGTAGTGTTAATGTGTTGGATATTCTAGGAAATGTTGTGGATATTTATGAGTTAGACCACCAGAGAGAATTAGTGATAGAAAGAGGAAGTAAAAGTAAAGGAGTTTACTTTGTAGAAATCACTATAAACAAACAAAAAATATACCAGAAAATTACTCTAAAGTAATGGATATTAACAATCATATGCTACTAAATATAATTTTAAGTAAAAAAAGTTGATGATTTAAGATTATATTTGCATGTAAAAGATTACAAAATTGATTAAAGATATATAAATATATTATGAGAACAATAAATAAAGAATTGTTTAAAAGTACTAACTTTCTTAAGATAGTACTATTTCTATTTTTGGGAACTTCGTTTTTTCAATCGAAGGCACAATGCCCTCCAACATCTACTTACATATCTACAAATTCAACTGATGCATTCACAAATGATGGACAGATTACAGTATCTGTAGACGCTCCCGCAGTAGGTCCTTTTGATTATTATTTAACAGATATTAACTCTAATATCATTCAATCAGTAATTGGAGAGGTTTCAAATGTTTATACCTTTTTAAATATTTCCTCCGGCTTTTACAGAGTTAATATTAACAATACAAACTGCGCAACAGCTGGTTTTAATACTCTTGATTCAGTTTATGTATATCCAAATATAGGGGGAGACTTAACTTATACCGGAGCAATGGGTTATTGTGGTGGTTCAGGAGCTACAATTACTGCAAACTTTAATTCTTGTTCTTCCCCTAGTTCACCTTTTTCAAATAATTTTGAGTTATTTGATAATACAGGAACTTCTATATTTACAATCTCCACTATATCTGATTCTGTTGTTTTACCTACATTAATAGCAGGAGATTATATTTTAACAGTTACAAATACTGAAAATAATTGTACCGCGATTGATACATTTACAATAAGTTCAAATACACTATTATCTAGTATATCATCTACAAATGTATCATCTTCAGGTGGTTCTGATGGATCTTTTACTTTAAATATTACAAATGGAATATCACCATATACATTGTATTATGTTCCTTCATTTGGTTCTGCAGTTAATATTTCATTTAATCAAAGTGATACTACAATAAGTAATCTTAATGAGGGTACTTACATTATATATTTGTACGATGGTTCAGGATGTCAATCAGTAGCAGACACAATAGAAATTTTATATAATAGTTGTTTATCCACATTAATTCAGCCTCTAAGTTGTGATCCTGCAATAGTTTTAAGTGCTACAACCTCTAATTTATTGTCTGGTAATTTTTCATATACTTATGAGTTAAGTTATGAAGGAACAGTAATTGAAACTTTGAACTCAGCTTTAGACTCTATAACATTTACAACACTTGTCAGTGATTCAGGAAGTTATTCTTTACAGGTAATAAATGATTCTACTTCTTGTTCTTCTACTGATATGTTGGTTGTGGATTTAAATATAATGAGTGTTAATGTATTAGCTTTAAATGATATTTCTTCTCAAGGAGCATGTGATGGATTTATCTCATTAGAAGTTCTTGGAGGAACTTTTCCATATTCTATCACTTGGACAGATGGTTCAGGTTCAGTTATTAGTGGTCCGACAGCGCCTTTCAACACTTCTTCTTTAGCAACTTTATGTGAAGATACTTATTGCATTGAGGTAACAGACGCTTCACCATGTACAATAACTGAGTGTTTTGATATTATGTTTACTCCTTGTAATGTTACATTGTCAGTAACAGATAGCATAGATTGTTTTAATGGTTCAGGTCAAATATCAGCTACAATCGATACCTTACCAGTTCCTCCAGGTCCAATCGCTTTTACAGATAGATATACATTTACATTATATTCTTTAAATCCAACTACTCAAATTGGTCTACCTATCTCTACAAACAATCTTTCTAATTCTTGGAATGGATTATTTGAAGGAGATTATTTAGTAGATGTTATAGATAATTCATATGGTACCTCATGTACTTCTGATTCTATATCCTTAACTCAACCCAATCCGATAAATATATATTTAACAACAGATAGTACTAGTGCACCATGGAATTTAGATGGATCTATTACTATTGATTCTATTACTGGAGGTACATCTCCATATTCTTTTCAATGGATAGATTCTGTTGGAAATCCATTTTCTACTTCTTCAACATCTGTAACAGGATTAGGATACTCTAATCAATACAATGGAGGATATACTTTATTAGTAACAGACACAAATGGCTGTATTGAACAATCTACCGTTTATATTCACCCAGAAAATTCAGGTGTGAATTTAGCATTTGACTCTGTAGGAGTTCAAGATGCAAGTTGTTTTGGAGTTTGTGACGGTAAGTTGTATTGGTTGCCGTTAAATGTTGGACCTGGTTCTGTTCCTCCTTTTACTTATATTTGGAGAGATGATGCTGGTAATATTATGAGAGTCGATTCACTAGGTTCTTCACAATACAATGGAGCCCCTTCACATGTAGCTACTTATACTAATAGATGTGCAGGACAATATACCATAGAGGTGTTTGATTATTATGGAAATTCATTACCTCCTTACTTGTTTACAATAGCTGAACCTGATGTTATGACAGTAGATTTAGGGCCAGACATTATAATGGATTGTGGTGAGGATACAGTATTAGTTGCCAATCCCTCTGGAGGTAATCTTACTAGTGATACTACTCTGATAAATTCTTTTGTTTTAGATTTCAATAATCCTTCAGGAATTGGAGATACATTAATTACAGGTCAAGATTATATTCTAGTAATTTCAGGTACACTTACTGATGGATTTGGAAATACATATGACGCTTTTTATGACTACACTTTAGCTCCAAATGTAACACCTTCTGTACTTTGGAATATGGATGGTCAAAATAATGCAACACCTACTCCAAATTCTTATAACACTTCTCATCAATATGTATATCAGTTTACTGGACAAGCATTTGGAAATATCACTGGATCAAGTATTCATACATGGTCTATTCCTTCATCAAATTATACAGGTCAATTAAACTTTGATTTGTATCAAGTAGATAATTTTATAAATTCTTATAATTATGTATGGACTACTAACCCTCTAACTTTCCCATCTGTGGTTTCTAATGAAGATACTTGTATAGGCTATCCTGGTGTAAATGGAACAGACTACATTGTTACTGTTGAAGATATTAATGGATGTACCGCCTCAGATACAATTGGATTAAGTTGGGATTTATATATTTTAGAATTTGATCAAATAAATGTTACTAATGTACTTCCATGTTATGGTAATTCAACTGGATCAATATCAGTAACTGTAGATTCAAATTATGGTTATGGTCCTTATGTGTATAGTGATCCTATAATAGGTACAAATGGAGCATTAACTTACACTAATGTAAATGATACAACTTTTGGATTGCCTGCGGGTGATTATATATTTTGCTTACAAGATAGTTTAGGTTGTTTATCATATGATACAATAGTAAGCATTACTCAACCAGATTCAATTTGGGCATGTGGTATTGGTAATACAAATGTTCAATTTCAAATAGATAATTTTGTAATGGACATTGGAACAATTAACGCTCCTTTTAATTACACCTCAACAATCCCTACCCTTATAGGAGTAAATTATAAATTAATTGTAGAGGGAACTTATGGTTTGGAGTTTTTCAATTCTAATCATAAAGATGCAGCTTTTATTACTACAACTGGTAATCCTGTAAATGATTGGACTATGGATGGTTTAGCTATTAGACCAGATATTGATGTATACAATCCTACACATAGGTATGAATATACTTTTTTAGGTGATGGCAACGCAAAATATTTTGATTTTTCTGATAATAATTACTCTGATAATGCTGGGTCTTTAACATTTACATTATATAAGTTAGGTTGCTTAAGCACAGATACAGTATACACATGTAGCGGTGATAGTACAGCTTCAGCATCTATTTCTGCTACGGGAGGTGTTCCTTTTGATTTAGACGGAATTCTAAACTCAGGAGACGAGTTTTATAATTTTTATTGGGAAGATGCCTCTGGAACAAACTGGACTAATTATTCTGTTACAAACGGTGTTTCCTCAACAATTAGTGGTATACCAACAGGTTTTTATACAGTTACGATTGAAGACGCGAACGGTTGTTTAGAATATGAACGATATGTTAGAGTGTTAGAGGCTACTGCACCTTTGGTTTTAGATAGTACTGAAGTTTTAAATGTTCTTTGCTTTGGGGCAGAAACCGCCCAAGTAAAAGCATACTTTTCTGGAGGATATGGTCCTTATTATACTGTGTTGACTCATGTAAATGGTGGTGTTATTGATACTGTATATCAATCAATCAATGATATTGATTCAGTAGTAATAGATAGTTTGATTTTTGGATCATATTCACTATATATTTATGACTCAATACCAAATAGCTTAAATGGAGATTATTTTTGTCCTCAGCTGTTTCAATTTAATATTGATCAACCCCAATCACCAATGTCTAGCTCTATTAGTTTATTAACTCATGTAAGTTGTTGGGGAGATTCAACTGGAGCCGCAAAGGTAATTGCATCAGGAGGCCAGTCACAACTTCCTTACACATATTTATGGGATAATGGAGAAACAACAGCTACTGCTGATTCATTGTGGGCAGATCTAAATGTTTCATGGCCATCACCACAATGGCAAGGAGTAACTATTACTGATTCTAATGGGTGTTCTATTAGAGATAGTATACAGATTGAACATTTAAATGAGGAAATTCAGGCTTTTAATACTGCTGATGGTAGTAATACAGTACAAGTAATTCAAGATGTACAGTGTTTTAATGCGTGTGATGCAATCGCCACTGTTTCCTCTGTTGGAGGTGTGCTGCCACATTCATATTCTTGGGATATAGGTCAGATTGGAAACTTTATGCCTGATACTGCTATAAATTTATGTTATGGAGGCCATGATATTATTATTGAAGATCAAGTAGGATGTAGAAAGACGGTTTATTATCAAATCTCTCAGCCAGATGAGTTGTTTGCAAATGCTCAATGGGTTGATATGATTGATTGTTTCGGATATGATAATGGAATTGCACATGGAACTGCAACTGGAGGAACATTGCCATATACTTTTGTTTGGGATAGTTTAACAGGACAAATGAATGATACGGCATATAATTTGACACCTGGAATACATACAGTGATAGTTACAGATGCAAAAGGATGTATGGCTACAGATACTGTAACGATAACAGAACCAACAGAGTTAACTATTGCTATACAAGATACTTCTACAGTTTATTCTTACTGTACTGGAACAAATTCAGCTCAGTTATACGCGATAGCATCTGGAGGTATAGAACCTTATAATTATGTGTGGTCGGATGTTTTAGGACAAACTACACAACTTGCAGATGATTTAATGGCTGGAATTTATACTGTTACTGTATTAGATGATAGAGGTTGTTCCGCATCAGATACAAGAAATATAGATTCTGTTACTAATTCAATGGACGCTACAACTTCAGTGACAAATGTTAGTTGTTTTGGCCTATTTGATGGGTCTACATTTGTTGATAATGTTATTGGAGCGGTTCCTATTAATAATAATCCATTAACAGATCCGAATCCTCCTTATGTATTTAATTGGACTGGTCCAAATGGATATACCGCAAATCAAAACCAAATAAATTTCCTATATGCAGGAAATTATGGTGTTACAATAACTGATAGTAATAACTGTAGTATTACAATTTACACTAATGTTCAAGAGCCAGATCAATTAGAATATACTTTATATAATGTTAATGGATCTACTTGTTACGGAGCATGTAATGGCTCTATATCAGTAAATGTAGAAGGAGGTACTTCTCCTTATTATTGGGATGGTGATCAACTAGGAAATTTCCCATTTACAAATTCTATATCATTGATTAGTGATTCTATGATTTTAGACTTGTGTACTGATGATTATGATATTTATGTGACGGATGATAATGATTGTGTTGGTACTGTGCTTTGGGGGGGAGTTTGGCAAGCTACGATTGATTCAGGTATAGTTGTAACTATTGATCCACCAAATGTAACCCAAGCTGCAACATGTTTCAATAGTAATGACGGGCATGCAAATGTTATTTTTCCAATCAACACAAATTTTACATATACATGGGAAACACTAGGAGGTGTTATTGTAGATACAGGTGCTTATACTACAATTCTTGGAGGAGGTGATTATAACTTAGTTGCACACTATTCTGACAGTGCTAGTTTTGGACAAGTTTATTCTGGTTGTGATGCGAGCGTTATATTTAATATGCCATCGGCCCCTCAGATTTTACCAAATGAGTTAATAACTCCAATATCTTGTTATGGTGATTCGGATGGAACAATTACATTAAATGTTAGTGGTGGTACTGGATCTTATACATATCAGTGGGATACTACAGTATCTGTTCCAAATGGATCAACAAATTCTTTTGTTACAGGATTACAAGAAGGTACTTATACGGTAACTATTACTGATAATATGGGTTGTACAGAAACTATAGATTATGATTTGATTGAGCCTGAAGTAATCACTAACAACTTTAGTAATTATATAGAGGTTGCATGTAATGGACAGAATAATGGATCGATAACTGCAAATCCAAGTGGAGGTACACCTAATTATTCATATAGTTGGTCTCCTTCTGGAGGAAACGGACAAACAGCAAATAATTTAAGTGCTGGAGATTATATTTTAACAATTACTGATAGTAGATCTTGTATAGAAAGTTTTGAAGTGACAATAACTGAACCAGAAGCGATAATTTCTGGAGTTGAACCAAATGCTTTTTATGGAAATGACCCTACAGGAACTATTTCCTATAATATTTCTTGTAATGGATTTTCCGATGGAGCAGCAATTGTTAATTTAGGAGGAGGAACATCTCCTTTTACTTATAGTTGGACTACTGGAGGAAGTTCACAGATGGAAAATAATATGCCAGCTGGTACTCATTCTGTTACGGTTACTGATATAAATAATTGCTCTGAAACAATGTCGGTTACTTTAGTTGAACCGGATGCATTAGTAGTTAATGGATCCACAACTGGAGATTATAACCCATTTCCAGGAGGATTTGATATAACCTGTAAAGGGCTTAATGATGGTGAGTGCTATGCAGACCCTTATGGAGGTGTTCCAGGAACACCAGGATACATGTATTCTTGGTCTGGACCAATCAATGGTCAAATTTCCAATCTAGACCAAATTGTAAACTTATATGTAGGAACTTATTCTGTAACTGTAACGGATGCGAATGGTTGTAATGATATTCAGACATTTACTCTTACGGAACCGACAGAAGAGTTTCTTTCTATAACTCATATGATTAATTATGCTGGAGCAAGTGAAGCTCCTGTATTAGCAGGATTCCAAGATGCAACAGTTTCAGTTGATCCTTATGATTATACCTTTTATTGGCCTGTTCCAATTGGAGATTCTACTTTCGAAACCAATGTAACAAACGGTCAGATTTTCCCAGATCATTCGTTTGATGTAATTGGAGAAAACGAGGTATATATTAAAGTTCAAAACATGAATTCTGGATGTGTAGATGATACTACTTTTGTAATTGAAGTTCAAGGTATACCAGAAATTCACAATGTGTTTACTCCAAATGGAGATGGAACAAATGATTACTTTAGTTTTGAAGAATATGCAATGACTTCTGTAGAAGCACTGATATATAATAGATGGGGTGAATTAGTATATTCCTGGTCTTCTCCTAATCAAAATTGGGATGGAAGAGGTATTGACGGTGAAGAACTGCCTGAGGGAGTCTATTATTATGTTTTAAATGCAATTGGTGAAGATGGATATTCTTATACTAAAAAAGGATCCATAACATTATTAAGATAGGGGTACAAATAACAGGTTTTTAAAGAAATTATCTAAAATAACTAATACAAAATGAGAAAAATAATTATTTTATTTATTTTACTTTTAAATATTACAGAAAATAGTGCGCAAATCATTTTATCTGAAGACACAAATTTTTGTGTTCCTCAACAACATGACTTATATGCATTGAGTGCTGTTCAGTCATCAATGGCTACTGATGACTTACATGATGTTGCTGTGCCGATTGGTTTCAATTTTGATTTTTATGGGGGAACATATAGTAGTTGTGTGGTGTCTGGAAACGGATATATTACTTTTGATACAACAGTAGCTAATACGGGTTCCCCATGGTCTATAAATGTTGCGATACCTAACCCAGGTCAAATGCCAGAAAACGCGATTATGGCTCCATGGCAAGATATTAATACTGGTGTTGTAGGAAGTATTTTTTATGGTACATCTGGTGTCGCACCAAACAGAATATTTACAGTAACTTGGTGTGATATAGCAATGTTTTCTTGCACTCAATTGTTACATACTTCTCAAGTGATATTACATGAAGGAAGTAATAAAATAGAAATGTTTATTAAGAACAAACCCTTGTGCGCTACTTGGAATGGTGGAGCTGCTGTACAAGGCTTAGTAGATGCTTTATCAGCAAATTCCGATATTGTAAATGATCCTATTTTAGCGCAGCCAAGGAACTTTCCTTTAAATTGGACTGCAAACAACGAAGGTTGGGAGTTCATTCCTAATGGAACAACTCAATACAATATTAATCAAATTAATTATGTCCCGATTATAGCTGGTGTTGCTACATGGTACGATAATTTAGGAAATATAATAGGAACTGGATCCTCAATTTCTGTCTTCCCTACAAATACAACTACATATTATTGTGATATTCAAGGTTCATGTATTGATTCAACATTGACTAATCTCGACTCTGTGACTATTGATATTACAGGTTGTTTTACAATTAGTCTTGATTCTGATTCAGCAGATTGTACAGGAACGAATGGTAGTGTCACAGTAACTCCATCATTAAACAACACTAGTCCTCCTTGGACTATAAATTTATTAGATCTTAATGGAAATATAGTACAGTCAGCTACAAACGTAATGACAACCTTTCACATATTTAGTAACGTTTCTGTAGGTACATATAATGTTGAAGTAACTGATCCGCTAGGATACTCTGCTTCACAATCAATTTATGTTGGACAGGTAAACAACCCTCTTTCTATAAATTCAAATGTAGTAAATAATGTTAATTGTTACGGAGGTTCTAATGGAACTATAACTGTTGATGCAAATGGAGGATCACTTCCTTATCAATATTATATAAATGGAAATTTAAATACTAACCCTCCTCCGTACGATAGCGTGTTTACAAATTTGTCTCCTGGCTTTTACATTATGTCTATCGTTGATAACAACAATTGTTTAAGTAAGGACACTATGTACATAGCTCAGCCAAACTTTCCTCTTCAATTAACATCTACTTCCAAGCTAATGAATTGTTATGGTGAGTTAAGTGGCTCTGCTAATGCTACAACTATTGGAGGTACTCCTCCATATTCATATGAGTGGTTTGATGGTAGTTATACACCTATTGGTTTAGGAGACAGTATAACAGGTTTATCAGGT
>NZRO01000006.1 GCA_002696275.1 Flavobacteriales bacterium
CAATAAAGGTCCATAAGTATATCCAGCCACAGTAAATAATGATTTAATAACACTATCATCATTAATTAGATTAAAAATCATAATCACACAAAACAAAATAAATGACATTAATAAATGTGATTTTTTTCTAAAAATCACTTGTTCAGATTTAGGTTTTTTCTCAAAATCCATGATGTCAATACAAAAAGATGTAGTAAGGGAAGTTAGAGCAGAGTCTGCACTTGAGTATGCCGCCGCAACAATTCCTAATAAAAAAATAATTCCAACAAATTGAGGCAACCCTGAATTTAAAGCAATATTAGGAAATAACATATCTGGATTTTTTGGAATTATTAAACCAAACTCTTGAGAATAAATTAGTAACAAAGCCCCTAACGAAAGAAATAAAATATCGACAACAATTAAAATTAAACTAAATGAAAACATATTTTTTTGAGCGTCCTTAAGATTTTTACAACTAAGGTTTTTTTGCATTTGATCTTGATCTAAACCAGTCATTACAATAGCCATAAATACTCCAGATAAAAATTGTTTCCAAAAATATTTTTTATCAGAAATGTCATCAAAGAAAAAAATTCTAGAACTAGAGGATTCTTTAATTTTATTAAACATATCCATTAAACTTAGTTCAAGATTTTTTGTTAAAAAATACCCAATAAGAACGACAGATAAAATCATTAGAGTTGTTTGTATAGCATCTGTCCATATAATTGTCTTTATTCCGCTTCTGTAAGTATATACCCAAATTAATATTATTGTTATTAAAACAGTAAGATAAAATGGAATATTAATACTATCGAAAATAGCAAATTGTAATACTGATGCGATTAAATATAATCTAAAAGATGCACCTATTGTTCTAGATATTAAGAATAAACTTGAACCAGTTTTATAAGAAAAAAAACCAAATCTAGTCTTTAAGTAAGAGTATATAGATACTAATTCCATTTTATAATATAGCGGCAATAAAACCCTAGAGATAATAAAATATCCAACAAAAAAACCAAACACCATTTGCATGTAGGAAAACTGACTACTATTAACCCAACCAGGAACGGAAATAAATGTAATCCCAGACAAAGTAGTCCCAATCATTCCATACGCAATAACATACCATGGTGCTTTTCTGTTACCAAGAAAAAACGCGCTATTTCCATCGTTACGACTTGTAAAATATGAAATTAAATAGAGTATTGTAAAATAGCTTAAAATAATTAATAAAAAAATTGTTGAATTCATAATTTTTATTTTTGACAAAATTATTAATAAATATTTAAATTTGCATTTATGAACTTCCCATCTAAATTAATTGAAAATGCCGTTAATCAACTATCATCATTACCCGGAATAGGAAAAAAAACTGCATTAAGGTTAGTTCTACACATGCTCAAACAAGATAAAAATAATATAAATCAATTTGGGAATTCTTTTATTGATCTTGTTGAAAATATTAATTACTGCATGAACTGTTATTCTGTGTCTGACAATAAAATGTGTGAGATATGTTCAAACCCTAAAAGGGATCAAAAAACTATTTGTGTTGTAGAAGATATTAGAGTAATGATGGCAGTCGAAAATACTCATCAATTTAAAGGAGTATATCATGTGTTAGGCGGATTAATATCCCCAATGGATGGAATTGGACCGACAGATATAAAAGTAGAAGAATTAGTACAAAAAGTAGAAAATGGTAATATTCAAGAAATTATATTTACACTTAGCACTACTATGGAAGGAGATACTACAAACTTCTACTTATTCAGAAGATTAAAAGATAGTGGGGTAAAGATTTCATCGATTGCAAGAGGGATTTCAATTGGTGATGAATTAGAGTATACAGATGAAATCACTTTAGGAACTGCAATAATTAGTCGGCTTCCTTACGAAAACTCCTTATCAAAATAGTTTTAAATACATAGTTTTATTATTTTTGCCAAAAATTTATACAATGGCAAGAGTAGAACTTATAATGCCCAAAATGGGAGAAAGTGTTTCGGAAGCTACAATAATTTCTTGGACAAAAGAGATTGGTGAAATGGTAGAAATGGACGAAACTATTGTTGAGATTGCAACCGATAAGGTTGATTCTGAAGTTCCTTCTACACATGAAGGAAAATTAGTAGAGAAATTATTTGAAACAGATGATGTAGTACAAGTCGGTGAACCCTTTGCTGTATTAGAAACAGAAGGTGGTGATGAAGATATGGAACCAACAAAAAAAGAAACTCCTGTATCTGATCAAGCCAAAGTCATAGAACAAGAAGTTACAGAAACTATAGAAAGGACTACTTCTCCTATTACTAACTCTGGAGAAAGATTTTACTCTCCATTAGTAAGAAGTATGGCTAGTGAAGAAGGTATTAATATGAGTGAATTAGAATCTATACCTGGTACTGGTAAAGATGGTAGAGTTACTAAAACAGATATGATAAACTTCTTAAAAAATAGAGGAGAAGAATCTAATGATACTCCTGTAAAAGTTGAAGAAACAAAACAATCTGACAACCTTAAATCAACTAAATCTCCTAATCAATCATCTACTCCAATACCAAATACTGGAGAAGTAGAAATTGTTGAAATGGATAGAATGAGAAAGTTAATTTCTGCTCATATGACAATGTCTAAAGCGACATCTGCACATATAACTTCTATGGTAGAGGTAGACATGACGAATATAGTTAACTGGAGAAATACTGTAAAAACAGACTTTAAAAAGAGAGAAGGACAAAATATCACCTTCACTCCTATTATTATAGAGGCAATGGCAAAAGCTGTTAAGGACTTCCCAATGATAAATGTTTCTGTATCTGGAACAAATATCCATATTCATAAGAATGTAAATATTGGTATGGCAGCTGCTCTTCCTGATGGAAATTTAATTGTTCCTGTTATTAAAGAATGTCAAAATAAAAACTTAGTAGGTATAACAAAATCTGTTAATGACCTAGCTACAAGAGCAAGAGCAAGTCAATTAAATCCAGATGATATTCAAGGAGGAACAATCACTATGACAAATGTTGGTTCATTTGGAAATGTAATGGGTACTCCAATTATTAATCAACCTCAAGTAGCAATTATGGCTTTTGGTGTTTTTAAAAAGAAACCAGCAGTTTTAGAAACAGAATATGGAGATGTAATTGCTATTCGACATATGATGTTCTTATCACTTTCCTACGATCATAGAGTTGTAGATGGAGCTCTTGGAGGTCAATTTGTTAGGAAGGTAGCGGATTATTTAGAAGAGTTTGACACAAATCAAACTGTTTAAGTTATTATATAAGACAATATGAAAGCCTCAAGAAAACCTGAGGCTTTTTTTATATTTTTACAAAATGAAATTAAAACTAGAAAAACCTATTGTATTTTTTGATTTAGAAACTACAGGAGTCCAGATATCTTCTGATAGAATAGTTGAGATATCTATATTAAAAATTTTCCCAAATGGAAATAAAGAAAGTAAAACATGGTTAGTAAATCCAACTATCCCTATTCCTTCAGAATCTACTGAAGTTCACGGTATTTCTGATGAAAAAGTAAAAAATGAACCTACCTTTAAAGAACTCGCACCTGAAATCTCTAAGCTATTACATAATTGTGATCTTGCAGGATACAACTCAAATAAGTTTGACATACCATTGCTAGCAGAAGAATTTCTAAGAGTTGGAGTTGAGTTTGATATGAAAAATAGAAAAGCTGTGGATGTACAAAATATTTTTCATAAAATGGAACAAAGAACACTTGTTGCTGCATATAAATTTTATTGTAATAAAGAACTTAGAAATGCTCATTCAGCAGAAGCGGACACTACAGCTACATACGAGGTTCTATTATCTCAACTAGAAAAATATGAAGAACTTGAAAACAATGTGAATTTTCTATCAGAATTTTCTATTTTAGGAGGTAAATATGCTGATATGGCAGGGTTTATTAGATATAATAAAAATGGAGAAGAGATACTTAGTTTTGGAAAATATAGAAATATTACCTTAAAACAAATTTGGCAAGAAAACAAGGGATATTTTTCATGGATACAGAATGCCGACTTTCCTTTATATACTAAAAATGTTATGAAAAACTTTGCAGATAAAATGAGATTAGAAGATAAATTTAATCAATAATGGAAACTCCTTTAATTATTGCTCATATAAGTTGTGGACCTCTAATGAGTTTTTTATTTTTTTTAATCTACAAATATCCTCCAAAAAAAATAAATACTATATATGGATATAGAACTAACAGAAGTATGAAAAATAAAGAAATATGGGATTTTGCAAACACATATAGCGCCAAATTTTTATTAAATTTTTCATTGTTAACGTGTATTATTCAGATAATTTTTATTTTCAAAGATCCACATTCAGAAACCCTACTATTGATTTCATGGTTAATTTTTGTATTATTTGCAGGATTCGGAATCTGGAGAACAGAATTAGAACTAAACAAATATTTTGATAAAGAGGGTAAGAGATTATGAAGATTATTTGTATCGGAAGAAACTATATAAAACATGCTAAGGAATTAGGAAATTCGATACCTGAAGAACCATTATTCTTCTTAAAACCAGATACAGCTATACAACCAAAAGGGCACCCATTCTTTATTCCTGAATTTTCAGATAATATCCATTATGAAATAGAATTAGTTGTTAGAATAAATAAGACAGGAAAACATATAGAAGAACAATTTGCACATAAATACTACTCAAAGATTGGTTTAGGCATTGACTTTACCGCAAGAGATATTCAACAAGAATGCAAGAAAAAAGGACTTCCCTGGGAAAAAGCGAAAGGTTTTGATGGCTCTGCACAAATAAGCAGAACTTTTATTGACAAATCCGAGTTAGACTTATATAACATATCTTTTAAGTTAGAATTAAATGGAGAAATAGTACAAAATGGGAATAGTAAAAATATGTTATTTCATTTTGATAAAATCATATCTTATATCTCAAAGTTCTACACTCTTAAAATTGGAGATTTGATATATACCGGAACACCTGAAGGTGTTGGAAAAGTACAGGTCGGAGATATCTTAAAAGGATATATAGGAGAAAAAGAAATGTTAATGGTAGAAGTAAAATAGTCACCTTGGAAATTTCATTCTATACCCAACTTCAATGTTTCCTTTAGAAATATTCTCTAATTTTCTTTTTATCATTCTTTTTCTTAAAGGAGAAAGATAATCAATAAATAATTTACCCTCAATATGATCATACTCATGTTGTATAACACGAGCGTTTATCCCTGTAAAAGTATCTGTATACCATTCGAAATTTTCATCTTGATAATTTATGGTAATAATAGATTTTCTCTTTACTTCCTCTCTTATGTCGGGTATAGAAAGACAACCTTCATTAAAATTCCATTCCTCACCATCTTCTTCTAAAATAGTAGGGTTTATAAAAACCTTCTTAATAGAATTTTCCTCTTTACCTTCTTGCATAAAAGGTTTTGTGTCAATTAAAAAGATTCTAATATCTTTATTGATTTGAGGAGCCGCTAATCCAACCCCACTCGATTCATACATAGTTTGCCACATATTTTCTATCAACAGATCTAAATCTGGATAATCTGAGTTAATCTCCTTACATTTTTTTCGTAATACTTCAGATCCAAAAGCTACAATTGGTAAAAACATTTACAATAAATTTTCAATAATATTATCTATACTAATTCCTTCTGCTTCTGCTTTATAGTTTTTCACCAACCTATGTCTTAAAATTGGTTTTACAATAGCTCTTACATCATCAATATCAGGCGAATACTTACCATTTATAGCCGCATGACATTTAGCCGCTAATAACATATATTGAGAGGCTCTAGGACCTGCTCCCCATTCAATATATTGCTTCATATTTGTATTTCCTTTCTCAGAACTTGGTCTTGTTTTATTTACTAAAGAAACTACATATTCTAACACATTATCAGTAACTGGAATCTTTCTAATCAATTCTTGGTACCTTAAAATATCCTCGGATGTCATTATAGTAGATAAATCAACAGTACTATTAGAGGTAGTTTGTTTTACAATCTGAAGTTCCTGTTCATAACTAGGATAATCTAAAACTACATTAAACATAAATCTATCTAATTGAGCTTCTGGAAGTGGATATGTACCTTCTTGTTCAATTGGATTTTGTGTAGCTAAAACAAAAAAAGGATTATCTAATTTATAAGAATTGCCAGCATTTGTAACTGATTTCTCTTGCATGGCTTCTAATAATGCTGATTGTGTTTTTGGAGGAGTTCTATTAATCTCATCCGCTAATATAATATTTGAGAAAATTGGTCCTTTTATGAATTTAAAATTCTTATTCTCATCTAAAATCTCAGCACCAACAATATCTGAGGGCATTAAATCTGGTGTAAACTGAATTCTATTAAAACTCATTCCTAATGTATTAGAAATTGTTTGTACTAGTAATGTTTTTGCAAGGCCAGGGACGCCAACTAGTAAACAATGTCCACCACAAAAAATAGAAATTAATACTTCTTTAACAACATCTTCTTGACCAATAATAATTTTAGATATTTCATCTTTAAAAGCAGTATAATTAATTACAAATTTATCTAACAATTGTACATCATTCATATTTTCCATAATTACTTCTTCCATTTATTTAAAGATTCACAACTATCTATATCTTCAGACAATCTGATATAAGTATTTGATATTTTTTTATCTACCCATTCAGATATCTTGTTTTGTTTCTTTGATTTTAGAGCTGCATCATTTATCTGTATAAAATCATCTATTAAATTTGCTTTATGCTCCTCAATCTTTTTCGTAATTTTTATAATTCTATACGCCTTCATACCGTCAGACATTACAAACTGAGAAATAGATGATACTTCTCCTTCATTCATTCTTTCCACAGTGTATCTAATATTTACATTTAACTGATCAATTGTGAAAAAGGAAGATCCTGTTTGAGGATTAATCAATAATCCTCCATTATTTTTACTGATATCATTCGAGTGATTTTTAGCAGCGTCTTTAAAAGATAAACTTCCATCATTTAATAAAGTCTCTACTTTCTCTAGTTGATTTTTAGCATCTAAAAGTGCTGAGGAAGAAACTTTTGGTTTCATTAATATATGTCGTACATTTATAGATTCTCCTCTTCTATCTATTAATTGAATAATATGATAACCAAACTTTGTTTCAATAACCTCTGATATCTCATTTCCTTTCAAGGCATAGGCTGCAGATTCAAATTCAGGAACTAAGTCACCTCTATTCACAAATCCAAGTTCCCCTCCATTCTTTGCGGATTCTGTATCATCAGAGTATAAAGTAGCTAAAACTTTAAAATCCTCACCATTGTTAATTCTTTGTCTAAAAGATATCAACTTCTTTCGTATTCTTGATTTCTCATCAGAACTTATCTCTGGAATTTTTACAATCTGTGATATCTGAATTTTAGTTGGAATCAAGGGCAACTCCTCATTTTTTTCTAATTCCTTATAAAATAACTTTACTTCTTCAGGAGTGATACTTACTGATGAAGTAATATTAGATTGCATTCTTTGACTTAGTAATTGATTATATATTACATCATAGAATTCTCCTTTAATATCTATTATAGATTTACCAAAATATTTTTCTAAGGCATCTTGAGATCCTAACTCAGAAATAAATGAAGAAAGCCTTCTTTCTAATTCTTTATTTACCTCATCCTCCGATATGTCTATACTATCTAGTTTTGCTTGATGGACCAGTAATTTCTGATATAAAATATCTTCTGTCATCTGACATTTTATTTCTTCTTTATCTGTATATCCTTGAGATAAATATTGTAAATATTGAGTTTCAATATCTGACTGTAAAACTATTTCATCTCCAATTACAGCTACTACTTTATCAAGTATCTGAGAAAAAGAAGAAAATATAATACAAATAAATAGTAAAGACAGTAATATTTTTTTCATTAGTATATTTTTATATGTTCAGAATATAACGCTTCTTGATAAAGTTTTTTCTCTAAATTAGTTATAAATTGTTTTTTATTTTTATTCTGTAAAATCTTTCTAATATTACTAAACACAAAGGATAACGGACTTTTATTGCCTTTTATTTGATAATCTCTGACAAATATTATATATATAAAATTATCATCCATAAAACTATGGATTTTATTTTTATTAGATAATAGTTTCTTGTTTTCTTTTGATCCATTTGGCAACTTCTGACTAAATTCAGAAAGATATACCCAAACAGAATCATTTAAAAAACTATTCTCAGCATACATTTCACAAAAATCAACTAATTCTAATAATTCATCTTCATCCATTGTAGAAACTAAATCTTTAACTTTATTTAAATGTAATGTTTCTTTATTTATTTTAATCAATCTAGCTTTAACAATATCTTTGTGCAAAACAAAATCATTAGAAAATTTTTCGTAATATTTTTTAACATCGTCCATAGTGACAGTTGTATCAAATTGACTGTTGATCAATTCATTCTGATATTTATATATGATTAAGGTTTCTTTGTATTGGTTTACAGAATTAATTATATCAGAATCATCTTCATCTATATATAGTTTTGCTTTATTTAATATAACCTTAGTAATTAACCAATCATTAATATAAGTTTCTAGAAAAATAGATGTGTCTTTGACATTAGGAGGAAAATCAATTAATGCATCATCTAATGTTAAAAAATCATCTTTGTAAGAGGCAATATATCCTTCATTATTTTCTGAAGAACAAGAAAATAAAAATATGAATATAAATAGCTTTAAATATTTGTTCAATTTATTTAATAATAGAATACAAAACATCTTTATTTATACTAATAGAATATTTAGATTTTAACTCAGATATCCATATTTTTTCTAAATGATTTTGATAATCAGCAATTACTTTACCTTTAGTTTCACTAAGTTTTTTAGATTCTTTATCTAAAACATTTAGTATCTCTACTAAAACAACAGCATCTTCATTAGTTTTTACAACATAAGTTCCTTTTTCCCATTTTACTTGATCAACAAATTTATTATCTCCTTTGGAGTATTTATCGTTATTTAACTGAAGGTTTAACGGATCGTTTTTATTTATTAACTCTAAAATATCGTTTGTAGAATCATCTACATTTTTTCTTGAGAGAACTCTCTTTAATCTTGATAAAACTTTTGAATTTGCACAAGTATAAATATTGGCTTCAACTCTCTGTTCCCACCAATAGTCTTCTGAATTTTCATTAAAGAAATTTTGCAAACCTATTGTATCTTCCATTGCTTTTTTCCAAACTAACTTATTTGTTAATTCAAAAAGTAATATTCCATCTCTAAATTCATTTAATAGAATTTTATATTCAGGATATTTTTCTTCTAATTTACTTTCCTCATATTCTAGGCAAGTAAAATCTACAAATCTATCATAGATTAAATCAAAATTTAATCCAACTTGCTGATAATTAATAATAAAATCTTTAAAATTCTTCTGATTATAAACAACTCCATCCAATCTAAATAACTCTAAGTTATCCCAAACAGACTTTTTAATATCTTCCGATTTAAGTTGTGCATTATTTAATTTTTCTAAATCTATAGATTCTTTTATATTGTTTTTTCTAGACTCTAAAAAAATATGTTCCTTAAAATTATATTCTGATTTGATTTTTTTTAACAAGGCTAATTCGCTTAATAAACTCCTAGAACCTTTACTAATTTTTCTTTTTATTTCTTCTCTTGTATTTTCAAAATTACCTAAGACTTTTTTATCATTTAAAATAACAATATGCCAACCAAAATCTGTTTTAAAAGGTTGAGTAAAATCTCCAATATTTTCTAAGGAAAAGGAAGCTTCTTCAAACTCTTTAGCCATTTTGTTTATTCCAAACCAAGGAATCTCACCTCCTTTTACGGCAGTAGACCTATCCTCTGAATACCTATCTGCTAATGTTGCAAAATCTTCGCCTTCCTTTAATTTATTATAAACTTCATCAATTTTTGGTTTGATAGCATTGATCTGAGTATTTGTTGCTCCTTGAGAAAATCTGAACATAATATGAGAAACCTTAACCTGTCCTACAGATGGTCGCTTATCATTTATCTTAAGAAGATGATACCCATACTTTGTTTTGACAATGTTAGAAATAGAACCTATCTCTGTATTATAAGCAGCTGTTTCAAAACTATATACCATATCAAAAGCTGTAAAATAGCCTAAATTACCATTATTATAATCTTCTTCAGAATACTCTTTTACTGCCTCCTCAAAAGACAATTCTCCCTTTTCAATTTTACTTCTTGCTTCCATTGCAAGATTATATTTCAATAAAGTATCTTTTGGCAGGGAATTTTCATCTGTTCTAAATAAAATATGAGATACATTAACATCAAATCTCATCCTTTCATATGCTTCACTAATCAATTCTTCCTTAAATTCTTTTGCTTGTAAATATGGTTTAGCTAATTGTTTTCTATAAACTTCTAATTCATTTATAAAAGCCTCTTCTTTATCTAAGCCTAGTTCTTTAGCATGAATTACTTTTAACTTGTAGTCAACAAACAAATTTATATAATCATCAAGATACTCTTTTGTTATTTCTTTATCTTGATTATTTTTCATTAATGTACTTGTAAATTCTTCGAGTGATATAGACTCTCCAGAAATATTCATTAATTCTTGAGAACTTACATTAAATAATGAAACACATAAAATTACTAATAAAACAATATTCTTATTCATATTAACTTTTTTTAATTTGACTTATCTTCTACTATAATTTGGAGACTCTCTTGTAATGGTAACATTATGAGGATGACTTTCCGTTATTCCTGAAGATGTAATTTTAATAAATTTTGCGGACAATAGTTTTTCTATATTTTCCGCTCCACAATATCCCATACCTGATTTTAAACCACCAATTATTTGATGAGAAACCTCAGATAAAGTACCTTTATAAGCTACTCTTCCTACAATTCCCTCAGGCACTAATTTTTTTGAATCGTTTTCTCCAGATTGGAAATATCTATCTTTTGAACCTTTTTGCATAGCTTCAATTGAGCCCATTCCTCTGTAAGTTTTGAACTTTCTACCTTCAAAAATAATTGTTTCACCAGGAGCTTCTTCTACACCTGCAAGTACAGAGCCTAACATAACAGAACTTGCTCCAGCCACAAGAGCCTTTACCACATCACCTGAATATCTTATTCCACCATCAGCTATTAATGGAACATTATGTTTGCTACAAACTGAATAAACATCTAAAACAGCAGTCAACTGTGGAACCCCAATTCCAGCTACAATTCTAGTAGTACAAATAGAACCAGGACCAATTCCAACCTTAACAGCATCTGCACCTGCATCGATCAGCGCTTTTGCTGCTTCAGAGGTTGCAATATTTCCAACAATTACATCAATATCTGTATATTTTTGTTTTACTTTCTTTAAAACTTCTATCACACCCTTAGAATGACCATGAGCCGTGTCAATTATTACTGCATCTACAGAAGATTTTGACAATGCATCAATTCTATCCATAACATCAGATGTTACTCCTACTGCAGCTGCAACTCTAAGTCTTCCAAATTTATCTTTACATGCATTTGGCCTCATTCTATTTTTAATAATGTCTTTAAAAGTAATTAAACCAACAAGCTCATTATCAGAATTTACCACAGGTAATTTTTCAATTTTATTTTCTTGGAGTATCTTCTCTGCATTTTCTAAATCTGTCAATTCTGTTGTAACAATCTTATCAGAGGTCATTACATCTTGAATACTTAAATTTAAATCTTTCTCAAATCTTAGATCCCGATTTGTTACTATACCAACTAATCTCCTATCAGAATCAACAACAGGAATTCCTCCTATTTTATTCTCCTTCATCATCTTAAGTGCGTCACCAAGTTTTGCAGATTTATTTAATGTAATAGGATCTAATATCATGCCGCTTTCTGATCTCTTTACTTTTCTAACCTCTAATGATTGAGATTCAATGCTCATGTTTTTATGTAAAACTCCAATACCTCCCTCCTGAGCAATTGCAATTGCCATTTTAGATTCCGTCACTGTATCCATTGCTGCAGAAACTAAGGGAATGTTTAACTCAATATTTTTGGAAAAACGACTTTTTGTCTGAACTAAATGAGGTAATATCTCAGAGTAATTAGGTACTATCAAAACATCATCAAATGTCAAGCCTTCTCCTATAATTTTATTCTGTTTTTCCATATTTTCAATTTTATAAATTGTCTGCAAAAATACTAATTTTATCCTTATACGATAAAAAAAAGTCCCAAAAAGGGACTTTAAAGATATTTAATTTTTTATTATCTTATCAAGGAAACAATATCGGTCTTTTCAACGAGCTCTCCAACTCCATTAATATATTCCACATGATAAACATAATTTCCTATTTGAGCATCACTACCTTTGTATTTACCATCCCATCCTTTTGAAGGGTCGTTAGTTGTAAATATCTCTTCTCCAGCTCTAGAATATATGGAGAATTTATATCCTTGCTCTGAAACAAAAGCTGTAACTGGCCTAAATAATTCATTATGCTCATCATCATTTGGAGTAAATGTATTAGGAACAAATAATTTAGGAGTTTGAGAAACACAAGCTATATTTGACAAAGATCTCTCAGTAAATCCAAAAGGATTTGAACCTGCTTCAACAGCTTCAATATAATAACAAAATCTACCATTACCATCTACAAACTCAGAAACTACGTCAATATACATTAATGTGTCTCCAGGATAGAAAGTATGTATAGGAATTAAAACAAAAGATTCTCTATTAGTAGACCTATATAAATTATAATGAGAAACATCTCCAAGCCAATCTATATATTCATTAAAATAAATCGTATTTGTATATTCTTGGGGATAAAACTGACTTGCGTAGCCTGTGTTGATTTCAACTTTACATAAAATTGTTTGACCTAAAGAAGTGTCAATTGCCAATAATGGAACTATTGGAGAAGAAACTCTTCTGCCACAGGTATCTATAGGGAATACGTGATATTGGTAGGAAGAATCTTTTGTTTCCACACCCTCATCACGATAATATATCATATCACCATTTGAAGGAAATGGAATGTCGCCAATATAGTTAAATTTCTGTGTTTCTTTCTCAGTTCTATCAACCTCATATCTAGAAATTATAGCAGTATTATCTATATAACAAGCAATATCTACTGACCCATCTTCATGATTTACAGAAACTGAAGTAATATAATTAAAATCTGGCTTTTTAGGTAAATCAGCTTCAATAGATATTTGATCGGACATAGCTACATAAGTTGAGTCAGAATTATAAGCTAAAATATAAATGTTGTATACACAGGAGTGAATAACATTTTCCACAACCAAGTCAGTAATATCAGAATCTAATCTAACATTATCAGGAAATATACCACAAGAAGATTCATTGATTATAACTTCATAATGATCTGTACCACCATTCCAATTAACATAATCATTCCAATCTAAAGAAATAGTGTAAGCACAAGCATCTAATACTCCCTCTAGATTAATAGAATTATGTAATCTTGTAGTATCTGAAAAATTTCCACATGTATCATAAGCCCTTACAGCAAATACTTCTGAGAGACTAGAAGCATTTGAATTAATATCAATATACGAATTGTCTGTACTTGGTACAGAAGCTATATTTACAAGTAGTCCATCAGAGTCAATTTTATAAACATCATAAAAATCTGCTCCAACGGAAGGAGTCCAACTTATTACAGCTTTACCGTTTGCATCCACTGAAACATCTGTTATTTCTGGAGTTTCAGGTGAAATAGTATCTAATAAATTAACAGTTCCTATATTAGATATTGAAAAACAACCGCTATTATCCTCGATTTCAACATAGAATTCAGGGAAGTAGTAACAATCCTCAGCTTCATATTGATGTGTTAAATTTGGTGTTATAAGAACACTTTCAAATGTAGGATTCGGATTTCTTACATACAACTCATAATCTGTTGAGGATGTTAGTAATAAAGGATCAGTGATTGGATTCCAATTTAAATCTGCTGTAATTCCTAAATTAATCGGATCAACTTCCATAAAAATTGTAGAAAGAGTATCTGAATTCAAATCACCAGCTGCTATACCACATCCCTCTTCTGTAGAAAGATAGAAATATTGAGGAGCGTCATTTGCAGAAGCATCTCCGCTATAAGTATATGAAGTAGCAGGATAAAAAACACTATCAATTAAATTAAATGGACCATTTTTACTAGATGAATACCACACCATGTAAGGTTCTTGTGTTGGAGGAGCTCCATCAACATATTTCCAGGTAAGAACAACATCTCCATTATCCAAAACTTCTGTGCACCTTAAATCAGGAACAGGAGGAATTACTGTAATTTTAATAGTTGCGATACTAATACCATTTGCAGGACAAAAGTCATCAAAAGCTTTTATTAAAAATGTAAAAACATTTGAGGTTGTATTACAACCAACATCTGCTGTCATGTGTGTACAATCTGTTTGCCATTCAAAAACTCCAGAAACTATTCCAGGAGCGGTAAATGGTGGAATAACACCATTTCCGTTATTAAATGTAGCACATGGCGGATTCGCACAATTTGTTGTTGAAGTATAGTCTACAGCAAATTGTCCTCCAGTAGCGTCTAATGTTATATCTTGAAATTGGCCTCCATTGTAAGTATCAAAATCTTCAGCTGTTATATTAAACTGAACTAACTGACCTGCGTACACAGTGCTTTCATATGTGTCTAAACCTGTAATAGGATCTACAAATGGGGCTGTAATAGTTGGTGGGTCATTAAAACCATCTTGAGGTTGCGCATATAATCCACAATCAACAAGAACTACTTGAACCTCTCTGTATATTTCTGCAACTAATTGACCACATTTTCTAGCTTCTACCTTTATACAAGTAACAAATACTCCAGGTGTATTTGAGTTGTAAGTAATTTCACCTGTTGTTGGTTCCAAAGTAGGCAATCCGGGTATAGGAGAGTTAACAGAATATGGTGCAGAGAAAACTAAGGCAGTTCCATTAGGATTGGTTGGATTATAAGAAGCTGCATCTCCTAATGGTTCTCCCCATAAATATGTAATCTCATCTAATTCATCATCTGAAGCGTTATGAGAATAAGAAAATTCATATCCAGTACAAATAATAGTCTTTGCTAATTCTTTAAATTCTGGTGACGAATCGTAACACGGGTCTGCAGGAATAACATTTCCTGTAGTCGGATCTGTATATGGATACATTACAGCTCTCAGCGTCCAGCTATCATCTGCCATTCCATTATCAATATTACTAGACCTACAACAACTTCCCCAAGTAAAGTGCCAACCTTCAGAGGGAGGAGATCCTAATAAAGTAATCGGAGAAGATCTCCAGATATATTCCTCAACAGCTCCTAGAGTTCCTGAATTACAATCAAAACAAGTATTACCAGATAATGCTGTTCCATCAGGAGAAATATCTGTGATGGATACAAAATCTAATAATATTGGTG
>NZRO01000007.1 GCA_002696275.1 Flavobacteriales bacterium
CTACTATACTTATATATTGATCAGAAGCGGTTATATTAAAAAAGATGCAAGTACCTGCAGTTGTAACAACTAAATTTCCATTTGTTTTAGCTCTATTAACAATTGGATTAGATAAACGACTTAAGAGTCCTGTAACTTCCATAATTCCACCAAAAATCATAGCACAGATAATCAACCAAATTGTATTTAACATTCCATACATTCCTCCAGAAGTTAGTAAGGAATTTAAATCTTCATTTGATGTTATAATATTTATTTCTGAACCCATTGAATTTATAACTCCTTTATATGAAGTGAATACATTCATTTGGCTACTATTAGTAATTTCAAGTATAATACCAGGCTGAAAAATAACAGCAAAAATACCTCCAAGCAGAGTACCTATTAACAATGATGGAATTGATGGGACCTTCATTACTATAAGAAAAATAACAACAACAGGAACTAAAAATAACCATGGTGTAATATTAAATGATGAAGATAACGCAGATAATATTGCATCTATATTCTCAGATGAATTAACTTCTGTTTGAAAACCTAATAATAAAAAGATTATCAATGCTATACTAAACGATGGGATAGTAGTATACATCATGTATTTTATATGAGTAAATAAATCTGCACCAGACATTGCAGGAGCTAGATTAGTTGTATCAGATAGGGGAGACATCTTATCTCCAAAATAAGCTCCAGATATAATTGCTCCTCCAATAACTCCTTCACTTATTCCTAATGCCTGACCTATTCCCAAAAGAGCAATACCAATAGTAGCAATAGTGCTCCATGAACTACCAGTTGCTAAACTAACTATAGCAGCTATAATTGCAGTTACAAACAGAAATATTTCTGGGTTCAATATTTGTAAACCATAATAAATCATAGATGGCACGATACCTGAAACTAACCATGTACCCGATAATGACCCTATTAGTAATAATATTATAATAGCAGATGAAACTGATTTTAGAGAATTTGAAACTCCATCAATTATTTTTCCCCAGCTCTCTCCATATTTTACTCCTATTATACCCGCAATAGCACCAGAGAATAATAGTGATAACTGATTAGCACCACCTAAGGAATTATCTCCATATAAATAAACATTTATAGAAAGAAGTATAATTAAAAATATTATAGGCAATAAAGCTATTATATATGGGACCTTTTTCATCTACAAGATCTCCACATTTTTCATGCATCTAATCATAGTTAAGTAGGTTCTTTCAATATCATTATCTAATCCAATTGATATACGAACTAAACCATCAGAGAGTCCCATTGTCTCTCTTTCATCTTCAGGTATCTCAGATGATGTAGAAAGTCCGGGCGCAGAAAATAATGTCTTATAAAAACCTAAGCTTACAGCTAAGTAACCAAGATTAGCGTTCTGCATCTCTTCCATCAATTTATTAGCTTTTTCCTTTGTTTTAGTATCAATCACAAACATTCCTCCAAAACCAAAACCATCATTCATTTGTTGCTTCATTAACTCATGTTGTGGATGTTCATCTAAACCTGGATATATTACTCTTAATCCATCTTTTTTAAACTTTTTAGATAAATACATTGCATTATCAGAATGTTTTTTCATCCTCAAATGAAGAGTTCTTAAATTCTTAAGAATAGAAGCCGCTCTCATGGAATCCATAACAGGTCCTAAAAGCATAGAACTACCTGAATTTACATCAATCATACTTTCAATAAATTCTTCATCAGAGCAAATAACTCCACCCACAGTATCTGATGTACCATTAATAAACTTAGTTAATGAATGAATAACAATATCTGCTCCTAACTTAGCTGGAGAAAATATTAAAGGAGTAAAAGTATTATCTATTACAAGTTTAATGTTATGACTCTTGGCAATTGTAGAAATAGATTCAATATCAGAAATCTCAAGAAGTGGATTACTCATAGTCTCACAATAAATAACTTTTGTTTTTTTTGTAATCGCTTTTTCAATTTGATAAGTATTTGTGGTATTTACAAATGTAGTTTTAATGTTAAATTTTGGTAAATAGTTCTTCATAAAGGCATAAGTTCCTCCATAAATTGTTCTACTACTAATTATTTCATCTCCACTATTACATAATTGAAGTAAAGTAGGTGTTATAGCACCCATTCCTGATGAAGATAATATAGATCCTTTCGTATACTCCATTTGTGCTAAAGCTTGACCTAAATAAGAAGTAGAAGGGTTAGTATGTCTAGAATAAAGATAACATCCTTCTCTTATTCCTTCGAATACTTCTCCCATAGTCTTACCCGCTAGATAAGTAAAAGTAGAAGAATCAGCAATAGAAGGGTTTACACCTCCAAATTCTCCGAAGAATTGTAAATCTTGAATACTATCTGCTGGTCTGTTCTTTTTCATTTTTATTCATAATATCCATATCCATTTCCATACCCATATCCATATCCGTAACCATAGGAAGTAGATGAAACTAGATAATCATTAATTATAATATTCAGGTTATTAACTTGATTTGTATCAAATAAATCATTAATAATATTTAGCATATTCTTTTTTGTATAATTATGTCTCACCACATATAAATTTACATCTGAGAACTTCATAGTAATTACACTATCTGTAACTAATCCACATGGTGGAGTGTCAATAATAACATAATCATATTGATCTCTTAATTTTTCAATTAGTACTTTCATTCTGTTTCCATTTAATAATTCAGAGGGATTTGGTGGTATAGGTCCAGATGTAATCAAACTTAAATTTTCATATTCTGTTTGATTTATAACTTCTTCTAATGAATTTTTATTTATAAGAAAAGAAGTTAGTCCGACTTGATTATCTAATTTAAAATCTTCATGAGTTTTTGGTTTTCTTAAATCCGCTCCAATAAGAATTGTTTTATATCCTGCTGTTGATAATATTAAAGCTAAATTACTAGAACAGAATGTTTTTCCTTCTGAACCAACAGATGAAGTTATAGTAATTACCTTAGATGATTTTTCAGATGCTAAATACTGTATATTTGTTCTTAATGAGCGGAATGATTCCGCTATAATAGATTTGGGATTGTCAGAAACAACTAAATTACTTCCTTTGTCAGAATTTCCTATAACACCTAATATAGGAATATTTGTAACTTTAGTTAAATCAGATTTGCTTCTAATAGTCTCATTAAAGAAATCTCTTAAACTTACAACCACTATAGGGATAATAATTCCAAATAACAAACCAATTAAATATGATAATTTTTTTCTAGGAAATAGAGGAATTTCACTATCATTTTTACCGGCTGTATCTACTATCCTATGATCAGGTTCAGTTCCTTCCTTAGCAATTTCTGTTTCTTGTTTTTTTAGAATAAGATAATTAAAAATTCTTTCAGATTGCATGAACTCTCTTTTCAACTTAACATATTCCTTTTCAGAAGTTGGTAGATTATCAATTTCTTTATTAAAATCATTAACCATATTTTGAAGACTTCTCTGGGCAGATTGAGTAGATGAAATTAGATTTTTTAGATTTTCAACAATACTTTGTTTAGTAAATGAAATTTGAGATAATACAGATTGATATTTTGGATGACTTTGAGTAGTTGATAATTCTAATTCTTTTTTCTTTGAGTTTAAATTAATAAAACTCGATATTAATGTATTTAACTCAGGGTTTGATATACCGATAGAATTAGGAGAAATAATTTTATCTGTTTCATTTGAATTCTGTAAATAGGACAAAAGATCCTGATAATAATTTAAATGAACACGATATTGTGTGATGTTACTTTCTGTCTTTTGTTTCTGGAAAAAAGTACCAAAATCTTTATCAAAAATCTCAAGATTTGGATTTTTTTCTTTAAAATCTTTTAATTTATTTTCAATATTTTCAAGACTATCCTGTGTTTTTATAATTTGACTCTCAATAAATCTAATAGTATTTGTAGCCATTTTATTTTTTTCGTCTAGTCCTTGATTTAGATATATATTAGAAAGTGTGTTTAAATAATCAATATTCTTTTTTCTTACATTGCCTGATATACTCAGTTTTAATACAGAACTTTCTTTACTTAAAGGAACAACGTTTAAATCCTTTACATATCTTTTAGATAATTTTTCTAGAGAATGATATTTGAATGAATATGAATTATCATATTCATAAGTATTTTTATTAAAGAACGGGGTTTTTACTAATTTAAAAGAAAAAAACTCTGTTTCTATAACCTGATTAAATGAATGTATTGAATTATAAGATAAGTTAGCTTGGAGTGCATTATTTTTTTTGTTTTCTCTAATGTTATATGTATTTTGATCTTCACAATCTACCTTTAATTTAAATTCATCATCATTCAAAATATCCACATAAAATTCTACATTAGCTAATTGTAAATGAGTAGAGTCAAACTCTACTATGTATGGATTTACTTTATATTGATTTACTGTCTGAACGGATCCATGCTTAAAATAAGATGTTTGAATTCCTAATTCAATTATTGTTCTTTCGGCTAATGTGAATGACTTTAAAATAGCCTTCTCATTTTCAAGATTAGTTTTTACACTAAACATTTCCATTCCCTCTAGAATGTTTTCTACGCCTAGTTGAGTGTTATTATCATCCCTTATTTCAATTGTTGTACTAACATTATAAATAGGTCTTGAGTATCTATTATATAAAAATGCAATAAACAAACACACAGAAACAGATAAAAGAAAATAGTACCAATAACCTGCAAATTTCTTAACAATCAGTTTTAAATCAATAGTATCTTCACTGGAATTATCTAACGAATTTTCAATATCAGTTTTAAAAGGTTGATTAAAATGTGCCATTTTATTCAGTAAATTTTAAGTAAACATTAACTATAACTGCAACTGTTGTTAATGCAGATAATAATAACTGTGATTGAGATTTTCTTAATCCTCTATATCTTAATGGTTCAACATAAATAAGATCATTATTATGTAAATAATAAAAATCAGAATTAATGATACTATTCTTTGTTAAATCAAGTTTATGAACTGTTTTTTGATTATTATGGGTTCTAATTAGTTTAGTTTTGGTTAAATCACCGTAATCCGTAATACCACCTGATAGAGCAATAGCCTCAAAAATTGTAATATTATCTTGATATACAGGGTAGGTATTAGGTCTGTATATTTCTCCTAGTACAGTTACATTGAAATTACCTAACTTTACAATTACTGTTGCTTCTTTTAAATATTCATCTACTTTTTCTTCAATAGATTTTTTTGCTTCGTCTATAGTTTGATTTAAAACATAGACATCTCCAATATAGGGAATTTCTATAATTCCATCTTGGTTAATTGTAAATCCATTTAAGTAAATATTTGCTGATGTTATAGAGGAATTTGCAGAATTCACATTGTTTTCCACATTAAAGAAATTGGTGGTTTCTTCATCAAAACTTAAAACTTTTACAACTAAAATATCTCCTATTTCTAAATAATGTTTTGGTGGAGTAGGGTTTATATTCCATTCATTTTTTTCTTCATCATTTAAATAAGTAATTTTACTCATTGGGGTGCATGAAAAAATTAAACTAATTAAAAAAACGAATATAAAATTATATAAAAAAGGTTTTTTCATGAGTTGAATTATTACTATTAGCAAATATACAAAAGCAAAAGGGAATAAACTTTGTATTTAAAAATTTCTAATTCTTTGAAATAATTTAGAAGAAGGCAATCCTACGACATTTGTATACGATCCTTTTATTCTATCTATACCAATTAATCCGATCCATTCTTGGATACCATAAGAGCCCGCTTTATCAAAAGGATGATGTTGTTCTATATAATAAGATATAATATCATCATCTAACTCTGAAAATCTAACTGATGTTTCATCTGAAAAAACAACTTTCTTTTTTATTGAACATAAACAGACGGATGTAATCACTTTATGAGTCTTTCCAGATAAACCATTTAACATCTTAAACGCTTCTGTTTTGTCCCTAGGCTTGGTTAAAATAATATTATCATTACAAACAATTGTATCAGATGTTATAAGTAATTCACCTTTCTTAATTGATCCTTTTAAAAACTTTGCCTTTTGAATTGCAAGATATTCTGACACCTCCTTTCCCTTAAGATTTTTCGGATATTTTTCTTCTTCATCACAAACTCTAACATCAAAATTAATACCCATTTGAGTTAAAATATCTCTTCTTCTTGGAGAACTAGATCCCAAAATTATTTTAAACTTTGTTATTTTCATATCGACAGGTAAGAAATAGGGATAAATAATACACCTAAAATCATAATAATTTTTAATAAAGTACTTATATATGTAAAGTCCTTTTTATTTTGAGAAAATAAAACTTTGTAAATAGAGAAAAGAATCATTAAATTAATAATAATATTATGAATTATTACTATTTTTTCATGAATCCAAAAGAAGCTCCATAAAATCAAAATAATCATAACTATTATCAAAATAAATATAATTATACATTTAGTTTGAGCCAAACTTAAAGATGAAGCTATGTTTCTAGATCCCATTATTTTATCACCATCAATATCTTCTAAATCTTTGACTATTTCTCTAGCTAATGTTAACAAAAAAGCAAAAACAATAAATTGTATGTTGAAATTAAATTGAGATAAATATGAAAATTCTGGACACTCAAGTAATAAAACATTAAAAACACTTAAAGATGTTAACATCGCAATAATAAAATTCCCAATAATAAATCTATGTTTATAAACTTTAGAATACCATCTTAAAATAAAAATAGAAGAAAGAATTATTAAAAATAAAATGAGATCACAGTTAAAATTTCTATGTGAAAAGAACAAATAACAAGAAAGTAAAAAAGCTATAATGTTAAAACAATAATACCAAAATATTGCTACTCTAGCAGGTATATGGTTTCCAATAATTACCTCATGTTTATTTATTACATCAGATTCAACATCAAAAATATCGTTAATGATATAGCCAGATGCAGTAATTAAAAATGTTATTATCAATAGTAAATACAACTTAACATCACCAAAGTTATTGTAAACAAAGAGGTGAAATAAATACTGAGTTACAAACAAAATTATTAAATTCTGAATTCTTATTAATTTAAGAAAAGTTATAATTTTATACATCAGATTTAGAACTTATTATGTGTTTAGAAATTAAAGAATATAATTTTTTTAATTTATCATCGTAAGACAGTAAATTGATATGTTTTTGTACTATTTCTAAATCTTTTCTGAAAGCTGGTCCAGTCTGAACATTTTCTGGTGAATTTGATAAAGCTTTTTCTAGGGTTTCTTTGATAAGTGGTTTTAGTAAATCAAATTCTAATTCACTATCCTTTAACAAACCTTCAGAGATAGTCAACATGTGGTTAGTAAAATTACAAGAAATTACAGCTGCAATATGTAGTTTTTCTCTTTGTTTAGAATCTACCAAATGTATATTAGAGCTTATTGAGTTACCAATTTTTATCAAATCCCTCTGAGTTAATTCATTATTTGCTTCAATACAAATCGGTAGATTATTAAAGTTTAAAGAAAACTCTTTACTAAAAGTTTGAAGAGGGTAGAAAACTCCAAAGTTATTTTTATTAGAAAAAACATCTATCCCTACACTTCCTGATGTATGAACTATTGGAGTTTCCTTATTTTGAATTATATTAACAATATCTCTGATATGATCATCCTTTATAGCAACTATAAACAAATCTGGACTCTTTAAATTATTTAAATCAACACAATAACTACAAGATAATTTATCTGCTAATATCTTAGCTGATTTTTCCGTCTTACTCCATACTTCTAAAATATTATATCCATTTCTCTGTAATTCCATAGATAATATCGTAGCAACATTACCAGCTCCAATAAATGTAATATTCTTCATTTAATAAATAATATATTATTAATTTTATCAAAAACAAAGTTATAATTTTGCAGAAATATATTTACTATGATAAACAGAATTGTTAATTTATTATCTTCAATGAAATTTGCCACCTTTTTAATATTGATTATGGCTTTTTCAAGCGGTTATGCTACTTTCATTGAAAATGACTTTGGTTCATCTACATCTAAAGCTTTAATTTATAATGCTTGGTGGTTTGAACTTATTATGATTCTGCTATCAATATCGTTAACAATAAATATTTTTAAACATAATTTATTTAGAAAAGAAAAATTAGCCACACTTATGTTTCATTTATCATTCATAATAATAATAATAGGTGCAGGAATTACAAGATATACTGGATACGAAGGAATGATGAGAATTAAAGAAGGTGATAAATCCAATACCTTTTTATCAGATGACGCATACTTACAAATAAAAGTAAATGATGGAATTCAACAATACAGATATGATAAAAAATTACATTTATCAGGAATTACAAAGAGATACGATAAAACACCAGTACTAAATCAGTTATTTTCTAATTATTTTACTATTTCAAACTCAGATTTAGAAGAAGAATTTTCAATTACATACTTAGACTTTTTACCAAATGTTTCTGATTCTGTTTTTAAAAAAGATATTAAAGGTATTACTCTATCATCATCAGGTAATTTAAACAAAAAAGGAACTGAATTGTCTGTTAATGACTTTATTAATAAAGACATTTTAATTGGAGAAGAAATTACTTTCAAAGATGTAAACTTTACATTTAACATGAAAAAAGATAATGCAGTTAATTTTTATTTTGATAAAAATATATTAAAATGTGTATCTGAACATGATATTTCAATTACAAGTATGCCACCTGACGGTACTCCACCAAACATTTACAAAGCTGGTGAGGAGTTTGAATTAAACAAAATGTCATTACTAACTATTAAAACAAATAAGTATATGTTTAGCGACTTTTCTTATGAAAAAGAATCTATCATATACTCCACATCAAATAATATGGATAATACCTCTAAGAATGAAAATAGATTAAAAGACGCACTTTTGTTAAAAGTTAAGTCTGGAAATATTTCCAAAAAAATTACTTTAGAGGGTAGGAAGGGTATGTATCCAAATAGTTCTGAATTTAGTTTAGGGAAACTTAATTTTGATTTAACATATGGGCCAAAGTTTTTCAAAACTCCATTTGATATCTATTTACATGATTTTCAGTTAGAAAAATACCCCGGATCCAACAGTCCAGCATCTTTTGCTTCTGAAGTAGAAGTTTTAGATGGAAGGGATAGTATCCCGTATAGAATTTTCATGAATAATGTCTTAGATTACAAAGGACACAGATTTTTCCAATCTTCTTATGATCCTGATGAAAGTGGCACCATATTATCAGTAAATCATGATTGGTGGGGAACAATCATAAGTTATATTGGTTATTTTTTTCTAATGCTTGGCATGATATTTGTGTTTTTTCAAAAGCAAACAAGATTTCAAATTTTGACTAAAAATCTAGATAAAATCAAGAAAGTTTCTTCGATCTTAATATTAATTATTTTCTCAATTAAATCATATTCTATTGAAAGTCCAAGTAACCTACTAAAAGATAACATTATTGATATTAATCATTCAAACAACTTAGAAAGTTTACTAGTACAACACGATGGAAGAATCAAACCTTTCTCAACACTTTCTTCTGAATTAATAAGAAAAATTAGTAGAAAAGAAACCATTTATAATTTAAACTCTACTCAAATTTTAATGGGAGCTATAAGTAATCCACAATTATGGAGAAAGATTCCATTAGTAAAAGTTCAAAATACCCAATTACTTGAGGAATTAGGTTTAAAAGAGGACATGTTATCATTTGATGATTTTTTTAATGATGATAAAGAATATATCTTAAAAGAGAAAATAAAAAGATCTAGTAACATTCCTGATGTAAACAAAAGTAAATATGACAAAGAACTTATTAAAGTTGATGAGAGATTAAGCATTCTATTTTCTATTATCAACACTGGTACATATAATTATTTTTTGAACATTTTTCCTAGCACTGACACAAATAATTCTAAATGGGAGGGAGTACTTAATTACCCTAGAACAATTGGAGACACTGTATATAATTTTAATGTTTTAACTCTTTATCTCCAATCATTAAAAGAATCAACTAATTCAAAAGATTTGAGCTTGTGTGATACACTATTAAATAATATTAAAGATTATCAAAATGAGTATGGAAAAGATTTAATACAATCAAAATTTAAAATTAATCTTGAACTATTATACAACAAGATTGATGTTTTTTCATTATTATTCAAATGGTATTTCTTTACTGGTATTTTGATGTTAATTTTTTGTATAATCTCTATTTTTAAAAACCATAGTAAGTATTTACAACATTCTATAAAATTCCTAAAATATATTATTCTATCTGGTTGGGGATTGCATACTTTAGGTTTAATCGCCAGGTGGATAATATCTAATCACGCACCCTGGACAAACGGATATGAAGCAATGATTTATACTGTATGGGCTACCATGCTCGCGGGTATTATTTTTAGTAAAAAATCAAACTTAACTCTAGCTACAACTACATGTGTTTCATCATTACTGCTCTTGTTTGCATTTGTTAGTTATTTAGATCCAACAATCACAAATGTAGTTCCTGTATTAAATTCATATTGGTTAATGATACATGTTTCAATAATTGTTGCTTCTTATGGTTTTTTAATTTTAGGAGGTTTTCTTGGA
>NZRO01000008.1 GCA_002696275.1 Flavobacteriales bacterium
GTATCTAAATAACGAAAACGAACCCTTTTTAAGTTCAATATTTTCCCTATCATCTCACCATCCGTACAATATTCCAAAAGAATATAAAAATTCTTTTAATAAAGGAGATTTAATCATACACGAAAGTATATCATATACGGACTCTGTTTTAGGTGATTTCTTTAGAAGTATAAAAGGAAAAGATTGGTTTGAGAACACTTTATTTGTTATTACATCTGATCATACATCTCCTGAAAGAATAGAGCAAGAATATAAAAATAAAGTCGGTAGATATTCTATTCCTATTATATATTTTATGGGAGATTCATCATTAGTTTCAAGCAACAAAACTGTAACTCAACAAATAGATATTATGCCTACTATTCTGGATTTACTTAAATACAATAAAGATTTTTTTAGTTTTGGGAAATCTATCTTCTCAAAGAAAAATTGGGCAATAAGCTATTTAAATAATGAATATTTGTTTATAACGGATAGTAGTTTTATATTCAACAAAAAAGAAAATTACAATAGTTTTTCAGACGCTAATAAAAAAGAGAAAATTAAAATTAAAAAAGAAGAGTTAAATTTATTTAAAGCTATAAAACAGAATTACAATAATCGAATGATAAACAATAAAATGACAAATGAAAACTAAATTTATTGTAAATCCTATAGCTGGAAGAGCTAAACAAAGAAATATAAAGAAAATATTAGACAGATATCTTGACAAGAATCGATTTAAGTTTGATATTATCTACACTGAAAAACATCTACATGCAAAAGAACTTGCAAAACAAGCTGTAAAAGAAAAATATGATTTAATTATTTCAGTAGGTGGAGATGGAACATTAAATCAAATCAGTTCTGAATTAATAGGAACAAATGTTGCTATTGGAGTCATTCCAGCGGGATCAGGAAACGGCTTTGGACTCCATTTTGGAATTAAAAACAACATGATACAAGCTGTTAAACAACTAAATAATTCTAAAATAAAAAAAGTAGATAGTGCTACTGTTAATGGAATTCCTTTTGTAAATGTTTCAGGAATTGGGTTTGACGCTCATATTGCAAAACTATTTTCTAGTTTAAAAAAAAGAGGTTTTATTAACTACTTAAAGTTGATTATTAAGGAGATAAACTATAAATCAAATATATATAATATTGAATTTGAAAAGGAAGTAAGAAGATTAAAAGCTATACTAATTTCGTTTGCAAACGCCAGTCAGTATGGAAACAACTTTAAGATATCTCCTCATTCAAACATTGAGGATGGTATGTTAGACTTTGTGATTTTAAAAGATATTCCTAAATGGAAAATTCCTTATATATTGTTTAAAATTGCGATAGGAAAAGCTAACGAATGTAAATGCATAGAAATAATAAGAACAAAGAAAATGAAAATTACTTCATCAGAAAATATTATACATTTGGACGGAGAACCACATCAAATAAATACTTCTTTTGAAGTAATTTGTAATAAGAGATCTTTATATATATTTGTACCAAATGAGAAAAAATAAAAAAAATAGAAAAGGTGTATTATATTCAACCAATCCAGATTTTGAGTATGAATATGAGGATAGTGAAATAGAAACTCTTCCCAATAACGAGCAACATTTAAAAGTATGTATAGACAAGCATAGAGCTGGTAAGATCGCGGTTATCATAAAAAATTTTGTTGGAAACACTAATGATTTAAAAAATCTTGGAAAAATGTTAAAAGTAAAATGCGGTGTCGGTGGAAGTGTAAAGAATGGAGAAATCATTATACAGGGAAATGTCCGAGAGAAAATAATGGAAATACTAAACAAAGAAGGATATAACTATAAAAGAGTTGGTGGATAATATGAACTAACTAATAAAAAAAGACAAGGCGTGAAAAAGAAAGAAAGTGATAAAGTGATAATTAATAAATGGGGTATAGTAAGAGATAAAAAAGTAGAAGATTATTATTGGAGTTGTTTAAGTGATTATATGGATGGAGTTATAAGAGAACTAGTAAATAATAGTTATGGGGATTTTGATGAATTTCAGTCTGGACTAGAATATTATTTAGGTAGTTTTACTGTTCTTTTAATAGATAAATGTGATTTAAATTCTCGATCATTTTTTTCATGTCGAGAATATTTTGAAAATATTGAAGATATTTTATCAAAAGAAAAAATAGAACGTATATTAAATACAATCAATACTCCGAAAAAAATTCCTAGTTTTGATGATGTGCCAGAAAATGAAATTGCAGTTTTATTATTTACAGATGATTGGAAATTTATAACATATTATGGATTAAATAAGGAAGATACACCCAATCAAACACAATTTGATAATATTTATTAGAAACTTCTTGATGAATTATTAAAGAAGTAAAAAGAAAAAATACTGAGAATATAAAGTGCCCAGAGCGGGAGTCGAACCCGCACGTCCGTAGGACACATGACCCTCAATCATGCCTGTCTACCAATTTCAGCACCTGGGCGGCTTATTTACAAAACTAATGAAATAAAATAATCCCACTAAAATTAGTAGGATTATTAATATTTTGGTGACCTGGCTGGGGCTCGAACCCAGGACCCTCTCCTTAAAAGGGAGATGCTCTACCAACTGAGCTACCAGGTCATTCAAAATTGGTTGCAAATATATTTATTATTATTATTCTGCAATAACAAATACATAATTTTATCAAATGTAAATTTATAGAAGTAAATACATAAAAATAGTGATATTAATTGTTCTTTTGCATCTATATATTTTTATCATATAGTAAAATGAAATATTTTTTAGTTGGTTTTATGGGCAGTGGAAAAAGCTATGTTGGAAAAAAACTATCAGAAAAACTACAACTAAATTTTATAGATTTAGATCATTACATTGAACAAATTGAAAATAGATCTATCTTAGATATCTTTAATAAAGAAGGGGAAGATCATTTTAGAAAATTGGAATTGAAATACTTCACTTCAATTTTAAAAAAAGAAAATACTATCATTTCTACAGGAGGCGGTACACCAACTCATAACAACATAATGAAATTAATAACTGAAAGTGGAACTAGTTTTTATTTAAAATGTAAAACAGACACTATTTTAAAAAGACTAGTAAAATCTGATAAAAATAGACCACTTATAAAAGATCTATCTAATGAAGATCTAAAAAAATTTATAGAAGTGAAATTATCAGAAAGAAGTAAGTTTTATGAGAAATCAGATTATATTGTAAACAACAATAGTAAGGAAGCAATTATCGAAATTATAAATCTATTAAGATAAATACACTCCTTCATCTTTACCAAAAACAACATTAACATGTTCCTGTAAGGTTGTAGATAATGACATTCCTTCAAAATCTGCTTTAATAGGATATCTATTATGGTTTCTATTTATTAAAACTAAAGTAGACAACTTCAATAGAGGAACCGACAAAAATTCAGAAGCTGCATACATTAAAGTTTTTCCAGAACTTAAAACATCGTCTACCAATATTACAACCTTATCTTCTATTTCTTCAGAAGATAAACTACAAGTAATGTTAGAATTATATGGATTGTCTTTATCCAAACTTACCGTAGCATTCAGAATTTTCATCTCCGAAATGTTTTGTAATACTTCAGATATTCTTAAAGAAAGTTCTACCCCCCGTGTCTCAATCCCAACAATTACTATTTCTTTTTGAGAATAATTCCTTTCATAGATTTGCCAAGCTAATCTATTTACCTTCTGTTGAAGTTGGATTTTATCTAAAATTTTTGTTCTTTCCACAATTTAATATGAGATATTTTCAAAAACTCCTTCTGTTACCCAAATATTTGTAAACATATTAGGGTCTATATCCTGAGCTTTAAAGCTAAAAGTACCTGATAAGGTTTCATTCTCTAAGGTCGTAAAAACAATTCGACCATCATATGGAGGTCCGTTATAGGTACTAGAATATGTAGCTCCTCCATAAGAAACAATTCCCATTCCTGGAGCTGAAAAATAAACTGTTTCTCCTTCAGATCTCTGTGAAAAACTATAAACTTTTATCTCTAAAACTTCAGATAACTTAATACTCATCATATCTGATCCATTTACACTAATTTCAGGTGAAATATCACTAAAGTCTTCCCCGTCAATTTTGCAACTAATGGATGGACCTGAGGGATTTGGATCAATAATAATTTCCTCTTCCTTACAAGAAGTTAAAACTAGAAAAGAAGCTAAAAGTAAGTAAGTATATTTCATTCTCTGAATTTTTTACAATTATACAATTATTCTATTAATACATAGCCTAATTTTTCATGAAACTGACCTAATTTATCTATCACATTTATCACATAAGAATAGGTTCCTGAAACACCTTCTCCTCCATCCCAGCATAAATCTATATTATCGGAATAAAAAACTTCTACTCCCCATCTATTGTAGATATATATTTTATATTCAGCAATCCCCACTCCCTTTGGTTGAAAGTAATCATTCTTTCCATCACTGTTTGGAGTAAATGTATTTGGAACATACAAAGAATAGTACGGATTAATAGTAAGCTCAGAAAAAGCAGTGTCATAACAAGGTCCATTCTGAGCAAGTAACACAACCTGATAGGTATTGTCTTCTTGATAAATATGAGTAGGTTCAAAATCTGTAGAATTAGGAGTGTTATCTCCAAATTGCCACAGATATGTATTTGCAAAAATACTATTGTTTACAAAGCTAATTTCAGGATCTAACATATTAGCAGTTTTTGGAGTAAAATCAAAGTTAGCCTGCGGCTTATTTAAAACATCTACTATTTCTGAACCAGTACCAATATTACTACAAGAATTAGCATCTAAAACATATGGAATTGTATAAGTTCCTTCTTGAGTAGAATAAATAATTACAGGACTATCTGAACTTATAATAGTACTTACAGTTCCATCTACTGAATAAGAGATATTCCAAGGTGGATTTCCTGTTACATCAACTACTATAGCCGCAGAGTCTCCTGAACATACAAAACCACCACCTGAAACAATTTCGGCAGTAGGAACAGGAATTACACTAATTTCAACAGTAATAGTATCCTTACAATCAAAATTATCTGAACCTATTATTTGATATGAAGTAGAATTAGATGCAGTAGCAACAACAGAAGATCCTAGATTAGAACTTAAATCAATAGAGGGAAACCAAGAATAGTTAATTGCTCCATCAGCGGTTAATGTTATACTCTCTCCTTCACAAATTACTGGAGAAAGAGGAGAAACAGATATTGTTGGAGGAGCTTGTATATCTAATTCAAACTCAATAGAATCCACACATAAATTTGCATCGGTTCCTACTACATTGTATGTTATACTTGAGTTGGGACTTACTACAACTATATTAGAATTCACACTACTCAATCCAATAGGAGGAGACCATAAATAAGAATCTGCTCCAAAAACTTCAACTTGAATACTTTCTCCTTTACAGATTATTGAACTATTAGGATTTAAACTTAAAGATGGAGAAGGATTTACAATAATATTTGATGAAATATTATCTGAACATCCATTTAAATCTGTTCCAGTAATTGTATATAATGTTGATGTATTTGGAGTAGCAATAACACTATTTCCTAAAGAAGAACTTAAACCAATAGAGGGAGACCAAACATATGAATCTGCTCCTAAAACATTTAATGAAATAGATTCTCCTTGACAAATAGTTGATGAATTAGTATTAATATTTAAAATAGGTAAAGGATTAACAGCAATATTTATTGTGTCCCATGATGAGCAAAGATTAACATCAGTACCTACTACCATATAAGTTGTATTTATTGAGGGATTTGCTGATACTGTATTTCCTGTTGTAGAACTTAAGGAAGAGGATGGAGTCCAAACATACTGTGTACCTCCAGTAGCAGATAATAATATGTTTTCTCCAATACAAATTTCTGGTTTAGGAGAACTAACATCGATAGTAGGCAAATCATAAACATTAACATTAATATTAATTGTAGAAGAACACCCTAAAGTATCCATTCCAACTACAGAATAATTAGTATTAGTAATTGGAAATGCAGAGGTAGTATTCATATTGTTATTAGATAAACTATTTGAAGGAGACCACACATAATTTGTTGCACCACTTACTAAAAGAATAGTTGTATCACCCTTACATAAATCTACATTTGAAGAAAGACTAGTTAATATTGGATTAGGAATTACACTCACTACTGTAGAAATAGTGTCAGAACATCCATTATTTAGAGTTCCTATAACAGAATAGGATGTTGAATTAATTGGAGAAGATGTAACTACACTTCCAATTGAAGTATTTAAACCAGTTGATGGAAACCAACTGTAATTATCTGCTCCACTTGCAATTAAAGGAATAGACTCTCCTTCACATATAGAAGAGTTATTTGTTACATTTACGCTTGGTTTTGACAATACATTTACATCAACAAATATAGTATCTGAACATCCAAAATTATCTGTACCGATAACCATATAGTTTGTAGAATTTAATGGGGAAGCTATTACATTAGAAGAAGATGAATTACTCAGCCCATTAGGCGGAAACCAAGAAAAAGAGGAAGCCCCGCTTAAACTAATATTTACCCCCTCTCCCTCACAAACTATAGGATAGGATGGAGAACTTGTCATTTGTAAAGATTGAATCACAGATATTGTAATTGTATCAGTGTTACTACATCCTACAAGATCTGTTCCCTCTACAACATAATCAATTGTAGCATTAGGTGTAGAAATTATATTTGAACCAACAGTAGTATTTAACCATAAAGAAGGAGACCAATTATAACTAACCGCTCCACTTGCTTGTAAATTTATACTTCCTCCAATACAAACAGATGTACTATTAGAAGATATATTCACTGGAACAGGTGAAGGTTCTAAAACTGTTTCGGAAATAGTGTCCATACAATTATTTGCATCTATTACGGTTAATAAATATGTTCCTGAAGATAGAAAAACTGCATTAGGATTATTTTGAGTGGGAACAGTATTCCAACTATAATTATAGTTTGGTGTTCCACCACTTACTACAACACTTAATTGTCCATCCGATAAGGAATTACAAGAAACCGGAACAGACGATGTAACCATTGTTATTGGAGATGGTTGTGAAACATTAAAAGTATCCGTAATTGTACAATTATCATCATCTACAACTTGAATAATATAACTATTTGCAGATAAATTCTCAAGTGAATCTGTAATATTGAAAGATATTGGATTATTAGATATTAACTGCATATTATAATCGTACCAATTATATGTATAAGGAGATACTCCTCCTGTTAAACTTATATTTATTTTACCATCAGAATATGAATAACAACTTACTTCTGAAATTGTAGAGGAAATAGTAAATGCAGAAGTAGGGTCTTCCGAAACTAATAAAGTAAAGGTTCCTAATTCAGTTGAGGAGGTAGCATCTACTACAATATAATATGTTCCAGTGTCGCATAGAGCAACGCTTATTTCAGATTGATTTGAACAGAAATTATCATTTTCTGAGAGAGCTAAGGAATTTGTATCTTTTACTAAATATAAATAACTATCAAATTGAGCTCCATTAGCTCCACATAAAGAAATATTAACTCCAGTAGGATTGTTAATTTGAAAAGAATAAATAACATCATTTCCAAAACTTTCTGGATAGTAATCTGTGTAACACTCATTGCTATTAAAATGACTAATAACTCCAGTATTTAAGTTTCCTAAATCAATTGCATTTGTAAAAGAAGTTCCTTTTGTATACCTCCAATAAGTTTCTACATGTGGCTTGTAATAACCATCTGTACTAGGAGCTCCTGATTGCGTTGAAGGATTGATACAACCACTTCCATTTAAATACCCATGAGAAAACCACTGACATGGAGGACCATTTCTATATGAGAGACCTTGATAAAAAGGCTCTGCATTGCATCTGTAATCGTCTCCAGTTTCAATTCCAACACACAAACCAAATAAAAATACCCCACAACATTCTTTATCTTCCCAACTACATTGAGTTCCACTATTGCAAAAACCAATTAAATTATCTGAGGGGAGATCATCTTCCCAAGCATCAATTTTAAAATTTAAATATTGTGGAACTATATTGTTAGGAAAACTAAAATTAGCAAAAGTGGTATTAAAATCAATAGAATTTCCTCCTCCAACTATTGGTGTGAAATTAAAATCTTGTAAACAATTACCTCCCGTCCAAGGATAATTCAATAGATTGTCTTGTGCCCAAATCTTAAAAACTAATTCATCAGGAGCGAAACCTATTCCTAGTAATGACTCATCAGTAGCAGCAAAATTTCCTTGAACTTCTCTTAGCTTTATATCAATAGAAACAGGTCCATCACTATACGATTGAGATTTAGAGTTTATTGTTGTAAAAAGAAATACTAATAAAAAAAATATATATTTAAAATTCATTTTTTATTGCAATAATTTGACTTGTCCTTGATATTCATAAATTTCGCCATAAATATTTTCTATAAAAACAGTATAAGTATATATACCTACCGGACATAAATTATCATTTTTGAAATATGTTCCATCCCAACCAATATTTAAATCCTGTGTCTCAAAAATCAACTCCCCCCATCTAGAAAAAACTTTCAACTCGTAATCTTTCACACCTGTCCCATATCCTTTAAAAATTGAATTCTCAACACTATTACTTGATGGAATAATTGTATTAGGAATATAGAACGTAAATTCGTCTACTAATACTCTTTTAGTTATTGTATCTATACAATTATCTTTTGTTTCTATCTTTAAATGAACATCAAACCAACCATTATTAGAATATGAGTGTGAAGTAACAGAATCAAAAGCAAATGTACCATCTCCAAAATCCCAATACCAACTTTCAACTCTTGACATAAAGGTTTTAGTTAAATCAACAAAGTAAAACGGATCACTCTGTTGATCAAAAAACCTTTTATGATATGGATAAGCCTCAAAATCTGCTATTGGTCCCTCTAAATTCCCAATAGTAAAAGTATCTTTTTTTACACACAAATTTTCGTCAGAAACTTCAACAAAATACTCCCCTTCAAACAAATTGTTAACAACAAGATCTGTAAAACCATTTGACCAAATAGCACTATATGATGGAACACCCCCTGAAGCAATAAATTCAGATTTACCAACACCCCTATTACATGTATCTGTATAATATTCTAAATCAAAAAATAATTCGGTTGGTTGTGTTAAAGTTATAGAATCTATAGTTAAACATTGATTGTTATCATAAACAAAAACTTCATAATATCCACTATATAAATCATCTATTGATTTGGTGTTTTCTTCGGTATTCCATAAGTAAGTATAAGGAGGTATTCCATCAGAAGACTCTACTGTTATGGAACCATCATTAAATCCAAAACAACTAATATTATAACCATTAAAATCAGAGGTCGATACAACAGCCGCTTTTACATAAGTAGATGGTTCATATAAGTTAATACTTAAGTTTTCCTTACATCCTAGTGAATCTGTAATTTCTACAGAATATGAACCCGCATATAAATTAAATATACTATCAGTTTGAATACCATTGTTCCACAAATAAGAAAACGGACCATATCCACCATTGACATCTAATTGAATCCATCCTGAATTTTCTCCTTTACATCTAACATGATAACCAGAATAGTTAGAAGTTAAAATATTTGTAATTTGTGTTAATTGTTGAGGTTGAGACACAAATAACTGCCGTTGCTTAATACAATAATTATTATCAGTAACAGTTAAAACATATAGGCCTGATTCTAAATTATAAATATCCTCAGAATTTGAAGAAAAATTATTAGGTCCTGACCAATTATAATTATAAGGAGGAGCTCCCGTTCCTTGGGCTATTTGAATCTCAATAGATCCTGTAAAATCTCCATAACATTGTATGTCTGTAACGTTAGAAGAAATTTCCATAGAGTCATTTTGTAGAATTTCAACAGAATCAGTATATTTACAGTTATTTGCATCAGTAATTGAGTAGGAGTGATAACCTGCCCACATAGCAGTAGTGTCTGTGGTTCCCCAATCCAAAATGTAAGGAGAAACTCCTCCATTTATTTGAACACTAGCAGTTCCTGTGCTATCACCAAAACAAAGTATTGGTTCGATATTTGTAACAGCAACTAGTTGTTGAGGTGAAGTAATAATTACATCCCTAAATATGGTACAATTAGTTGCATCTGTTATGTTAACAGAATACACTGCAGAAGATAAATTTGTTAAGTCTTGTGAAGTAGCTCCAGTATTCCAATTATAAATAAAAGGAGGATTTCCTCCAATAACTTCTAAATCAACACTTCCATTAGACCCTCCAAAACAACTAACATTAGTAACAGTTCTTATTGTATCAAATAAAAATAATGAAACATAAAATGTGTCTGAAACAACACAATTATTGTTATCAAAAACATTTAAAATATATTCTCCATTTACTAGATTTAAATTTATTGAATCTGTAATTCCGTTATTCCAAACATAACTATAACCTGGAGTTCCACCTGAGACTGAAACTTGAATTTCTCCATCTTGATAATTTTCACAACTTTCATCTAAAACAACACCATTTAATGACAAAAAATTTGGCTCTTGAATTGAAATATTTAGTTGTGTTGGACAATTTGAAGCATCATTTACAATAACAGAATAGACACCTCCTGATAAATTAAAAATTTGAGAGTTAGCAGAAGTATATCCATTAGGTCCTGTCCAAGAATATGTTGTGTTTACCGAATTCTGTGCCAATACAACTATACTTCCATCATTAAATCCATTACAACTTATATGATTTATAAATGTATCTATCAAAATAATATTACCAATATTTACATTTTCAGTAATTTGTGTCTGACAATTATTAGCATCTGTTATAATTAAATTATAACTACCAGCTGCTAAATTTGTTATATCTAAATTGGTGGAGCTAAAAGAATTAGGCCCTACCCAAGAATAAGTATAAGTACTTGGACCAGATATTGTCATATCAATGCTTCCATCAGCATCTCCATAGCATGTTTCATCTGTAACTACAGAACTAATCTGAACATCAATAGGTTGAGAAATAAATATTGGAGAATTATTTATACTTGGAGAACATCCATTATCATCTAAAATACTATAAGTATACGGTCCTGCGAATAGACTAAAAGCATCTTCAGATATATTAAAATATCCATTAGGACTATTCCATATAGTTGTGTAATTACCTGCACCACCTGTAATTGTTAAATCAATACTTCCGTCATTACCTCCAAAACAACTTATGTTATTTGAAATATAGCTAACTAAAATATCTGAGGGTTCTGAAATAACAAAAGTTAGTGAAGGACCTATACAACCATTAATATCAGAAGTACTTACAATGTAAGTTCCTGGTGATAACGAATCAATGTCCTCAAAATTAGAGTTAAATCCATTAGGACCAGTCCAATTATAAATGATTCCTGTGCTATTAGTTGTTAAATCTATACTACCATCATCATTTCCAAAACAACTAACATCTGAAGATACACCATAAATAGTAATCTCTGAAGGTTCTGAAATGGAAACAGTTTCATATAAAGGACCACAATTATTTGCATCAGTAATTGTTGCTGTATAAATGTCTGCGGGTAAATTTGATATATTTACTCCATTATTAGTATACCCTAATAAAGAACTCCAAGTTACATTATATGGCGGGGTACCACCAGACAACAATAAACTTATATCTGCATCATTTAGTCCATAACAACTTACATTGTTAGATATAGAACTATCTTGTAAAGCAGAGGGTTCTGTAATACTCACGGATATTATTGGAGTTGGACATAAATTAGAATCAGTAATAACACAATGATATATTCCTTCTGAAAGATTACTTAGATCTTCCGAATTAGAATTAAATCCAGTGACAGAATCAATCCAAAAGAAATTATATGGAGGAGTTCCACCTGAAACGGTAAGATCAATGGAAGCGTCTGTTAATCCAAAACAAGAAATCTGATTAACTATTGTGTCTTTCTGAAGAAATGTTGGATTGAAAATAGTAACTGTATCAGAAGATAAGGAACAATTTCCACTTGAAGCTGTATAATAATACTGACCAGGTCCCACAAATATAGACATTGTAGTATCACCAGTATTCCATAAAACAGAATAATTAGAATTTGTTATACCAGCTTCTAGTATGATAGAGGAATCTATGCATTCAACAAATAAAGTATCAGAAACTATACTTACAGCATTTGTATCAATACTTACAGATGTAGTTGTAAAACTATTCGCTTCTAAAAAAACTCCAGAATCTAAATAGTCATCTGAACCATCAGCTATCGCTAATCTTATATGATAGGTTTGACAAGGTTGTACTACAGCAATAGCGGTAAAAACATCTGTATAACCATTGTAAGAGATTGTTGTATTTCCAATATTATAATAATTTCCGTTATACCCAGGATGAATTGAACTAATTGTAATTGGAACTGGAGGTACACTATTTGGAACAATCGCTATATTCTGTGAACCATTAGGAAAACCTGGTGGACTAGAATATGGACCGGTGATTCCAGGGCCACTAATAAAGAAACCAAAAACATCATTGTATTGAGTATTTACCCAAGATGTATACTCTTCGGAACCAAAACTATAATTAAATACTATAGTATCAGATTCTGGGATAAAATCAAACTCTAGAACACATAAATCATTAATCGAACTCACAGAAAAAGACTGACCTACCAAGGGAGGAACTGAATTAGCTACTGTATATAAGTCGTTACAAATTGAATTAGGGATGTTAGCACATTGAGTTCCATTAGTTGGGGTATTGTTTGCAGCTGGATTTCCACCTAGATCAGCATTGACTGCATGCCCTGAGGACATTACTATTCCACTTGACATTCCAATACTATTTCCATTAGAAAAGAAACCAATCTGTTGATTGTTTCCAGAGAACTGAACATTACTAATAGTTACACCCCCTCCAACTAAAACATTGTTAATCAGATGATTAGGGTTGTTATTTGGAGCGTTATTTGAGATACCAATTTGTGATTTTGCATTCAAAAAAATTAGTAAAAAAAAGTAAAATAAAGTAATTCTAATTTTCATAGAAATAAATTAATATTTGCAAATTTAATGAAAAAAACTCTATTATTTTTTTACTCTAGTTAAATCCAAGTTATTTTGAGCGTTTACAGTAAAACCTGAAATATTATTATGTGAAAAACGAATAATTTGATCATAATAGAGAGGTATTACAGGCATTTCTTCAGATAGGATCTTATTTAATCTTTGATAGATTTGAATTCTCTTTTTTACATCTGTTTCAGATATTGAAAATTCATACAATCTATCATACTCCTCATTATAAAAATGAGTATAATTAGGTCCGTTTGGACAGAAGTTTTTACTATAAAATAAAGAAAGATAGTTTTCTGCATCGGGATAGTCCGCCATCCAGCTTCCTCTAAAAAAATTTAATTTTGAAGTAGCCATCTTTTGCCTATGTGTAGATGGTGGGTTAACTTCAATTTTTAAATCAATTCCTATCTTTTTCAACTCTGATTGTACAAACTCACATAAATCTAAATAAGATGAGGTTGTATTTAAAACAATTGGGGACAGTCCTCTTCCATTTGGGAAACCAGCTAATTCTAAATATCTTAATGATTGCTCTAAATTATATGCAGAATTAATGTTTTCCTTAGAATATGATGGAAGTCCAATTGGAATAAATCCATGATTTGCAGCTACACCAACATTATTTCTTAGATATTTTAACATCTTTTGTCTATCAATTGCATAATGAATCGCTTTTCTTAAATATAAATTTTCAGATAAATCAGAATTTCCATCCATTAAAAATCCAAGATATTCTGTATTTAAAAATGGAAGGCTTTTAAAATTAAACTTATCATTATATTTCTGACTTAATAATCCCTCTTTATCTAATACCTCATCAGTGTAAGAAGGGTCTAAACCAGATATAAAATCTAGATTTCCTTGTAAAAAATTTAAAAACTCAGATTGTTTATCCTTTATAAAAGTTATTGAAACTGCGTCAAGATAAGGAAGATTTATACCATTTTCCTTTTCAAAATATTGTTTATTCTTTCTCAATACTAACTTCACTCCCTCTTTCCAATACTGAAATTGAAATGGTCCAGTACCAATAGGATGAGAACGAAACTCATTTAAATCTGCACATTCCTTAGGTACAACAGAACAATATTGCATGCTTAACAATGATAAGAATGGAGGAAAAACTTGATTTAGATGAATTCGCAAAGTAGAATCATTAACTGAATAATAAGAAGAAACATTATTAAATACCCACGAACCAGGAGAAGCTAATTTAGAACTCAATAACCTATCAAAAGAATAAACAAAATCAGAAGCAACAACTCTCCTTCCTTTTCCATTTTCAAAAAATTTATGATCGTGAAAAAAGACATCTTTTCTTAAAAAAAAAGTATACACCAATCCATCCTCTGAAATTTTCCAGCTAGTGGAAATTGAAGGAATAACTTCTAATTCTTCATTCATTTTTACAAGTGAATTAAAAATTTGAGAGGTTACCCAAATTGTAGCTTTATCTTTTGCAAATGCTGGATCTAAGGTAGATACTCCATTAGATTCATTATACTTAAAAATTTTTAAATTGGAGTTATCATACTTTTCAGAACATGAAAGTAGAAAAAATATAATAATAAAAAAACCGGATCTAAATTTCATACATTGCAGATTAGTCCGGCTAATTTATTAATAAAAATTTGTTATTTAATCAAGTTTACCTCTCCATTGTAAACCCATGGCTTTTCATTTATATCTGTTACCGAAATGTTGTACATATATGTTCCAGGTTCAAGACTCCTATCTGAATTAATAGGACTACCGTTCCATCCAATATTTTTATCATTCGATAAGAAAACAAGCTCTCCCCATCTGTTAAATATCTTCATCTCAAAACCATAAACTCCACTAGTCAAAGGAATAAAATCATCATTCAAACCATCATTATTTGGAGTAAATGCTGTAGGAACAAATACAGAAAAAATATCATCTACAATAACTTGATGTACAACTTCATCATAACATCTATTGTCATTCTCAACATACAATAACACATCATAAATTCCTGACTCTTCAAAAGTAATCGATTTCTGTACAGATTCAAAATCTACTATTCCATTATCAAAATCCCACTCAAAATATAAACTTGAATCTGATTTGTTTGTAAAAATTATTTCGGGTTTCAACATACTAACTCTCCTATCAGACATATCAAAAGAAGCTACAGGGTTTTCAAATACACTGATAAAGTTATTTCGTATTAATTCGTCTGAACATCCATTTTCAGTAACTACTAACAAAGAAATATCATAAATTCCTGAATTTTTATACACATGAAAAGGATCTTTTAAATTAGACGTATTTCTATCACCAAAATTCCATTTCATTTCTACTATTTCATCATCTGTTAAAGTATTATCTACAAATTGAATCTCTTCTGATTCACAAATTTCTGTATCAACCAAGAAATCTATTTCAGGTAGAGAGAAAATCTGAACGTCTTTCTGTAGATTAGAGGCACATCCCTTACTTGATGTAACGGTCAACATTACTGGATAAAATCCTGAACTAGCAAACACATTAAAAGAGTTTGGATAAATTGAATTATTTCCATCTCCAAAATTCCAATCATAAGAAAACAGTTCACCTTGTTCAATTAATGAAAGAGATGTGAATTTTGTTTCATCCCCTTTACAGACCTGTTCTATATCAAACAAAACTATAGGATTTGGATGAATAATAGCTGTAGATACTTCTGAATTAATACATCCATAGTTTGATTGAACTGTTAATTCAACATTAAATTCTCCCCATTCATCATAGATATGTGTAGGATTCTCAAGATCTGTGGAAATGCTCTCATCTCCAAAATCCCAATTCCAATTTGTTATAAAACCATCATTTAAAAATATTGAGGAAATGAAGTTTGTTTCAGATCCTTCACAGGTTTCTAGAATTTCTAAAAATACTTTAGGATTTTCATGAACTAATACTTCTTTTGTTATTGTATTTAAACAACCTAAATCAGAATTCACAACCAATGTTGAGTTAAATATACCTGGCGATGAAAATAAAACAGATGGATTTAAATTAAATGAAGATTGATATCCATCTCCAAAACTCCATAAAACAGACGTAACATTATCTCCAGAGAGATTTATAAAATTTGTTTTTTCACCAAAACAAACCTCATTAGTTCTAAAATTAACTTCGGGAAGTGGAAGAACCTCTACAACTTGACTAATATTTGCATCACAATTATTATCTAAATTTGTTACAAGTAAATTAACATCATATACTCCAATTGTATCAAATTGAAAATAATCATTCTTAGAATATAAGTTTTCACCTAATATCGTCCATTCCCATGAATAAGAAGATGCATTTATTCCAGAGTTACCATAAAATTCCATACTATCTTTAAAACAATTTTTAAGAGTATAAAAATTAGGCTGCGGAACATTTGAATCAACAAATACAAATACTGAATCTCTATCAAAACACATTCCATCTGAACTATTCAGATAATACATTGTAGAATAAGTTGGAAATACAAGTGTATTTGCATTCGAAGGACTAAGAATAAAAGATGAAGGATCCCAATTATAATAAGTAGAAGTTCCTGTTGATTCTAATAAAACACTATCCCCTAAACATAAGTTTTTATCTAATCCAGCATCAATATTTAAATCAATTACCTCAATTGAGTCTATAGAGGATATAATAAATTGACAAAATGAATTATTCTCAATAATAAGAGTGGGGTGAAATATATCTCCACTAGTGTAACTGTGAGTTGGATTACTATCGTTTGAGTATATTCCGTCTCCAAAATCCCATAAATAAGTATCTGTATTTTTAACATCAGCTATAAATTCTACTGAGTCATAATCACATATTTTATTTGTAGTAAAAGTAAAACTTCCAGATGGTCCATATATAGAAATAAGATCAGAATATTTAACTGTGTCAACACATGTAAAATTATCAATAACGATTAAACTAACATCATATGATCCTGAATTTAAAAATAAATGTGAAGGATTTATTTGATTTGAAATTGTACTATCACCAAAATTCCAAATATAATCAACGATATTTCCTGTTGAATTATTTGTAAAGGTTGTAATTAGTGGAGGGCAATTTGATGTAGCAATATCTGGAGTAAAATCTGCAAATACTTCTTGAACATAAATTGTATCAGAATTTTTAACTGAACTACAACCATATGTATCAGTAATAGTCAAAGTAACAGGAAACAAACCAACAGTGTTATAGTTGATTATTGGATTTATAGATTGAGAAGTTGTACCGTTCCCAAAATCCCAGCTATAATCCAATCCAATTCCCTCAGAAATATCAGTAAATAAAACATTTTCTCCAATACAAATTTCTGAATCATTTATCTCAAAGTCTACAACAGGATAAACAAACTTAATATATTCTTTCCTAGTAAGTGTATCTTTACAACCTTCACTTGATACTGAATACAATGTAACATCATAAAAACCTTCATTTGTATAAGTATGTTGAGGATTATTTATAATTGAGTTATTTCCATCACCAAAATCCCAGTAAACATCTGAATTAACAGAAGATAAATCTACAAAATCAACAATTAATGAATCACACCCTCCTACATTTGAAATTATAAAATCACTTTCAACATTTGTAACTCTAAACATATCATTTTTAGTAAGAGTATCTTTACATCCATTTACATCTGTAATCATAAGTGTTACATCATAAATACCTGTTTGAGAGTACAAATGATCTTGTCTATTCAATCCCAAATATCCATCTCCCCAATCAATTCTATAGTTTCTAACATTTGAAGATAAAACTTCTATATGAGATCTCTTTTTTGGTAGACATACTATTGAATCTTCTAAAGAATTATTAGCATTTATTAAGTAAGAAAAATCTGCAATTGGAATATTTACGATAACCCTTTCTGTGAACTGATGTGTACACATAGTAGAGTTATTTGTAACTCTTAAACTTACAATGTATGTTCCTGTATCAGAGTAAATATGTACAGGATTAAAATCTGTAGACACATTTCCATCTCCAAAATCCCATTCTATTTCATCTGCTCCTATAGAATAATTATCAAACTGTAATTCTAAAGGATTATCACAATTATTTCTTGAAACAAAATAAGAAGAGGGTTCAATAATTTCTATCAAGTTATCTTTTATTATTGTGTCTCTACAATTTCCTTCACCAACAACTAATTTGACAGTATATGTTCCAATGTTGTTATATTGATGAATTGGGTTTTGAACAAAAGTGTTATTGCCATCTCCAAATTCCCACTCCCAAGAATTTATGGATGATGCAGAGACACTCAAATCCGTAAAAAAAATATTTTCCCCCGCGCAACTTGTAATTTTATCAGAAATAAAATCTGCTTGTGCAGGACCAACAGTCTTAATATAATCCTGTATTAACAATTCCTCAACACATCCCTTATTATTTTCAATTGTTAAAGAAATATCAAATAAATTAATTCCTATAAACTGATGATGAGGATTTGATAAAATAGAATTATTTCCATCCCCAAATTCCCACTGATAAGATATGATAGGATACGATGATACTGACAAGTCATAAAAGGAAACTATTTCTGATTCACAAACAATAGAATCAGAGACAGAAAATAATGGATAGATTCTGTCTGTTATAATATAATCATTTTCTGTAATTGATGAAACACAACCATTATTATCAGTAACAGTTAAAGATATATCGAACTCATCGATTGAAGTAAAATCAACACTAGGATTCCTCAGAGTTGAAGAATCACCATTACCAAAAAACCACTGCCATGAAACTGCATTTAGGGTATTATCTGAAAAATCTACATTGAAAGGTAGATTACAACTGTAGGTATCATTTGAAGAAAAAATAATCTCAGGTTCTTCAAAAACTGAAATATAATTTATTTTTTGAATGTTTTGAGTACATTCTCCATTTATAGATACAGTTAGGTTTACATTATATGTACCTGAATCTTGATAAAAATGAGTAGGATTTTGAAGAACAGAAGTATTTCCATCTCCAAATTCCCAAAACCAAGTATCGGGATTATAATTTGATATGTCTGAGAATTGTATATCAGAAAATTGACATACAGAAGAATTGCTTACATCAAAATCTGAGGCAACATTTGCTCCTACTTCAATCATATTACTTTGAATCATTGTATCAGAACATACACCATTACTAGAAATAAGTGTTACAGAGTATATTCCAGAGGAATAATTATTTTGAGGAGAAATTAAATTAGAGGTACTACCATCTCCAAAATGCCAGTTAAAATCTGTAGCATTTGAAGAATTATTGAAGAATTTAACTTCTTTAACTGAATCACATGTGATTAAAATGTCTGAACTAAAGTTAGCTTGAGGAGTCTCCTTTGCTTCAATTAAATCATTAAAAATAATTATATTTTCACACCCTTTATCATCTTTAACGAATAAAGAAACAGAAAATGTCCCACTATTTTGATATTCGTAAATAGGATTTTGATTTGTACTACTTCCACCATCTCCAAAATCCCACTGCCAAATTACTAGATTATTAACACCAAAAGAAAGATCTGTAAAACTTACTTCTTGAGGAACACAAAAAACACTTTCGTCTGAAATAATACTAGGATTAGGTTTAGTATATACTTTCACATAATCCACTTGAGTATAGACATCCTGATTTGTTGCATCGGAAACCGTTAATTTAACAGTGTAAAATCCTGGAGAAGAATAAACAACTATCGGATTCTGTAAATTAGAAGTATTACCATTTCCAAAATCCCATAACCATGTATTTGGGTTGCCGGTAGACAAATCTTCAAACTCAACTACAAGTGAACCACACCCGGTATTTGAAGTCATAGTCGTAAAGTCAGATACAAGTTGTGAGAAGACATTATTACTGTATATCATGATAATGAGACCTAGGAAATAGTAAAGGAATCTAAATTTAATTCTAAATATTTTTTCAAGTATTGAGTTAAGTAATTTTTTAATCATAGCTTAGTGGTTTTGACTGAAAAAAGTTAATGAACTTAATCTTAAAACGATTTTTAAATAAAATAGGTTTCAAATAAAAATTAATTTTTTCTTTTAATACATTTGCATTATGTTTAAAGGAAAAACAGTAGCCTTCTATACTTTAGGTTGTAAATTAAATTTTTCTGAGAGTTCTACTATATCTAGACAACTTAATGAAATTGGATTTGTAAAAACTGAATTTAATGATGGAGCTGACATGTATATAATTAACACTTGTTCTGTTACAGAAAACGCAAATAAAGAATGTAGAAGATTAATTAGAAAAGCAAAAAAGATTTCTCCTGAAAGTTTTGTTGTAATTACAGGCTGTTTTGCACAACTAAAACCTAAATCAATTTCTGAAATGGAAGGCGTAGATATGGTATTAGGTGCTAATGATAAGTTTAATCTTCCTAACTTACTACAAAATTTAGACAATAAAAAAATAGGTGAAATTCATGGATGTGAAATAAATAATTTAAACTATACCTCTTCTTATTCCTTAGGTGAAAGAACAAGGTCTTTTCTAAAAATACAAGATGGATGTGATTATCCCTGCACCTATTGTACTATACCATTAGCTAGAGGAAAAAGTAGATGTGATACAATTGAAAATATTCTGAAAAATGCTATAGAAATTGCTAAAAATGGAATTAAAGAGATAGTAATAACTGGAGTAAATATTGGGGAATTTAGAGATGATAACAAAAGGTTTTCAGACCTTATTAAAGAACTAGAAAAAATTGATGGTATCGAAAGATTTAGAATATCATCAATTGAACCTAATCTAATAACAGATGAAATTATTGAAACAGTCAAAAATTCTAAAAAGTTCATGCCACATTTTCATATACCATTACAATCAGGAAGTGATAAAATATTAGGAAAAATGAAAAGAAGATACAGAACTGATTTATATAAAGAAAAATTAGAGAAAATTGTAAAAGCAATTCCTGAAGTTTGTATTGGAGCAGATGTAATTGTTGGTTTTCCTGGCGAAACAGATGAGTTGTTTAACACTACTATGAACTTTATTAAAAATTTACCTATCTCCTATTTACATGTATTCAGTTATTCAGAAAGAGAAAATACATTAGCCACAACCTTTGAAGGGATAGTAGAAAAAAATAAAAGAGTGGAGAGAAGTAAAATGCTTAGAATATTATCTGATAAATTACAAAGATCTTATTATCAAAAATATTTAGGAAGCATACAAACCGCATTGTTAGAAAAAGAAAATAAAAATGGATTTTTATTTGGTTTTACAGATAATTATATAAAAGTAAAGGTGCCATTTACTGAAGAATTAGTACAAAAGAAAATAAATTTAAAACTACTTTCATTTGATGAGAATGGGAGTGTTTTATCAAAAATAAAAGAAAACATATGTATCCAACAATAAGTTACTTATTAGAAGACCTATTTGGAATCAACATACCTCTTCCTATTCAAACATTCGGATTTTTTGTTGCTCTATCGTTTATTGCTGGAGCTTATTTTATCTCTAAAGAGTTTAAGAGAAAGGAAAAAGAAGGATTAGTATCCAAAATTAAACAAAAAAAGCTAGTAGGTGAAGGTATGACTATTAAAGATTGGTTTAGCTCTATAATTGGAGGATTCTTAATAGGTTTTAAATTAGTAGAAGCTATATTCGATTATAATAGTTTAGTACAAAATCCTCAAGAATTTATTCTTTCAACCAAGGGAAGTATAATAGGTGGAATACTAGTAGCGCTTATTTCTTCATTCACGAAATATAAGGAAAAAGAAAAAACAAAACTTCCAAAACCCAAATTTATAGAACAAGATGTTCATCCATATCAACTAGTAGGAAATATGATAATGATAGCTGCAATAAGTGGTATTATTGGAGCTAAGATTTTTGCTAGTCTAGAAAACTGGGGAGATTTTGTAAAAGATCCTATTGGTCAATTATTATCATTTAGCGGGCTTACATTTTACGGAGGATTAATCTTTGGAGCTATTTCAGTAAGTTATTATGCGAAAAAGAACGGTATAAAACTATTACATTTAATTGACGTATTTGCTCCTTCCCTTATTTTGGCATATGGAATTGGTAGAGCTGGATGTCATTTTAGTGGAGATGGTGATTGGGGAATTGTCGCTTCTAATCAACCAGAATGGTGGTTTTTACCTGATTGGATGTGGAGCTATAACTATCCAAATAATGTTATAAATGAAGGAATTCTAATCCCAGGATGTGAAGGAAAATTCTGCTATCAACTCGCAGAAAATGTATACCCCACTCCTATTTATGAAATTATTATGGCAGGACTCATATTTTTATTTTTGTGGAGTATTAGAAAAAAAATTAAGATTCCAGGAATGTTATTCTTTATCTACCTTATTCTGAACGGAATAGAAAGATTTTTTATTGAAAAAATAAGAGTAAATACTAAATATGATCTTTTAGGAGGGATTACACAGGCAGAAATTATTTCCTCAATATTAATTTTGATAGGAATAATTGGAATATTTGTTTTAATTAAAAGAAAAGAAAACTATTACCAGTAGTATTTTCCTTTTCTAATAATATCCATTGCAATAAAAGAAATTAATCCATTGATAATTAGTAATTCAAAACCTAGATTTAGATAAATATTTATAAAATAACAAATTATAGGAGAAATTACTGCGACAAAAGGAACATATTTATCATTTACTTTATGCTTAGTTAATAGTCCATA
>NZRO01000009.1 GCA_002696275.1 Flavobacteriales bacterium
GAATTGTGTTTAAAAAATCCTCCAACACATAATATTGCTATTGAGATTTGATTTAGTTTTTTCATTTTGTTATTCGTTTTTTAAAGGGTTTTTATTCCTTAAAATCATCTATAGAATCATCATTAATAAAAGTATGAATCTTTCTCATTAAGATTCTAGATAATAACATTGCATCTTCAGTATCTTTTCTAAATAATCCAAGAGAATTTTCATTGCAAAATATTTTAAATGAATCATCAAAATCTTTGACTCTATAATCATCTCCTTTTAATTCTAGAAATGGATATACTAATTTTCTGCCTGAAAATTTTCCACCAATTGTAGCGGTCAGACCTTCTTTTGTAAGTCTCACTTGACTAATGTGTACTTTTAAATTTTGTTTTTTATAATATACAGAAACATCTTCTTTATCAATTCTCTCAACTCTTGTTATATAATCATAACCATTTTTTTCATCTGTTTCAGGTGAGTAACCCTTGATCTTACTGTAAACAATTATAGAGTCATTACTGATTGAAAGTTTAGAGCAAGAAATTATTTCAAAAAATTCGGACATTAAAAAATTCCATTTTTTAGAATCATATATTTCCCATTTCCATTTAGAAAAGTCTATTCCATTACCGTTCGCCCAATTAGAGCTAACATATAAAAATAATAGTTTTTTATTAGAAGTCAGTTTCTCTCCGTCCATCATCACAAGTGAGAAAGGTATAATATATGAGTCACTGTTATCTGAAAGTTTTTTCCCTCCTTGTCCAAGTCCAATAACCTTTAATCTAAAATTAGTATACTCAGGGTGAGATGATAATAAATAATTTAAAGCCTGTTGTTCTAACATTTCTTTTTGTTGTTCAATAGCCGCATAAATAGATAACATTGCTGCTGCACCACCAATAATAGCAGCGTCATTATCACTCTGAGAGTAACTTTTTATTGGATTAAAAATGATTGTTGAAATCATTAATGATAATAGTATTTTTTTCATAATTCTAAGTTTTTAAGTCTCAACAAATGTAATCATATTCAATGTCTTCATCCAAATATTTAGCTATGTAATAGTTAGCTCCTTTTTCTCTCTAGAATCTTTTCTTAAATACTATATCTTAAAATATTTAACCCACTCCAATATTCAATCAATTTCGATTAACATCATATCCTAACTGAAAATTTATTTTTCTTGTTTTAGTAGGACATTGTGTAGTTTGGAATATCTTCTGTGTTGTAGCCCGAAAGTTTATTATTTTCTGTAATATTGTAGTATGAAAAAAGTCAGTTTTTTATTTGTTATTTCCTTTCTATTTTTTGGTTGTAATTCTAATCTTACAACTCCAGCTGTAATAGACTATGATTTATATCATGAAGTAATTATTACTAATGGTATTCCTAATAGTACTTGGTTGTTTTCTAGTAATGGATCTACCTACTTTCAGCTTGATAATAATGGTGATTATGTGTACACTCATTCATCGTATACTTTCAGTGGTGTACCTGGAAACGGTAATGGATATACAAGCTATTTATTGTCGTTAGATGCTTCTCAGTATTTGTATTATCCACATACACATTGTTGTGATATAACAGTAAATACTTATTTAAATAATAATTTGATTAATACCGAAGATTTTTATTTTGGAGTTAGTTCATGGGTTTCCGGAACTAACGGTCAGTATAATGAGATTTGGTGTCAAAGTGATATTGGGAATTATAATATATCCAAAGTTATTTCTTACTCACTTTAATACTATGAATATACCATTAACAATATGTGTGTAAATAAACTAAAACAAGCTTAGTTTTATTCAATTTCCTTCTTTATTTTGGATATAAGTAATGAATCAGATTTTAAACCTGTATTTATTTGTGCTATATAAAATTCTGAGAACACCTTTTTTCTTCGTATTGTGTTTAACTCATAATTACTTAATTTTTGTTTACTTTCATAAGTTCCATAAGTTCCAAAAAAATTATTTGTACCACGCGATATATAACTTGTTTTTTCTAAAACTAAATTTGTAATTATGTTGTTTTGCTTTCCTATATAATTTTCAATTGTCTTATAAAAACTGTGTTTTGAATATTTTTCTTGTATTAATTGTACTAATTCGTCATCATCAATTAATTCTAAAAATCCAGAATTTCTCAATGTTAAATATTCTTCTTGATTATCAACAAAAACTGTTTCAGAATAAGAAATTACTGAAAGATAGTATCCTAATGAATCTTTTTCTGAATCAAATAGAAATTCGTGATTATTTAAAATTCTTTCACTACACTTAATTCCATTCAAATGTATTTTTTTATTTAATTTACTATCACTGATGTCTTGATCAATATTTTTTATCAATCTTCTTAAGGATTGATTTTTTAATTCATTTTTATAATCTAAAGCTTTTCCTTTTTCAATATTCAATGATATAATTATTCCAGAAACTACGACTAAAAATTCAATTAAGTATTTAAAGATATGTTTTTTCATTTTTTCATTTTTTATTCAATTAATTCCAAAGTTTAATTAGAATAAATCTTTATTTTAATTTATTAAATTATTTGATGTAATATCCTGCTACTTTCCATTTTTCATCTTCACTTTTTTTAATCGTAATCGTTTCAGAGGCGTTTTTCTTATTTTCAAACACAGAATTATAGATTATAATACAATACTCGCCATCTGGTACTCCTTGAAGTTCATTTTTATATTCAATTGATATAATATCTCTAGATATATTTTTTCCTAAAGGATTCCTTGAACCAATCATTAAGTTCTCCCATTTTTTAATTGAAACTAAGTTTTGTATTAAGATATCAGATGTTTTCCATGATATCTCATATTCTTTATTATCAATTAAATTTATCCATTCTTTTGCAGACTTTTTTACTTTATTTTCAATATCTTTTTCCTGTCCTAAAACAATAGAGGAAATAATCATTAACAAAAACAGTAATTTTTTCATAGTTTAAAGTTTTTAATTTGAACAAATGTAAACATATTCAATGTTTTAATCCAAATATTTTACTAAATAATAATTAGAACAATCTATTAATTTAAACTCATGTTTTTATATCTGATATCATTCTGTCCATATTAACGGATTTATTTTTAAAATATGTTTAGTTTAGCCCTTTAGATAAAACATATGAAAAGAAAAGACTGGTTTATTAAGTATTCATTAGAGTTTATTGTTATTGTATTAGGTATATCTGTATCTTTTTGGATTAATCAAGTTTCAACAAATAAGCAGAATAATAATGAAAGAATAAAAGTTCTCTCTAGTCTTCAAACAGAAGTAAAAGAAATTAATGATTACTGTAAGGAAAGAAAGACAACTTGGCAAGGTGATATTACACTATTAAACGCTTTTTTAAGACCAACTAACCAAAAATTTAATTATGAAAGTGTTACAAATCTTACTAAAAGTAAAAGTAGAATTCAATTCAATCTTATTTATTATAGAGTATTTGAGCCACCTACAGAAAGATATCATTCAATTATGAATTCAGGAGCTCTTAAATATATAAACTCTGAGAAAATAAAAGAAATGTTAAGTAGGATTCATAGTACCTATTCTTCTTATGTTCAAACAACCATTGAATACGAAAAGAAATTAAAACAAGATATTATTATACCTATAATCAGCAAAAAACATCCAGATATTATTATTAAAAAAACTGATAATACGATATCAATGAAGAAGTATTGTGATATAGTTTATAATTCTATCCAAAACGATAAAGAATTAATATCAACATTAATCCTGCTAGAGGAATATCAAAAAAACAAAATTGACTTGTTGTCAATGTATATTGTTCTTATTGAAGATTTAGAAAGTGAAATAAACAAAATTCTATCTAAAAGATAAAATCTTAAATACCGGTATAATCATCAACAATTACTTCTCCTTCTGATGGCTTCTCTAATTGTAAGATAAGTGATTGCATATCAAAGAAATCTTGTTCTTTTGCTATTTTTCCATCCTTCATTGTTACAAGTGTAGTTCCTGACAAATCCAAATTATTTCCAGTAGCAGGAATACCAAAGAATTCACCGGTATGTTTACCTTTAAAATTCCAATGTTTTACTATACGCTCACCCTGTCCAAAGGCATCAAGTATTGTGAACTCAATATCAGAAAAACCGTTTAAATAGTTCATATAAAAATCTTTAACAGCTTTTATTCCAACTAGATCTCCTTGTGCTGTTACAACAACTACATCTTTCTGAAAATTATTTTCATTAGCTACAGATGTATCACCTGCCAAAAATCTATTCCAAATACTCTCATATTTAGCTAAATCCTGTTCTAATGTGTTTTGAGTAATTTCATTATCAGCATCTTGACTGTTATTTCCACAAGCAAGGAGTACGAGAAATAAAATATATTTTATATTATTCATAAGTTAATTTTAATGTTCAAATCTAAATAAATTATTGGAAATATTGAAAGAAAAGAGTAAAGATTAATACTAGATAATATTATAAAATTAGTAATATTCTTAAATGATGAATCAGTTTATTGAGATTTTAAGTTCATCTGATCTATATTGTCTATTACTCTTTCGCCAATTAAAATACCATTTTTAAACTTTAACATTGTGTCTTTTTCAAAAATTGATTGATATCCCATATGTACATATTTTAGCATCTTACCTTGAGGTATTCTAATATCACCACTAAACCAATCTGCAAAAACTTCTTTATTGTTAGGGAACAAGTAATTTAAATCTACTTCATAGTTTCTATATTCATCTGTACAAGCTTTTAATGAAATTATAAACAACTTCTTGTTTCTTAGTTCCCATGTTCCAAAATACCCTCTCCAACATGCTGTTGATCGAAATGAAAATTTAATATCTTTTCTATTCTTCAAATAAGGGGCTAGAGGTTCAGTTGCGATACCAACTTTATTTCCTTTATATAGTAATATTTCTTTTATTTGTGCAGTCATAGTGTTATTTCCTTTAGAGTTTTAATTAAAGTTAATCAATCTACTAATACAAACTTAAGAAATTACTTTAATTAGTCCACTATTTCTCCATTTAACCATTCTCCTGTATATTTGTCTCCATCTGCCCATATATATGTTCCCCATCCAGTTCTTTGATTATTTATATAATCTCCTGTATATGTTTCTCCATTTGCCCATATATATGTTCCCTGTCCATGTTTGTTACCATCTTTCCATTCTCCTGTATATGTTTCTCCATTTGCCCATGTAATTGTTCCTTCTCCGTGTTTATTGCCATTTTTCCATTCGCCTGAGTACACAGACCCATTAAAATAATTAGTATGAGTATCATATCCATTTTGAGGTTTTACAAATAATGTTGAATACATGTATAATGAAATAGTTAATAATGAAAAATATATAAGAATATAAATTTTTCTTAATGAATTAGTTAGTGGAACCGATCTTTCTAACCAAATATCCCAAACACTAACTTCGTTTTCCGTTTGTACCGATTTGTGAAAAAGATAACAAGCTGTATCATAATCTATTTTATTGGGTATAGACCCATACCTTGTAATTAAAAAATTAGACAACTTTATAGACTCTCTTTTTATTATAGATATTTTATTATTTAAAAGAGAACGAAAATGTAAAACAAATAAGATGAGAGGAACTGAAAGGATCAGGCTCAAAAGTATTTCTCCATCTTTATAACTATCTAAAACATCACTACCGAATATATATATTAGAGGAATATAAAGCAAAATACTCATTATCCAAGAGAACCTAGGGTATCTATCAAAACAAATACTAAAAATTCTTCCTCCATCTAAAAAACCTGCGGGAAATAGATTGAAAGCATTAATTATCAATGACATTATTATAAAAGCAACTATGAATGATGATGGTTCATTTGACTGATTAGGATTATAAAGATAAATAAAGAATAGAATTAAACCAATTAATATCCCTGGTAAGGGTCCCATTATATACACCCAAAAACTTTCAGATGATGATTTTGTTTTCGGTACTCCAGAAACATAAGCTCCAAAAGGAGTGAAGCCCATACTTACATTTCTATATGAATATATCTTTTGCATAACAAAATGTCCAAGTTCATGAATAAAAAATACAGCAATAATTGCCCCGGCAAAAATGAAGTCTTTATCAAATAAAAAATAAAAACACGCAAATGAAATTAACGCACTAAAAAAAGTATTGATTAATTTTTTGGGTTTTTCTTCAATTGTTTCTTCATATGTTTCATTTATTTGACCAACTAATTCCAGTAAATTAGTAGTAGCATCAAGTTCTTTCACAAGAGCCTTACAATAATCTACCTGATCTTCTATATGGAGATCATCAATATCTGCTAATTCATCTACTGTCATATCTTTATTAATATTACTTAATAGAGATTCTTTCTGACTTACTGTTAACTTAATCATATTGATTAATTAATATTTAAATTTCATGAATTTGAATCAGATATCATTTTAATATATGTGTCTTCATAAAGAATTTTAGTTCCAAGAGCCTCAGCTTCTCTTCTTTTAGTGTTCTTACTATTGTGAGCTACGTCTTTTCCGCAAATTAAAAAATCTGTTTTACTATTAACTTCACTTTGAACAATAGCTCCTAATTTAACTGCCTCTGCTTTCATATCGTCTCTATCTCCTCTCTCCATCTTTCCTGTGAACACTAGATATTTATTTTTAATTTTCATTTTATTTAATTTAGTTTTTCAAAAAGTTTTGTACAAATATAAAAAATTAATGTTGATTAGTGTATAAATAGGTGTTTGTTGTAATCCTGTTACCTCAACATTTTTCTCATCAAAATTTCTCATAAATTTTTATATTATTGTAGTATGAAAAAACTACTTTTATTATTGATGATTGTGTCAATCATTAGTCTAAGCCAAACTGCTGAAGAATATTATGGAAAAACTCTTGCGGATAGTACCTCAAGTATAATTATAAAATTCAATTGAAATGAAAAAAATTACATACCACACACATAAAGCTGAAGACATGTTTGAAGTTACACGAAATAAATCAGGTGTTTTTAAAAAATCTCATTCTTCAAATCAAATTAATGAATGTAAATTTCCTTATAATATTGATTTTTGTATAAACAAAAAATATCTTTCAGATAAGAAAAATTTTAAAGGATCAGGTATTTATTTGATTGAATTTAAGCGTGAGCTAATATATATAGGAAAATTTAGACCATATTATGAAGGAAATATAATTATGACTAGATGGAGGCCACATTTAGAAACATTAACAAATAGAGGAAGTCGTGTAGGGGGATTTGAAAAGACTGCAGGTGAGAAGACTAATATTTTTAAAGAATTAAAAGGATGTGAGATTTCTTCATTAGAAGGAAGAAAAAGAGACACAGGAACAGTCACTTCAAAAGCAAGAATAAAGTTTGCTAAGGATAATTGGGATCTCTTTAGTGGAGATATTAATAAATTAAGAGATAGTCTTAAGGAATTCACTTTTTATTATTTCCAGTTAAATGAAGTTTTTTCTTTCAAAAAATCACAGAAAAAACAAGAAAAGGAATTATATGGCGATTTGACTAGTCTTATTGAGGAGTATCTGTTAATTAAATATTCTACAAAATGTAACTCTGGATATAATGGTTTAACTAAAATATCTGATATTAAAATTACTGATATTAAAGATAATATAATCGAATTTGTTGATTTTCTAAATAGGTAGCATGCTGAATATTAATTAAAGTATTAAAAAATGATTAAAAATAATAAGTATTTAAAATTTCTGTTAGCTTTTATTGTGTTCTTTTTTTCTTTTCTTGAGGGAAGTGATTTCTTTGAAAGAAAGTTTGAGATCAATATTAATGGAAATCTTTTATTATTGATCTTATGTTTTTTATTTGTTATTGGTCTAGTATACACTTATGTTGAAGTTAGGTCAGACACAAAAGAAAAGAAAGAGAAGAAAGAACAGAAAGAAATTAATAAAACAAATAATTATTCTTTATACTTGAATATAGGTCTTAGTTTAGTAACCATTATACTTTTTTATTTCTATTATAATAAGGGTGAAGATAATAAAAATATTTTAGAAGAAGTTCTTCCCTCAATACATGAAGCTTATGAAAAAGGTAATATAAATTATGTTTATAATAAAACAAAGATACTCCTCGAAAAACATCCTGAAAATTCAGTTGTTCAAAGTTATTTTGATAAAGTCACAACATCTGTAAATATTTATTCATCACCAGATAGTCTTAAATTATATTTTAAATTCCCAAATGACACAACAAATAACTGGATTTTTATTGGAAATACTCCATTAGAAAATATCAAAATACCTCAAAAATGGGTTGACTTAAAATTTGTTAGATCAAATAAAGAATATTTTGCAAGATCACATCCTTATTATTTAAATGACAATGATAATCTATTTATTTTACCTAAAGAAGATGTAGAGGAAGATAAAGATTTTAAACTGTTTTTAGGCAGAAATATACGTCTTAAATTCCCAGGTATAGATCATTTGCCAAATATAAAAATAGATCCTTTTTTAATTTCAAAAAATGAAGTTACTAATATTCAATATCAGCAATTTGTTAATGATAGAGGATATACTAGTCCACAGTACTGGGATTTTCCTATTACAATTGATGGGGAAACATATACATTTGAGAATACAGTTGTTAAGTTTGTTGGTGAGTTTGGAAAGGCTGGGCCTGCAAACTGGAGTTTTTCTAAATACCCTAAAGGTCAAGATCAATTTCCTGTTACAGGAATTTCATGGTTTGAAGCAAGGGCATATTCAAGATATATGGGAATGAGTTTGCCAAATGCCTATCAATGGTCTCACGCTGCTAATATGGGTAGTTCTAGTAGGTTTGTGCCTAAAAGTAATTTTTCTAAGAATCAATTAAATCCTGTTGGGGATATAGAAACAAATAATTATAATGGTATTTATGATATCGCTGGAAATGTTCGTGAATGGGTGATTAATGTTTCTGATGAATCAAATATTAATAGAGCTATTTTAGGTGGTTGCTTCTTGGATGATGATTATTTTTTCAATGATTATTATGGTCAAAATGCATTTGAAAGAAGTGTTGGTAATGGAATGCGTCTTTTAAAAAATTTAGAATCTAATGATAAATTAGTTAGTAAATCAAATGATCCTGTCTACATTCAGACTAGAGATTTCTATTCATTGCCAAAAGTTTCAGAAGATGTTTTTAGTATATTCAAAAGTCAATTTGCAGAATATAACACAGATTTGTCAGATAATACTTTTGATTTAGAAATTAATGAAGTGTATGGAGTGAAGAGGTATGAAATACCTAGTGTTGATGGTAGTGAAATATTTCCAGGATACATATTTTATAACTCCAAATTTGAACCACCTTATAAACCTATAATATTTTTTCCTGGATCAAATGCAATTCATTTAACTAATACTGATATTATGATTAAAAATAATTTAGAATATTTCAATTATTTGTTAGAAGCTGGTTATGCGGTTGTTCATCCAATATATACTAGTACATATGAAAGAGAAGATGAATTGAAAAGTGATTATCCGGAAAAAACTAAGAAATATAAAGATCATGTAATAACATGGGGAAAAGAATTCAAAAAAACTATAGACTATATTGAAAACAGAAAAGATTTAGATATTAATAGTTTGTCTTTCTATGGTGTCAGTTGGGGAGGCTATATGGCTAATACCTTATTAGCCTTGGATCAAAGGGTCAAGGCAGCTGTCTTAAATGTAGCTGGATTCTGTTTTCAAGAAACTTATAAAGAAATTGAACCTTATTTATATACACCAAGAATAAAATGTCCCGTTATAATGTTGAATGGAAAATATGATGTTTTTTTTCCATTAGAGAGCTCTCAAAAACCTATGTTTGAACTTTTAGGTACTAACAAAGAAGATAAAAAACATTATGTATACACCTCCGGTCATTATGTACCAAGAAAGAAATTAATTTCAGAACACTTATTATGGTTAGAAAAATATTTAAAATAGTTCGGTGTGTGTCAAGAAGTTCATATCACACATTAAATATGAGAGAGAAATCGGGGCTAACTATTACCTAGCGGTGTAAAAAGTGGAGAGGAGAGGATCAATTTATAGTTATGTAAATTGGTGTTTGTAATCATGACTCTTATTGGAAACAAGAGATTTTTTTAAAATTTTTTGTATGTTTGCTTTATACAGTAAATTATAATAATTAAAAACAAAATATATATGAAATTAGTTACAGAACCAACTATAGTCTTAAATTCAATGTTTAAAGTTGAAATTGATGGAAAAACAACTAGATTTTACAGAGAGTCTTCTCCACATGGTGATTTTTATCAAAAAAGATGTCCAGATACTCGTAATTTGATAATGGTTGAACCTGAATTAGAAAAAGAATTTATAAAGTTTTTTAAAAAATTGGATAAGGATTGGAAGCCTCTTTTAAAGTCTCTCTCTAACAATACTATGTACTAGATTAATGATAGTATAATGAAGTTTAATATCCAAACTATAAGAATCCCATTTTATTTAATGCTAATTCTGTTTTTTGGGTGTGTTCCAGAAAATGAACACAATGCAGTTTTACAAGAAAATAAAGAGTTAAAACAAGAACTTCTTATGAAGGATGAGTTAATCACTGAATTGAAAGAAGAAATTAAATCTCTAGAATCTGAACTTGAAACTACAAAAATGCTTCTAGAAAAATGTAATGATCAAATCTATGGTGACGCATATGTATTAACAAGGAGTGGGACAAGTGGTTATATTAGACTTGAAGGATATGCAGAAGCGGTAGAGTATTTAAAAGATTGTTGTTATTGAAAAATAAAATATAAATTAACTTTTTTCATCTATACCTGATTAGATTTCCATAAGATCACATTATAATTTTAGTGTGGATAAACAGAATAAGTTTACAAAAACACATAACTTAGTAAAAATAAATTTAATTTTTTCATTTTTTTTAAAAAAAATAATACTATGAAATTTAAAAATTCAAAGACATTCATTGAAAATCTAGAAAAATACAAACAAACAAAATACAGTGTTATAATTGAAATTTATGCAACTAGATATGGAATAACAGAACATGTTACAAGAACTGGTGAATGGTTAGATAAAAGTTATATAATAGAAGGTTCTATAGAATTAAAAAATGTAAAGTTAGTTCAGAGTGGATTAGATTCTTTAGAATTTTTATTACAAGAATTAGATAATAAAGAAATTAGTGAAATAAATAATGATAATGATTTCATAGGAGTTGGTGACATTGAGGATGATGGAGGAGGAAATGTAGATATAGATGTTTTAGAATTTTCTGATCAAGATGGGAATTTCATAGAACTAAATGATGATGAGCAGAATGAGCTAGATGAGATTGGTGAATGGGAATTATACGATCTGGCAGATGATTCTGAATCAATATTACAAATTAAAAATAACGGCATAGAGAGGATAGTAGTTAAAATTACAGATAGTACAGATATTAAATCTGAAGAAAAGATATTTATATTAATATCTAATGAAAAATATAAGGACTTTGATGAAAATGGAAAATATATAATAAGCCTTTAATATTATTGTGTCAACAAGTTATGTTTTTACTCCATTAAATAATTAAATATAACTAATTAATTCTAATCACAAAACAATTAACATACGCCTGTTTATAAGTGCCATTATCACTTATTAATTATTTTAAATTTTTTGATTTATATTTACAGTCCTTTTTAAGGATTCTAGAATTTTTGTGTAATATATACTTCACCTAAAGTATTTATACAAAAATTACCACCACTTTGAAAAAATAGGTAATTTATTTTTTTTTCATTCGCTCAAATTGAGTACATATCTTATGACTCTCCACCAACTTTGTCAGGGTCTTTAGATTTAAACAAATATATAAGTTACTGATATTATAAAAGTATTTTCTAAAAAACTTTTTATGATATATTGACTTTTAATTATAAAGTAAAACTTAAATAGTTAGTATAGGTGATGCTAATTATAATTTGCTTAGATAGAAGATGAAATTACTTTGTGGTGGAGGTAGTTTCTCTTCTTTTCTAAGGTCGTAAAAACTTAAAAATGACAGAAGGGACATATAACGAACTAATTGAGTTTTGTAGTAAACTTCCAATAAGGCAATTAATGGCATATAAAAATCATGTTCGTCCATTAAAAAATAAACCCTATCTGATTGCAGTAGAAGTATTAAAAATAAGGTTAAATAATAATTAAAATTAAAAGCTATGAATGTAACAAACAAAAAGACTTATTACCAAATTATTTTAGATAAGTCTGGTTCAATGATTGATTGTATCGAAGAAACAATAAATGGTTTTAATGAACAAATGCAAATGATTAAGGGACTACAAGAAAAATTTCCAGAACAAGAAATTTTAGTATCACTTACAACATTTAATCATGATGTTTTTGTTGATTTAGACTGTGTAATACCAAATAAATTAAAAGAAATGATAACTGAGCAAAAGAGTAGATCATGGTTTGTAAATTTTGATGATTATATTGTATATAAACCCTCTGGATTAACATCTTTGTATGATGCTATTGGAGAATCAGTTAAAAATATAAGAAATATCTCACAAAAAGAAGTTCTCGAAGATAAAGCAACTGTTATTGTTGTAATTATTACTGATGGATATGAGAACTCATCAAAAAATTATAATTATTCTCAAATTAAATCAATGATAAAAGAACTTGAAAAATCAGAAAATTGGACATTTACATATTTAGGTAATACTATAGACGCTATTCAGAATGCTACAGATTTAAATATTAACTTAAGTAATTCATTTGTTTATGATAAGTCTGAAATAACTGATATGCATCTTGGAATGGGATCTTCTATTGAATCCTATATAAGTAAGAAAAGTAATAATATAAAAGAAAAACAATTTCTCAAATGGAAGGATAGTTAAATTTAAAGTAATTTTAGTGTTTTAATCTATTTATGATTATTATTTAATATGTTATGTCTATTTAAATGTTTGTTTGCAATAGATAAAAAGTATGAGTTTGTTAATTTTTATTTATTTGTTAGTACAGATAATTTATAAAACATTAATCGAATTTGTGTTAATAACAATATTAAAATACTATAAATCTTTAAAATGAAAATTAAGTTTTTTTATGAAATTTGTAAAAAATATAATATGGAGGAAATTAAAGCTGGAGAGATAGTTTATGCTACTATCTCTATAAAAGATACTACTAATAAAATACATGAATTAAGAAAAGTAGTTTTTTCTAGAGAATGGGACTGCTCCTTCCCTTATTTAGATCAGCTTAATTATAGAAGGTTTTTATCTCAGAATGGACTTCTCTCTAGTAAGGGTGATATAATTGAAGCAGAAGTAATAGATATTAAAATTCTTGCGCGCACAGGTTTTAAAAACAGAGCAAAAGGTTATACAACTGCAAAAAAGAACGAACAAATTAGAGATTCTGTTACAGGCGCTTATGTTTAAGAAAGTTGTATCAATTTTTATTTTTTCAGTTTTAAGTACTTATATATTTTCTCAAAGTGTAAATCAAGATAAGTGGGTAGATTCTGTTATGAATAATTTATCAGTAGAAGAAAGAATTGCTCAGCTCTTAATGGTATCAGCTTATTCTAATAAAGATAAAAATCATACAGATAAGATTGAAAGCTTAATAAAAAATTACAAGATTGGCGGAATAATGTTTCTTCAAGGAGGTCCTGTGAGACAGGCAAAGCTTACAAATTTATATCAATCAATATCTGAAACACCTTTGATGATTGCTTTAGATGCGGAGTGGGGAATTTCTATGAGATTAGATTCTGCTTTACGTTTTCCTTGGCAAATGACATTAGGATCTATTCAAGATGAACAACTTATATACCAGATGGGTAAAGAGATTGCTAGACAATGCAAACTTATTGGTGTTAACATTAATTTTGCGCCTGTTGTTGATGTAAATTTTAATCCTGAAAATCCTATAATTGGAAATAGATCTTTTGGAGAAAATCCAATAAGAGTAGGTGAATTAGCTGTCCAGTATATGAAAGGTATGCAACATAATGGGGTTTTAGCTTGTGCTAAACACTTTCCAGGTCATGGTGATACAGATACTGATTCTCATAAAAGTCTGCCAATAATAAATCACACTAAGGAACGATTGGACACTGTAGAAATACTTCCTTTTAAGATTTTGATAGATAGTGGTTTAGGATCTGTAATGGTCGCTCATTTATATATACCTGAGTTAGACAATACCAAAAATCAAGCTGTCTCTCTTTCTCCTAAAGTAGTTAACGACTTATTGAAAGAGGAACTTGGATTTAAAGGAATGGTAATTACTGATGCTTTAAATATGAAAGGTGTTAGTAAGTTTTATAAGCCAGGAATTGTAGATTTAAAAGCTTTATTAGCAGGTAGTGATATTCTTCTTTTCTCAGAGGATGTTCCTGAGGCTATCAATCAAATAAAATTAGCAATTAATAATGGAGAAATTACTCAAGAAGAAGTAGATAGTAGATGTAGAAAGATATTAGTTAATAAATATTGGATGGGACTCTCACAATTTACTCCCATAAATTTAGACAAGGTGAAAAATGAAGTTACAATAAACAAAACTCGTCTTATTAATAGAAAATTAATCGAAAATTCTATTACACTTGTACAAAATTATGATAATTTAATACCTCTTAAAAGATTAGACACTTTAAATATAGCTTCAGTTTGTATTGGGGATCCTAGTTCTGATTTTCAGTCTACTTTATCAAAATATGCTAAAGTTGATCATTTTAATATCACTGAAAATGCATCTGAAAAGGAAAAGGAAAAATTACTATCTCAACTGTCAAAATATAATTTGGTTCTTGTAGGTATACACAAATCAAATGATAATCCTTGGAAAAGTTATAAGTTTAGTAAAACTGATGATTTGTTAATTCAGAAAATAGCAGCGCAATCAAAAGTTGTTGTATCTCTGTTTGCTAACCCATATTCATTAAATTCATTTTTATTTGTAAATAATTTTGATGCAATAGTTTTGTCTTATCAAAATAGTGTGATATCTCAAGAGATATCCGCTCAAGCTATTTTTGGAGGCATTGCAATTAAGGGAAAACTACCAGTAAGTACTAAACATTTTCCAATAAACTTAGGATACAAAACAAAAAAAATCAGATTAGGATACACAATCCCAGAAGAATTTGGAGTAAATCATCAGGATTTATATAAAATTGATAGTATGGCTATTAACGCTATAAGTCAAAAGGCTACACCATCATGTCAGATACTAATAGCTAAATCTGGAAAGATATTGTTTAATAAATCTTATGGTTTTCATACTTATGAAAAGAAACGAAAGCTAACTAATGATGATGTTTTTGATCTTGCTTCAATAACTAAAATCAGCTCCTCTTTACCGATGTTGATGAAGATGGTTGACGAAGGTAAATTAGATATTGATGATAGCTTATCTATGTATCTAGATTTAGATACATCTGATAAAGGTTCTATTATAATTAAAGATATACTGTCTCATCAAGCAAGACTAAAATCATGGATTCCTTTTTATAGAAAAACCCTAGAAAATGATACTATAAATGGAGTTAAAGTGTTAAGAGATACTTTGTATAGTACAGAGTACTCTCCAATATTTCCAAATATAGTAGCAAAAGATATTTATTTACATTTTTCCTATCCTGATACTATGTTTAATATAATTAAATATTCTGAATTAATGGATTTTAAAAGATATAAGTATTCAGATTTAGGATATTATTTCTTTAAAAGAATTATTGAGAAAACTTATTCTGAGTATCTAAATGTATTATCAGAAAATTATTTCTATAAGAAATTAGGAATGGAAAATTTAAACTATTTACCTTTAAATAATTTAAATAAGGATAGAATAGTTCCTACAGAACTAGATTTTATTTTTAGAAGTCAGCTGATACAAGGATATGTTCATGATATGGGAGCTGCGATGCAAGGTGGAGTTGGAGGACATGCGGGAGTTTTTTCCAATGCTAATGATTTAGCAAAGTTAATGCAGATGTACTTAAATAATGGAGTATATGCTGAAGAAAGATATATCAATTCCTCTACTATAGATTTATTTACAAAAAGTCACTTTATAGAAAATGAGAACAGAAGGGGACTTGGATTTGACAAGCCAGAACCATTAGATGGAGGCCCTACTTGTGATGGAGTATCTTTAGCATCTTTCGGTCATACAGGATTTACTGGAACAATTGCGTGGGCAGACCCAGAAACTGAAATAGTTTATATATTTTTGTCCAACAGAATTCATCCAGACTCTGAAAATTTAAAACTTTTAAAGATGGATGTCAGAACTGAAATTATGAAGGAAGTTTATAAACATTTTGGGAATAAAAAGTAAATATAAAATTGGTATAGTTTGTTATCCAACCTATGGTGGTAGTGGTGTAGTTGCTACTGAGTTAGGTATCTCTCTTGCGAAAAAAGGTCATGAAGTTCATTTTATAAGTTATAGTCAACCTTTTAGGTTAGATGTGTTTTGTGAGAACACTTTTTTTCATGAAGTTAGTGTTCCAGATTATCCCTTGTTTGATTATACACCCTATGAATTAAATTTAACATCAAAACTAGTTGATGTTGTTCGACATGAAAATTTAAATTTATTACATGTCCACTATGCTATTCCTCATGCTTCTGCAGCTGTTCAAGCAAAAAATATTTTAGAAACATATGGAATTCACATACCAATCATAACAACTTTACATGGAACAGATATAACTCTACTAGGAAAGGATAAGTCCTTTAAACCTGTAATTGAGTATGCAATTAATAAATCGGATGCTGTAACAGCAGTTTCTGAAGATTTAATAAAAGAAACTATATCTCATTTTAATATTAATAATAAAATTAAGATGATTCCTAATTTTATAGATTTAAATCTATACACCCAAAAAGTAGATGAGAATTTAAGATCAAAAATTGCTAAAAAGAATGAGAAAATATTAGTTCATATTTCTAATTTTAGAAAAGTTAAAAGAGTAAATGATGTATTAAAAATATTTAATGAAGTACAGAAAAATATTTCTGTAAAACTTTTGATGATTGGTGATGGTCCTGAGAGAAAGAAGGCCGAGCAGTATTCTAGGAAATTAAATATCACTTCTAATGTGATGTTTATGGGTAAACTTAAATCTGTTGAAGAATTTCTTTCAATCTCAGACATCTTTCTTTTACCCTCTGAAACAGAAAGTTTTGGATTAGTTGCTTTAGAAGCGATGGCATCTGGAGTAGCTGTTGTTTCCACAAATACAGGAGGATTAAGAGAGGTAAATATAGATGCTGTTACAGGTTATTTATCAGATGTTGGAGATATTTCTAAAATGAGCAATGATGTTTTGAATATTTTAAAAGAAGATTATATTTTACAGAAATTTAAGAGTAGGGCTTTTAGTCATGCATCTAAGTTTGACATTCCGAATATATTACCTAAATATGAACGGTTGTATAAAGATTTGTTGATATGAAAAAGATTGGTATTACCGGAGGTATTGGCAGTGGAAAGACTTATGTTTCTAATGTTTTTGAAGCTTTAGGAATTCCTGTATTTAATTCGGATACGGAGTCAAAAAAACTTTTGTTTAGTTCTAAAGGATTAATTCGATCAATAATAAATGAATTTGGTGATGATATACATGAGGACTATTGTCTTAACAAAAAAAAACTTGCGACTATTGTATTTTCAGATGCAGACAAGTTAAAAAAACTAAATACTTTAGTTCACCCTTTAGTGAAGAAAGAATTTTTAGAATGGCAAGAAAAACAAAAAAGCTCTTACATTATCAAAGAATCAGCTATCTTATTTGAAAGTAATTCTGTAAAAGATTTAGATGCTGTTATTTGTATTACCGCTCCTTTAAATTTAAGAATTGATAGGGTAAAGAAAAGAGATCGCTTAAGTTATCAAGAAATAATAAATAGGATTGAGAATCAACTATCACAAGAAGACAAAGAAATTCTTTCAGATTTTATAATTGTAAATGATGGTTTACAAAGTTTACTTCCACAAATACTTAGATTACATAAATTATTTACCTAAGAATGGATAACTGTAATCCTTAGGTGGAACAAAATTCTCTTTGATTGTTCTTGGTGATACCCATCTTAATAAATTAAGTATAGAACCTGCCTTATCATTAGTTCCTGATCCTCTAGCACCACCAAAGGGTTGTTGACTAACTACGGCTCCAGTTGGTTTGTCATTTATATAGAAATTTCCAGCAGCATTTTCTAAAATTCCGCAAGCTGTTTCGATAGCATATCTATCAGTAGAGAAAACTGCACCCGTAAGCGCGTATTCAGATGTATTATCTACGATCTTTAAAGTTTCTTCCCATTTATTTTCTTCATAAATATATATTGTTATAACAGGTCCAAAAATTTCTTCACACATAGACTTGAAATACGGATTTGTAGTTACAATAATTGTTGGTTGTATAAAATAACCTACTGATTTATCATAGTTTCCACCAGCGATAATTTCAGCTTCATCAGAATTGTTAGCATAATCTATATATGAGACAATTTTATCGAATGAAACTTCTGAAATTACTGCATTTATAAAGTTAGAGGGATCATCTGGTGATCCCATTTTAAAATTATTTACATCCTTAACAATTTGACATTTAACCTCTTCCCATATATTAGAAGGAATATAGGCTCTGCTAGCAGCGGAACATTTTTGTCCTTGATATTCAAATGCACCTCTCGATATTGCAGTTGCAACTTCTGAAGCTACAGATGATTTATGTGCAATAATAAAGTCTTTTCCACCTGTTTCCCCAACAATTCTAGGATATGTTTTGTACTTATCAATATTTGTACCTATTTCTTTCCATAAATGACGAAATACGCCAGTAGAACCTGTGAAGTGTAAGCCTGAAAAATCTGGATGTTTAAAGATTATATCACCTGCAGTAGGTCCATCTACTGTAATCATATTAATAACACCATCTGGAAGGCCTGCCGCTTTAAATAGTTCCATAATAACATTAGCAGAATATACTTGTGTATCAGCTGGTTTCCATACGATAACATTTCCTAACATAGCAGGTGCAGCACATAGATTCGCACAAATAGAAGTGAAGTTAAATGGAGTTATAGCAAATACAAATCCCTCTAGAGGTCTATGTTCCATTCTGTTCCAAATACCCGCAGAAGATTCAGGTTGTTCTTTATAAAGTTGTGTCATGTACTGAACATTGAACTTAAAGAAATCAATTAATTCACACGCAGCGTCAATTTCTGCTTGATACACATTTTTACTCTGTGCTAACATAGTAGAGGCATTCATTTTTGCTCGAAAAGGACCTGCTAATAAATCCGCAGCCTTAAGAAATATTGATGCTCTGTTTTCCCAACTCATATTCGCCCATTTTTTTCTTGCTTTTAGTGCAGCTTCTATTGCGTCATTCACCTCCCTTTTGCCACCATAATTGAATGTCCCTAATATGTTTTTGTGGTCATGCGGTGGGCTTATATTTCGTTTATCTTTGGTAAATACTTCTTTATCACCAATATACATAGGTATGTCTATGGTGTTGTTGTACATATATTGATATTGATCTAAAACTTCTTTTCTTTCATCAGAACCGGGTGCATAGTTTTTTACCGGTTCACAAGTTGCAATAGGTACATTAAAAAATCCTTTTGACATTTCGTTTTTTTTTAAAATTATAAAGCAAAGATAATTATATAATTAAATCTTAAAACAAATCTGATGATGTTTTAAGATATCCAATAAGTTGATCGTAAGTTTTACCAGTATCTCTGAAATATACATAGATATAATATTCGTTTTTACACTGGTAATGGCTTCCCTCTGTAAAAGATAAGTAAGTTTTATTACTACTGTTATCCTTAAGTATATAAAGATAATTATAATACCCTTGTTTTAATAAGATATTACATTCGTATTTTCTAGTTGACTCATTCCATATTAATTTATATTCATCCTTAATCAACCAATCTGTGAACCTGCCAATGAGATAAAGATCTCCATAACTGACTTTTCTGTTTTCTAATAACGTAAATTTCACATTTACATACTCTGATTCTGTATCAGAGTTCCATGCTTCTTGTTTCTTAACAAGAAAGTTTCCGTTAATATCTGGTAATGATATAAACTCGTTAAAAGACCTACTAATATCAGTAAATAACTCCACATTTATATTATTACTATCGATTGTAATATCCTTTATTCTTTCAGACTGATATCTTATACTTTTAGTGTCAAAATATCTGTATTCGTTTCCCGCTTCAAAGGTATTTTCTTGCTCATAATCATAAACTAAATGATCTTGTTTTACAAATAAAGGTTTTAAGTTATTGATAGAATTATCCTCTCTATTATTTTGTTTTATTACTACTTTTATATCAGAATATGGATTGGCGATATACATATTTCCATGAATAATATTAAAATCAATTTCCTGTTTGTATAATCTTTCATCAATAATTGTAGCTCTTTTTACTCGTGATGAAATAGATACTTTTTCATCTATTAACATAAACCTCTTTTGAAGAACAACATCATCAGGATTATTGTTTTTAAAAACAGAGATAATATAGTTTCCAGATAACATAGGTTGTAAATTATCTTCTGGAAATACTAATTGATAATTTATGTATTTATTCAAAGTATTGAAGGAAAATTCATAATCTACTATTCTACTATTAAAAAATCCATCAATGTATTCAGATTGCATCAAATCTGAACGGGTCCAGTCGGAATTACAATGAATTACAGTATAGTAATAGTCTATTAATTCTCTATTAAAATCATCAAAGCTTAGCTGAAGTTTTTCATCAGAATTTAGTTTAATTATAGGGTATGAAAGTGGATCATCAATTTTATGTAAAAGTGCCGTATGTATATTTTTATCAATAGTATTGTTATTTAATTCAATTTTTTTATTTTGAGATGTTGCACTGAAATTTGATATTAACATCAAAAAAAATAATGTGTTTATAAAATTATAAATTTTCATAAAAAAATATTTTTAAATGTTATTTTGTTTAAAAGCAAATGTATAATTTTGCAATCGAAAAATCTAATAAATTTAAGATGTCTAAAGATATTCGTTTAAGAAAGGGTCTTAACATAAAACTTACTGGAGAGGCCGAACAAGTATACTCTACTGTAGAACCTTCTACAACTTACGAAATAAAACCAACTGATTTTTATTCTTTAACACCAAAACTTACAGTAAAAGTTGGTGATAAAGTAAAAGCAGGTACACCTGTTTTTTATGATAAGTATAATGAGAGGGTGAAGTTCTGTAGTCCCGTTAGTGGTGAAATTATCGATATTGTTAGAGGTGCAAAAAGGAAAATTTTAAAAGTTGTAATCTCTGCTGATAAAGATATTTCTTATTTAAATCTATCATCTTCTAATTTAGAAGATATGAGTAGAGAAGAAATAATTGATAAAATGTGTGCTAATGGAGTTTGGCCTTTTATTAGACAAAAACCTTACGATATTATTGCGAATCCATCAGATATGCCAAAATCAATTTTCATTTCGGCATTTAATTCTGCACCCATAAGTATAGATAATGATTTTGCTCTTTACGGTAAAGAAGAATTATTTCAGCAAGGATTAAATATTATAACAAAACTAACAAAAGGTACTACTCATTTAAATATTGATGGATATTCTAATCCATCTAAAGTGTTTACAAACGCTCAAGGTGTACAGATAAATAAAATATCAGGTCCTCATCCCTCAGGAAATGTAGGAATTCAAATTCACCATATTGACCCTATAAATAAGGATGATATTATTTGGTATCTATCTCCACAAGATGTCTTAACTATCGCTACTTTGTTTATTGAAGGTAGATTTGATGCATCAAGAATCATTGCTGTTGCTGGGTCCCAAATAAAGAAGCCAAAGTATTACAGAACTATTGCTGGTTCTCCAGTTTCTAATTTTTTAAAGGATAACCTTAAGGATGGGAGTTCAAGAATAATTAGTGGTGATGTTTTAACAGGAACCAAAATTGATGAACATGAAAGTATAGGTTTTTATGATTATCAAATTTCAGTAATCCCAGAAGGAAATAAATCTGAATTCCTTGGTTGGATATCTCCTGGTCTAAATAAGTTTTCTAATTCAAGATCGTATTTTTCATGGTTAACTCCAACTAAAAAATATAGTTTAAATTCAAATATGAATGGTGAGGAAAGAGCATATGTGTTTAGTGGTGAGTATGAAAAAGTTCTTCCAATGGATATTTATCCAACACATTTAATTAAATCAATTATGGTTGGAGATATTGAGATGATGGAAAACTTAGGAATTTATGAAGTTTCACCTGAAGATTTCGCATTATGTGAATTTGTATGTACTTCCAAGGTTGAAGTTCAAAAAATAATTAGAGAAGGTTTAGATTTAATCAAAAAAGAAAATAGTTAATGAAAATATTTAGAAATCTATTAAATTCGGTAAAACCCCATTTCGAAGAGGGAGGGAAGCTTCAAAAATTGTATCCCGCTTATGATGCATTTGAAACATTTTTATTTGTTCCAGACCATACAACGAAAACTGGATCTCACATTAGAGATGCAATTGATTTAAAGAGATCGATGATGACAGTAATAATCGCCTTACTTCCAGCTTTATTTTTTGGTATGTGGAATATTGGTAATATTTATTATGGTGCTTTAGGTGAAGAAGCTGAATTTTTCACAAAATTTAGTTATGGCGCACTTAAAATGTTACCTTTAATATTAGTGTCATATATTGTTGGCTTAACAGTTGAATTTGCGTTCGCTATTTATAGAGGACATCAGGTTAATGAAGGTTACTTAGTTACCGGATTATTAATACCTATGATAATGCCAATTTCAATACCATTATGGATGTTAGCTGTATCTGTAATATTTGCAGTAATTATTGGTAAGGAAGTATTTGGAGGAACAGGAATGAATATCTTAAATCCCGCACTGACAGCTAGAGCATTTGCTTTTTTTGCATACCCAGCTCATTTAAGTGGAGATAAAATCTGGATATCAGAACAACAAACAATTCCCGATGGGGTTAGTGGAGCAACTCCGTTAGCTGATTATGCATCCGGAGATTTAGTTTATCAATCACATATGTTTATGGATTATTTCAATGGATCAATGTTAGGTTCATGTTCTGAAACATCTACTTTTGCGATATTGATAGGAGCAGCCATACTAATAATTAGTGGGATTGGTTCGTGGAGAACTATTTTATCAGTCTTTGTTGGCGGTTATTTTATGGGATATCTTTTTAACCTTTGGGGTGCTAATGAATTTATGAATTTGCCTCCACATGTACATTTAGTTTTAGGTGGTTTTGCATTTGGAGCAGTTTTCATGGCTACAGATCCTGTAACCGCTTCCTCTACTAATAAAGGGAAAATAATTGTAGGATTTCTTATAGGAATTTTTGCAGTATTAATTAGAGTATTTAACCCAGCTTATCCTGAAGGTATGATGTTAGCGATATTATTGATGAATGTATTTGCTCCTTTGGTGGATCATTATATTTTAGAAGCAAATATTAAAAGAAGACTTAGAAGAAAAAAAGCATAAATTATGGATGTAAATAAGAATAGTTATACAATAGGATTTGCAACTTTAATGGTAATTATCGTAGCTGCTTTATTATCATCAGCTGCTATAGGACTAAAACCATTACAATCTAAAAATATAGAGCAAGAAAAGAAACAAAATATATTAAAATCGGTTGGAATTGAATTGAGTAGAGAGCTAGCAGAGAAGGATTATTCAAATTATATTAAAGAAGAACTTGTTTTAAATCATCTGGGCGAAATTCAAGAAGGTTCCGCTTTTAATGTAGACTTATCTAAAGAATTAAGAAAAGATGCTAAAGATCAATCACTTCCACTATATATTGCACAAATTAATGGTGAAGAAAGATATATAATCCCATTAAGAGGAAAGGGATTATGGGGACCGATTTGGGGTTTTATTTCCTTGGAAAAGGATTTAAATACAGTTTACGCAGCAGTTTTTGACCATAAATCAGAAACACCCGGTTTAGGAGCAGAAATAAATAGACCCTTCTTCCAAGATCCATTTACAGGTAAAACAATAATGGAAGATGGAAAATTTGTATCGATAATTGTACAAAAGGGTGGGGCTAAAGGAGATGTTCATAAAGTAGATGGAATATCTGGTGGAACTATCACTTGTGATGGAGTAACTGGAATGATTGAAGAGAGATTGTCAAAATATCTTCCATATTTTAAAAGTATTTCTACTTCAATGCAAGTTCAAGATGCATTAGAAATAGTAACTCAGGATGAGTTAAATGATACTATTTCTAATATTAATAAAAGAATAATAGATTAATTATGAGCGATAAAAAAGAAGCATTATTTTCTAAGAAGAATTTAAAATTAGTTAAGGATCCGTTAGATGACAACAATCCTATTACCGTTCAGGTGTTAGGTATTTGTTCTGCACTTGCAATTACGGTACAGTTAAAACCGGCAGTGGTAATGGCCTTATCAACATTTTTTGTTATGTGTACTGCTAATGTCGTTGTTTCACTAATGAGAAACATGATACCATCAAGAATAAGAATTATTATACAACTTGTTGTGATTGCTACTTTAGTAATTTTAGTAGATCAGACACTAAAAGCATTTGTATATGATGTTAGTAAAGAACTGTCAGTCTTTGTAGGTTTAATTATAACAAATTGTATTATTATGGGTAGACTTGAGGCATTTGCATTGGCAAATAATCCTTGGAAATCATTTATGGACGGATTTGGAAATTCATTAGGATATGCTCTCCCTTTAATTGTAGTAGCCTTCTTTAGAGAATTACTTGGGGCGGGAACATTATTTGGATATCCAGTAATAGAAAAATTAGGTTTGTATGAGTTAGGTTATGAAAATAATGGTATGATGATATTGCCTCCAATGGCACTTGTTACATGTGGAGTATATATATGGATTCAAAGAATGAGAAATAAAAAATTAATAGAAGAAAACTAAAATTATGCAAGATCTAGCAAACATTTTTATAAAATCCATATTTATCGATAATATGGTTTTTGCTTACTTTTTGGGAATGTGTTCCTATTTAGCGGTTTCAAAAACTGTAAAAACTTCTGTAGGTTTGGGTTTAGCTGTAGTTTTTGTACTCGGTATTACTGTACCAGTTAATTATACATTAGAAAACTATGTACTTAAAGAGGGTGCTTTAACTTGGTTGAATGAAGGTTTCTCCACTGTTGATTTATCATTTTTAACCTTTATATTATTTATTGCGGTTATTGCATCAATGGTACAACTAGTAGAAATGATTGTAGAGAAGTTTTCTCCAGCATTATACAGTTCTTTAGGAATTTTCTTACCACTTATTGCGGTAAACTGCGCTATACTAGGAGCTTCATTGTTTATGCAAGAAAGAGCATATGGAACTATTGGTGAAGCTACAGTATTCGGTCTTGGTTCTGGAATTGGTTGGTTTTTAGCAATTGTTGGTATCGCAGCAATCAGAGAAAAAATTAGATATTCAAATGTACCACCTGCTTTAAGGGGTCTTGGTATTACATTTATCATTACAGGCCTTATGGGTATAGCATTTATGAGCTTTATGGGTATAAAGCTAGAAGATAGTAAAAAGGAAGTTTCTACAGAAGAATTTGTTCAAGTAGAAAATAACGAAACAAAAATAAATTAAAAGATGCTATTATTAACAATATCAACAACAATAGTAAGTAGTATAGTAGTTTTTCTATTTGTAGTTTTATTACTAGTTTTTTTATTACTATTTGTAAAATCTAAACTTTCTCCCTCTGGAAAGCTTAAGATAAAAATTAATGGAGAGAAAGAAATCGAAGTAGATGGTGGTTCAACTCTTTTATCTACTTTAAGTGATAATGGAATATTTTTACCATCTGCTTGTGGTGGTGGTGGAACTTGTGTACAATGTACTTGTCAAGTTCATAGTGGTGGAGGTACAATATTACCTACTGAAAAACCTCATTTTAGTAGAAAGAAAATTGCTGACAACTATAGATTAGGATGTCAAGTTAAGGTGAAAGAGGATATGGATATAACAGTTCCTGAAGAGGTATTTGGAGTAAAGAAATGGGAAGCTACTGTTGTATCAAATTATAATGTTGCCACTTATATTAAAGAGTTTGTAGTAGAAGTTCCAGAAGACATGCCGTATGAAGCTGGAGGATATATTCAGATTGAGATTCCTGATTGTGAGATTCCATTTTCTGAAATGGATATCAAAGCACATCCTAAAGATCATCCGGGAGAACCAGATAAATTTGAAAAAGATTGGGCTGAAGGTCCTTATGGATTACGTCATTTAGTTATGAAGAATGATGATGAAGTTACAAGGGCATATTCTATGGCTTCGTATCCAGCAGAAGGTAGAAATATCATGCTTAATGTTAGGGTAGCTGCTCCTCCATTTGATAGAGATAAAAACACATGGATGGATATAAATCCAGGTGTTGCTTCTTCGTATATTTTTAGTAGAAAACCTGGAGATAAAGTTACTATCTCAGGACCATACGGAGAGTTTTTTATTAATCATTCTGAAGCTGAAATGTTATATATTGGTGGAGGTGCTGGTATGGCACCAATGCGTTCTCACTTATATGAATTATTTAAAACAATTAAAACAGGAAGAAAAGTGTCATATTGGTATGGTGGTAGATCTAAAGCTGAGTTATTCTATATCGAACATTTCCGTTCTCTAGAAAGAGAATTTCAAAATTTTAAATTTTATTTAGTTCTATCTGAAGCAAAAGAAGAAGATAATTGGATTGAAAAGAAAGATATTAACGATCCTAATGGTGATGGTTTTGTTGGTTTTGTACATAACGCAGTAATTGACCAATACTTAAGTAAACATGAAGCACCTGAAGATATTGAATTATATTTTTGTGGACCACCAATGATGAACCAATCAGTACTTAAAATGGCTGATGACTGGGGAATTCCTGATGAAAATGTAAGATTTGACGACTTTGGAGGTTAATATTTTTAGAAAAATTAAAAAATTAATTCGCACCTTCCAAGTATAATCTTGATTTTGGTGTAATTGATTGATTAGAAAAATTATTATCAAGAAATTTATAATATCCACTAATAGCAATCATAGCAGCGTTATCTGTACAGTATTCAAATTTAGGAATATAAACCTCCTTATTATACTTTTCTTTTATTTCTAATAATCTA
>NZRO01000010.1 GCA_002696275.1 Flavobacteriales bacterium
TACCCAATGATAATTTCCACCTCTTGGCTTACCCATCAATAAACCATGATACTTAAATCCATTCTTATTCAACCAAACTTCTGTAACCTCTCTATGCTCTTCAACTCTAGAGGTAAAAAAAGTAATGATATGCCCCTCATCATACCACTTATTTAAGGTCTTTAAAGCATCTGGATATAAATTTGCGGTAGCCATTCTTTCTGGTTCCTCATTTGGTATATCATCACAAATAGTGCCATCAATATCTATAAGATAATTCTTAATTTCATCTGGTAATACTGGAGAGATCAATTCTCCATCAACAATTTTTTCTAAAAGTTTATTCATCCTTCCAATTTAATCTATCAGCTGCCGAGAACTGCCAAGGAGCTCCATTATTTTCAACATTTGTAAACATCATATTCAACTCAGTTGGAGCAGCAGATTGCTCCATTACCAAGTATCTTCTCATATCCAAAATTATAGATAGAGGATCTAATTCTATAGGACAAGCATCAGTACAAGCATTACATGTAGTACAAGCCCATAATTCTTCAGGTGTTATATAATCTCCTAATAAAGATTTATTATCTTCCAAACCCTTTCTTTTATTTTCTGATATTTCGGTAATTCTATCTCTTGTATCCATTAAAATTTTTCTAGGAGATAATAACTTGCCCGTCTCATTTGCAGGGCAATTAGAGGTACATCTACCACACTCTGTACAACTATATGCATTTAATAATTGAACCCAATTTAAATCATTAGCGTCTTTAGCTCCAAAAGATTCTGGCGGAGCTGAGTCAACACTAGCTGAAGAATAAGGATCAGAATTTGGATCCATCATTAATCTAACTTCATTTGTAACTGACTCTAAATTAGTAAACTGACCTAAAGGATTAAGGTTAGCATAATAAGTACTTGGGAAAGCGAAAAAAATGTGAAGATGTTTAGAAATTAATACATAATTTAAAAAACCTAAAATACCAACAATATGAAACCACCATGAAAATCGTTCAACAAAAAATAGTGTGTCATTTGAAAATGAATCTAAAAATGGTATTAAAAACTGAGATATGGGATTTGAAAACTGCACTGTATAATAAACCCCTCTAGTATTTAGCAATGAGTCTGAAGCATTCATCAACAAAAATGCCCCCATAAGTAAAATTTCAAAAATAAGTATCAAATTCGCATCAGTTCGTGGCCATTTAGTCATTTCCTTTGACCAAAATCTTTTTATTTTTAATAAATTTCTTCTAGATAAATAAATTACACAAGCAACAAATACTAAAAAAGCTAAAATTTCAAATGAACCAATTAAGAAATTATACCATTGTGATGGAATAATATATGATAAAAACCGATGAGTACCAAAAACACCATCTACAATTATCTCAATAATCTCTATATTTATGATTATAAAACCAAGATAAAGAATTATATGCAGTATTCCAGCAACGGGTTTTCTAGTCATTTTAGATTGACCTAATGCAACTCTTAACATATTCTTCCATCTATCAGGTTTTCTATCGGATCTATCAATCTTTTTACCTAATTTTATACTTGATATAATTCTTTTTAAATTCCTAATAAATAATATGTTAGCTATTATAAAAATAAATAAAAATATGAAATTAGAAATTCCCATCTTTTATTTAGAATTTGGTTTTACATATGGTTTTGGACTACTAATAATTGAAAAATTTACATATCTTTCAGGATTTAATTTTATATCTTTTATTAATTCTTCTAGCTCTCTTGTAGACGCTTCTAAATTTTCATAAATAGATTTGTTTTTTACTAATTTCCCTAAACTACCCTCTTCATTATTTATCGAATTTACAATCATGTTAATCTTATTTACAGTAGTCAATATATCTGCTTTTACCAAACTATCTGAAATAGATGAAAAATTATACAAAATATTTTTTATCTCTTCATTAGAATGATTTAAGTTTTCAGATACAGAAGCAAAATTAGTCAGGGTAACATTTACATTTTCTTTATTTTCATTAACCATCTTATCAATTACCGTCATAGTTTCAGATAAGGTACTAAAAGTTTGGTCTAAACTAATAAGCGACTTTGACAGGCTCTCTCTTGCGTCTTTATTTAAGACAGAGGTAATTACAGTCATAACAGAATCTATGGAACCAATCAATTCTTCGGTCTTCATCTTTAAGGGTAAAATCTGCGCATTTACCTCATCTTGTAGACTAGACTCAATTGAAGTCTTCAACTCATCTCCAGATGATACAAATTCTGAAGAGTCTCCTAATACTAAAGAAATTCCCTTTGTACCCATTAAATCTAAACTTACAATCTTCGCTACAGAATTTTTTGGAATTCCAATATTGTTTTCAATATTTAAATTAACTCTTAATTGATTTTCTCTCTCTTGATCAAATTGAATCTCAGTAATTGTTCCAATTTTATATCCTCTTACCGTAATTGCATTACCCTCAGTTAAACCCGCAACATCCTCATAATAAGCATACAATATTTTACCGTTATTCAATACATTAATCCCCTTTAAAAAGTTCATTCCAAAATAAATAAGGAAAATAGTAAATAGAGAAATTATCCCAACTTTTATTGATTTTGATTTAGTACTCATAATTTTATTTGTTTTGCAAATCTAAGGCTTCTTTTACACTTATTTGTTTTCCTTTATAAAATGCTATTATAAATGCCCCTGGAAACTTTCCTGATCTGAATTTTACTTTTAAACGATCCGCGTATTTCTTATCAGATGTCGCATGAACTAAATACTTATATGTTCCATTTAATTGAAATTCCTCTACCTCTACTCCATTAAATAAGGAAGAGTTTTTCATAGACTCAAGATATGTTCCTAATTGTATTTTGTATTCAATTTCACTCTTATTTTTTTGAATTACTAATTCATTCTCAAGATCTTTTCCTTTATTTTCCTCATTCTCAATCCCTTCAATTCCCTCTTTGTAACTCCTAAAAGCTCTAAAAATTGCTGATGCTATATAGTCTTTTCCTTCCTTTGTATTTAAATAATCTTCCTCCTGAGGGTTAGTTAAAAAACCAGCTTCAATTAAGACTGAAGGCATGTTTGCTCTACTAATCACATAAAATGGAGCTTGTTTAACACCCCTACTTTTCCTATGTGCTCTTTCAACAAATTGTTTATCTACCTGTTGAGCAAATGATATACTTTGATCTAAATAGGTGTTCTGCATTAAACTAAAAACAATATAACTTTCAGGTGATTTTGGGTCAAATCCTTCATATTTTTCTATAAAATTATCTTCTAAATACATCACAGAATTTTCTCTCATGGCAACATCCATATTCGCCTTTAATTTACTCATCCCCATCACAAACACACTTGCTCCCGAAGCATTTGAATTCTTAAATCCATCACAATGGATAGATATAAATAAATCTGCATTTCTATTATTTGCAATTTCCGTTCTTTCCCATAACTCTAAAAAGATATCTGTTTTTCTAGTGTACACAACTTCAACTTCTGGAAAATACTTTTCTATGTAAGAACCTAACTTCAGTGAAATATCTAAAGCTATATCTTTTTCATATGTTTTATATCTCTTTGTCCCCAAAGTTCCAGGGTCCTTACCTCCATGACCAGGGTCAATAACAATTGTTTTAATTTTATTAGTGTTTTGAGAATACGATTTAAAATTAAACAAAATAAGTAAAAGAAAACACAAAAAAAGACATTTGCTATTTGATTTATAAAAATGATAGATTTTAATTAGTTTTGCCAATCTAGATTTAATAATCGTTATAATTACAAAAATAACACTTAGATTGAATAAAAAAATATTTATAATAGTTTCAATTATATTCTTATTAACAGGATTTTTTAACAATTCTATAGCCAATAATAATATTCCTTACACTGATAGTTTAAATAATAACACACAAAACAATATAATTCAACACAAAATTATTAGAAATTGTAAAGATTCTATTATCCAAGATTTAGAAAACAAAAAAATATTTTTGTATGGTGAAGCAAGTATTAATTATGGAGATATCAAAATTACTGCAAACAAAATAGTTATTGACTGGAACAAAAATACAATTCTAGCAGTTGGAACAAAAGACTCCTCAGGATCTTTTGTTGGAAACCCTGTCTTTTCAGAGGGAAAAGAAAATTTTAAAGCTACAGAAATTCTTTATAATCTTAAAAGTAAAAAATGTATTGTAAAAAAAATAATAACTCAAGAGGGGGAAGGATATATTCACGGAACAAAGGTTAAAAAAATGAAAAACGACATTCTCTATTTAAGACGAGGAGAATATACTACCTGTGACGCTGAACACCCACATTATTCTATTCGATCAAAAAGAATTAAAATTGTTCCAAAAAAACAAATTATAACCGGACCAGCATATGTGACTTTTTTCAATATACCTACACCATTATTCTTACCCTTTGGATATTTTCCAAATACAGAAAAGAAAAGTTCAGGTATCATACTACCTTCCTATGGTGAGTCAGCTAACTTAGGGTTTTTTCTAAAAGATGGAGGGTATTATCTTCCTATAAATGATTACATGGATTTATCAATAAAAGGAGACATTTACACTAAAGGTAGCTGGTCTGGAAAAGGAAACTTAAGATATAAAAAGAGATACAAATACAATGGAAACTTGAATATTAACTATAGTAATATAATTAATAGCGAAATAGAATTTCCAGATTACAACATAAAAAAAGATTTCTTTATTAATTGGAGCCACAAACAAGATCCAAAATTAAATCCAACTTTTAGTTTTTCTGCGAATGTAAACGCTGGTACAAGTACTTTTCATAAAAACAACACATTTACCACTGCAAATAATTATTTATCTAATACATTTAGATCTAGTATAAATTTAAGTAAAAGCTGGCAAGGAAAACCATTTAATCTTTCTTCTACTTTAGAGCATAATCAGAATACACAAACTCATAAAGTAAACTTAACCATACCCAACATAACATTTAGTGTAAATAAACTTTACCCATTCAGAAACATTGGAAATAAAGGAACAAAAAATTGGTACGATGAAATTGGGATTCGATATACTTTGAACACCAAGAATCAAATATCAACTACAGATTCATTATTCTTTCACAATAGTACTTTACAAAATTTTAAATCTGGAATGAGACATTCTATTCCTATAAGCTCTTCTTTTAAAATATTTAAACATTTTACATCTACTCAAAGTATAAATATATCTGAAAGATGGTATGTAGATCAGATTGAAAAAAGTTGGAACGGAACAGAAATAATTACTGACACTATAAACAAGTTTACTAGGGGTGGAGATTACAGTATCTCCACATCATTAAATACTAAGATTTATGGAATGACTCAGTTTAAGAAAGGTCGGATTGCGGCGTTCCGACATGTAATAACTCCTAATCTATCATTTACATATAATCCTTCTTTTGAAGATGAAAAATATGGATTCTTCAAAAGTGTTCAAGCAGATTCTTTGGGTAATGAAGAATTGTATTCTATCATGCAAAATGGAATATATGGCAGTCCAAGAAAGAGTAAATCTGGAAATATACGACTAGGTATAAATAATATTTTAGGATTAAAAATAAGAACCAAAAAAGATACCGCTTTACAAATCAAGAAAATAACATTAATTGAAAGTTTAAATATAAACTCATCCTACAATATTTTTGCTGATTCTTTTAATTTCAGTAATATTAGTATAAATGTTAGAACTAAATTGTTTAATAAAATAAATCTAAGTTACAGCAGTGTTTTTGATCCTTATACAATAGGTGAAAATGGAAGAATTCACAAACTTGAATTATTTAAAAATCATAGGATTGCTAGGTTTAAGAATTCTAATCTCTCAGTTGGTTTAAATATAAATGATAAAACTTTTTCTCAGAAGAAAGAAAGCAAAAATGAGGAAACAAGAAACTTCTATTCAATTCCATGGAATTTAAATCTAAATTATTCTCAAACTATTAACAAAGGAACAAGCACTATTTCAGAAACAATAAATACAAAAACCTTAGGGTTCTCAGGTAACATAAAGATTACTGATAAATGGAAATTCGGATATCAATCTGGATATGATTTTAATGATAAAGATTTTTCTTACACATCTATTGATGTGTATAGAGATCTACACTGCTGGGAGATGCTATTTCACTGGATACCCACAGGGTATCAAAGAAGTTATGTACTTACTATTAGGGTAAAAGCAGACATATTAAAAGATGTAAAACTAGAAAGAAAAAGAGATTGGATCGATCCTGAATTCAACTAAATAACCAATTCTTTATTAACTTTTTACCATAATTTGTAAGAACTGATTCTGGATGAAACTGAACTCCTTTAATATCCAAAGAATTATGTGATATAGACATAATCAAGTCATCATCATTAATTGATGTTATATGAAAGCAAGAAGGTAATAAGTCCCTATCTACAACCCAAGAATGATAATGTCCAATTTCAAATTCTTTAGGTATATTTTTATACAAATTATCTTTCATTATAACTCTATTTTTTGAACTTACACCGTGTTTTACTTTTTCGAGATTTTTTAGTTTCCCTCCAAAAAACTCTGCTATCGCCTGCATACCCAAACAAATACCTAAGATAGATTTTGATTCAGAATAATTTTTTAAAAATTTAAACAAATTAGTGTGATTTTTAGGAAGTGAAGGTCCAGGAGAAAGAATAATTTTATTGTAATTTATAAATTCAATTTCAGACAACTTATCACTTCTTACAACTGTACAATTTTCAACGAATTCACTCACATAATGATATAAATTAAATGTAAAAGAATCAAAATTATCAACAATTAAAACATTCAATTATTTATATTTTTCTAGTTCAGACTCTAAATCCGGTAATAGTCGATCTATTCCTTCTTCCAATGTAATGTTAGATTTCCACCCCATATTATTAATCCTACTCACATCCATTAATTTTCTTGGGGTTCCATTTGGATAATTAGTATTGAACACTAACTCTCCATTAAAACCTATCTTATCCTGTATTAATTCCGCAACCTCTTTTATACTAAACTCTACCCCACTTCCAACATTTACAAACTGAGAATCGTTATAATTGTTCATTAAAAATAAGCAAGCGGAAGCACAATCATCAACATGTAAAAATTCTCTATATGGAGAGCCATCTCCCCAAATTTCAACAGATTTAAAATTATTGTGCTTTGCAAGATAAAACTTTCTTAAAAGAGCGGGTATTAAATGAGAATTTTCTAAATGATAATTGTCTCTTGGTCCAAATAAATTTGTAGGCATTATGGAAATAAAGTTACACCCATATTGATCTCTGTAAAACTCACACATTTTTATTCCAGAAATCTTTGCTATTGCATATGGTTCATTTGATGGCTCTAAAGAATCTGTTAGTAAGTATTCTTCTCTCAAAGGTTGTGGAGCTAATTTTGGATATATACAAGAACTCCCTAAAAACAATAGCTTCCTCACATTATATTTGTAGGAATGATGGATAACATTATTCTGAATCATCATATTATCATATAAGAATTCGGCTTTATATGTACTATTTGCTAAAATACCACCCACTTTTGCAGCTGCTAAAAAAACATAATTAGGTTTTTCCTTTTCAAAAAACTCTTTTACCTGATTCTGGTTTCTTAAATCTAATTTTGAGGAAGACTCAGTTACTATATTTGAATAACCTTCAGATATTAGTAATCTTAAAATAGCAGAACCAACCATTCCATTGTGTCCAGCAATATATATTTTAGAATTCTTATTCAAACTCACTCATTTGGTCTTTTAAAAAACTGGGGTAATTTTGATAATGGTTTCTTAAATCTGATAAACATTGGAGGTCTCAAGCCATTCATTTTCCAAGAAATATAATCCTCATTATTTCCTCTTAATCTATTCCATATAGAATAATTACTAATACCTCCTATCCTCATTTTTACAAGAATTTTTGGTAAATAACTTACAGAAATTCTATTTTTAAATAAAAGTCTAATAATCATTTCATAATCAGAAGCACTTTTTAACCTAATGGAATACAAACCATATTTATTATATATATCTTTTTTAACAAAAAATGTGGGATGCGGAACCGTCCACCCCTTCCTCATACTTTTTAGTTGAAAATCTCCAGATTTCCAATACCTTCTGATACTGTCCGTATCTATAGTGTCTACATACAACAAATCACCGTAAACAGAATCTACATCATTAAAAGTAAAAACTTCTGCCACATCAGATATTACATGATTATTATAATAGAAGTCATCTGAATTTAAAATTCCAACAACATCTCCAGTTGCAGCTCTAACACCCTTATTCATTGCGTCATACAAGCCATCATCTTCTTCAGTTATAAAATAAGAAATTCTATCTCCATAGGATTTAATGATTTCAATTGTGTCATCAGTTGATTTACCATCAATTATAATATATTCTATATTTTCATAATCCTGAATCAAAACACTATCAATAGTATCCCTAATAGTTTTTGAACTATTATAAGAAATTGTTACAATTGATATTTTAGGCTTCTTATTCACCTTTTTTAATTATAAATACATGACAATTACCATTTGTTCTATCATATTTTTCTAAAGTACATTTACTGTCACTTATCCATAAATCAACATCCTTTTTTGATTGAAATGTAGCTATAGGTGTAATAAAATAATCGTAAAATATATTTCTTGTTTCCTTAATAGACAACTTTTGTTTTCTAAAAATTTTATACATCAAAAAATGTAAAACTACAAAAGTATTTTCGATAATAAAATTACCCACTTTAGTTTTATTAAAAACTCTCAAAAAAAAACCTATATATTTATACAAGAATGGGTAATATCTATATTTTTTATAAACCGCTAAATACAATAATCCTCCTGGCTTTAATATTCTTACACATTCATTAAAAGCTCTAACAGTATCTCCAGTATGATGAATAACACCATCACTAATAACTAAATCAGAAAAATTATCTTTTAACGGAATATCCAAATTATTTCCTAATACTAATTCTAAATTTTTAGATTGTATAAATTTCTTAGCAAAATCTAGAGATTGTTTACTTATATCTATCCCTATTAATTTTTGTGCAAATTTTGAGGAATAAACCAAATTCCTGCCGCATCCACAACCGACATCAGTAATTGTTTTTCCTTGAGATTTTTCTATAACCTCTATCAAGTTAGAATTCATTTTCTCAAGAATTTCCTCTACTGAGGAATATCCATATTCAAATGGAGTACTATCATAAAATGTTTTTTCCACTACCTTTCAATAATTATATTTTCCATTACCAACATATCCATTTTAGTTCTAAGAAAACAATCTAACGCTTCCTCTGGTTTATTTACAATAGGTTCGTTTTCATTAAAAGAAGTATTTAAAAGAATAGGGACACCAGACTTTTTCTGAAATTCAGAAATCAATCTATGGAATCTGGGTGAAACATCTTTATTAACAGATTGTAATCTTCCAGTTCCATCTACATGAGTTACTGCAGGTATTTTAGAGTGTTTTTCCTTTTTTATATCAAAAACTTTATCCATAAAGGGAACCTGATCATTCTGAACAAAATATTCTTCTACATATTCTTCTAATATTGAAGGAGCGAAAGGCCTAAAACTTTCTCTTCTTTTAATCTTCTTATTTAAAAGATCTTTTGCGTCTTTTCTTCTAGGATCAACCAAAATAGATCTATGACCCAACGCTCTTGGACCAAACTCCGCTCTTCCTTGAAACCATCCAACAACACCACCTTTAATTAACTTGTCTGACACTCTATTAAATAAATATTTATCTTCTAATTTTTCGTACTTAATGTTCGACTTAAACAAACAGTTAATAATTTCTTCTTCGGTAGACTTTTTTCCAAAATAAGCAGTTTTAATTTCTGGAAGTCGATCTTTTTTTAGGATATGGTTGTACAAATACAATGCTGAACCGATTGAAGTTCCAGCGTCATGTCCCGCAGAAGGAACATAAATATTTTTAAATGGAGTATTTAATAAAATCTTTCCGTTTGCAACAGAATTTTGAGCGACACCTCCTGCAATACAAAGATTGTCTAATCCTGTATTTTCATGCAATTTATTGAGAATATAAAAAATCATTTGCTCTGTAAATCTCTGTGCAGTAGCAGCTAAATCTACATGAAACTGCTTTAAATCATCACCTTTTTTTCTAGCATTCCAAAATAAAACTTCCCACTGTTTTGTATATAATAAATCAATTTTTGGCTCACCATTTTCCCAATCCATTGCAACTCCTTGCTTGAAATGTTTAAAATATTTATGATTGAGCCTAAAAAATCCATCATCAGTTTTTTGTATAATTTCAGATAGTTCTTTTAAATATTTAGCCTCTCCATATGGAGCTAAGCCCATGACTTTATATTCATCTCCATAATTATGAAAACCTAAAAAATGAGTAACTGCAGTGTAAAATACTCCTAATGAATGAGGGTAATTCACACAATCCAAAACCTTAATTTTATTACCAGTTCCAACGGAAGTCATAGTAGAAGTAAAATCTCCAAAACCATCAATTGATAGAATTGCAGACTCTTTAAATCTAGAAGCAAAAAAAGCAGAAGCAATATGACTTCTATGATGTTCTATATGGTGAACATCTGCTTTAATAAAAGATTCCCTTACATTTAATAATTTTGCTAATTCAGATTTTACAGATCCTACTTTTTTAGTGTTTAAAAGTCTATCTAGTACAGACTTTATCCTCACTTTATTTTTAATTGTATGAATTATCTTTTTAGAAACATTAGCTTTGGGATCTCTAGATATAGTTATATAATCTAAATCTTCAACTGAAATTTTCGCGTCTTTCAAACAGAACTTTATAGATTCTGAAGGGAATCCAGCCCAATGCTTTATTCTTCTGAAACGTTCTTCCTCTGTTGCACAAATTACCACACCATCCTTTAACAAGCAAGCTGAGGAATCTGCATGATAAGCATTTATTCCTAAAATATACATTACTTTTTCGTTACAAGTTTTAAGAAATTTTCAGTAACAATATTCCAATCAAAATTGTTCTTAATATATCTTTTACAATCTATCTCCAAAAAATTATATTCCTTAACCTGAAATAAAGCTCTAGAAATCTCTTCTTTTCGGTTTTTAGCAAATATACCACATTTATTTTTCTCAACATCTTTCCAATGAGTTTTGTCAGAAACTATTACAGGGGTACCACATGCAAGAGCCTCGGCTACAACAATTCCAAAACTTTCAAATTCTGAACAAAGAGAAAAAACAGAACAATTTGTTAATAATTCTTTTTTTTGATCAAAATTAATTAAACCTATTAAAAATACTGAATTAGATAATCTTAACCTATCTATCAATCTCTGAAGTTTTATTTTACTTCCATCATCTGCGCCAGCGATTAATAGTTTAGAATTATTATTCTCTTTTACATAAGTACTAAATGCATGTATCAAAATATCAAATCTCTTTATATCGTGTAATCTACCCATTGAAAACAGTATCTCAGAAACTTCCGAGAAATCTTTACCAAGATATTTTTTTAAGATCTCTTTATTTTCAATTTTATTTTGATTCTGAAAAGAATCAAAATCAATACCATCAGAAACTATTTGTACATTAACATCAGGATAATAATTTAAAATATCTTGTTTTTCTAAATACGATGAAGCCTGCCATAAAACTCTCTTTGAAAAAGGTTTGACTAATAAAAACAACCACAACTTCTTCCAAATACTTTTTTTGTTTTTAAAGGTATATTGGGATAAACTTCCCCTTGGACAAATAACTATTTTCTTTCTTAATAAAAATGAGTAAAACAAAGAAAATAAAACAGTATAATGATACAGATACTGAATGTAAACAACATCTGAATTTTTTATATCAGAAAATACTCCAAATATGAAAGAAATAGAAAAAAAGTTTATTATCTGCTCGTTATAATATCTTACAAATACATTTTTAGCTTGTTTTATATGTTTTTTAGTATTTACACCACTTAACTTTTCCTTTCCATTTGCATTAGTTGTTGAAACATACATTTCAATTCCCTTTTCTCCAATTTTTCTTGACAAATCCCATGTGGAAGAAACTGGACCACCATAAAATATAGCTGGGTAAAAAGAAGAAGAAACTAAACAAATTCTCATTTTTTTATATGTTTAAATTTATACCAAAAATATAAAATACTATCCCCTCCTCTTAAAGTATATTCTAATTGTCTAGATGATAAGTGCTGAACTAAACTTCTTCTTTTAACAGTTGGATATATATCTTTATAATAAGAACCTGGCAAAGAAGAATATTGATAGCGATAACCTATATTAGTAGCAAAATTTACAATTTTAGAATTAAAGAGTCCTTTTGGATAGCAAACAGAATCTACTAACACCCCACAAAGAGACTCTAGTCTGTTTTTTGAAAAAGTTAGTTCTTCTTTTAAAACATCATCTCTTAAACTAGTTAAATCAAAGTGATTAAGCGTATGAGATTGAATTTTTATGTATGGATTTTTTGATATTGATACAAGTTCTTTTTCTGTTAGATAATTCTCTTTGTCTAAAAAAGAAGGTACAACAAATAATGTTATAGGAACTTTTAATCTATTTATTAATTCTATATTTTCAAATATCCCTCTCCATCCATCATCAAAAGAAATAGAGATCTGATTATATTCCTTAGTTATATCGTGTACAATTTCAAATCCACTATTTCTTATTGTTTTCACATGATCTTTAAATAATTCTACAGAATTAGACATATTAGTAAATCTAACTTCAGAATGTATATCATGGTAAAAAATACACCTACTTTTTCTAGAATTTAAAAAAAAGCCAGACACTCTAACTAGTGTGTTTTTAATAATTGAACTTAAAGACATTGATTTACTTTTTTTATTGAATGAAGCAAATTATTTTTATACAATTTATAGTTCCATTCTTCCTCCATTAATCGAACTGCATTTTTTGAAAACTTTTCGCATAATTCTGAGTTATTATAAAGTTCATTCATTCTTAACTCTAATTCATCCCATGACTCAATTACAAATCCAGTATTCTTATTAAAAATTAAATCATGTACAGATCCAACCTCCTTATGAGCTATCACTGGTAGACCAGATGACATCGCCTCATTAATTACAAGGCCCCAAGCCTCTTTAGTTGATGGTAAAACGAAAGCAGATGAGTTAATATAATAATTCAACAATTCATCACCAAATACAGATCCAGTAAATTTTATTTGAGGATGCGTGTACTTTTTTTTATATTTTGCAAGATTCGTTCCAGATCCAACAATAATTAAATCTGCATTTTTATTAGTAAATGAAGACAAAAATCTCTCACAAAGCACATTTACATTTTTACTGTCAATTAATCTACCTACAAATAGAAAAGTAAACTTAGAAGGTTTTTTCTTGATAGCATTTAGATATTTGGAATTATCAACCATCATTGGCATTAAAAATATTCTTTCTTCTTTCATTCCGTAAAATCTGAATAATTGCTTGTGTATAAGACTCCCACCAGCAAAACCTAACACATATTTATTTCTAAAAATAATGTTTAAATAGATAGATTTGACCATTCGTTTAAAAATATTGTTAGGCACCTTCAATTGAGTATCTGATTCTATAGCTATATACCTTTTCCTAAATGAGAAAAAGTTAAAAATAAAGCTTAGGAAAAATGGATAGTTATTATATCCATTTATAATTATAAGTTTATTGCTTTTCCAGACATTATATACAAAGAAAATTTTCTGATAAAGAGATAGCTCTGATAAACAGATGTCTTTTTTAATTAATTCAATAGACTTAGCTTCGGACTTACTTTTAATGAAAACAAATGAAATGTCTAGCTTAGAATGCACATTTGTAATTAAATCTAAGGTATAAGAAGCTGGTTCTACAAAATATGTAAATACTTTTCTCATCTTACTTTCCAAAGCAAATATTTTAAAAATTGAATCAATTTCTTTTCAAAATTAAACTTAAACTCTTGCCAATTTGAAGAATATATTGACACAGAAAATAAGTCTCTTTTTTCAGGTAAGAAATTTGAAATTTTATAACTATACAATCCTCTTCCAAAATTAATAATAATCGAATTTTTTAACGATTTCTTTGAAATAAAATTAATATAATTAAACAAATTAATCATTTTTGACTCATCATACATATCAATCCAAAATAGATGTTTATTAAATCTATTAATGATAAATGAAACAGCTTTAAACTTTGAATTATCTTTAACTAGACTTAAAATAACATCTTTCTTGTCAAATAGTTGTTTTAATAAATCAATTTGAGCGTCTCTCAGGAAACTTTTGTTTCTTAAACCTAAACTAATCATTTCATTTCTTAATAATTGAATTTCTTTTAATGGAAACTCTGCGACATCAGCGTTAACAATTAAATGTTTATTATCTTTATTCTTCTTTAGTATCCTTCTAAATTCTGTCTTTTGTTTTGATTTGTACCTTTTAAAATTTTCAGGAAAAATACCTTTCTCAAGAGTCAAAAAAGAATATGTTGAATTTTTTGATTTTGATATAATATTTTTAAAAGATAATATCTTAGAGTCTTTCTTTAAATTTATTAATTGAATTTGACGAAACATAAATCTAACTCTCAAAGCTTCTTCAATTAATTTAAAATCTAAAGTTACAGTTGTTAAACAATCACAAAAATCAGAATGCGTATCATTAATAAATCTAATTCTTTTTCTTATGTCTATATAAAATGGAAATATAGAACATATCTGACCATTTAACTCAACACAAATGATAGATAATTTTGAATTACTATTCAATAACTCATTTTTCCATGAATAATAATTATAATTAAACGATTGGAAAACAGTATATTCCTTATCCTTACTATAAAGCAAGTCCCAATCCGATTTTAAACATCTAAAATCTTCTATATTATCTAAAATCTTAATCCTCATACTTTTCTAAATATTTTGAATAAGATAAATAGGATAATGAAAACCAAAATAATATTGTATGAAACTCATTTATTCCAGTTATTAAACTTTCAAAATTTGCCGCAAACAAAGTATATACTATAAAAAATACATATACCAAATTTTCATCATTCCTTCTAAAATAGAAACTAAAAAGCTCAAAGCTTTTTATAAAAAGAATCAAGATAACTAATCCACCAAATATTATTCCATATTGAATTAGTATAGAAAGATAACCATTATGAGCAGCTATAAAAATCCCTTCCAATCTCTGAGGAATATCAACATCAGAGGGTAATCCAGAATATTCACTTAATCCATGACCAGTAAATATCTTTTCTTTAATATTATAAATCGCAAAGTTGAATTGTTCTACTCTTCCCTTTATAATACCTTGACTAGTGATTCGATTCAAACTTGTATCCAAATTTGTATTAGAAATCATAAAGATTAACATCACCCCTGTTATGGAATATAAAATATTTCTTAAAGAAAAACCATATTTAAAAATAAATGACAATCCTATTGCTATAATTGCAGATCTAGAACCAGTAGATAGTGAAACCAATAACAATATAGTCATTAACAGTTTCTCAAATTTTGATTTTTCTTTTGTTCTTAATAATATACAGGCAAAGGCTAATACAGTCAAAGAAGCTAACATATTAGGATTCCATATAATCCCATGATATCTTCCATTTAAAAGATTTGGATCAATTATCAAACTTAAAAAAACAACTAAAGAAATTATCTTTACAATCAAATCTGTAAATCGAATCTTAAAAAAACTAAAATTATAATAAATAGAAAGGCAAATTAATGAGAAAGTCATAAAACGAGCCATTAAGTATTCTAGCGAATCAATGTTTGAAATTGAGTCAAAAAATAAATAGTATATTAAATTTATTAAGTTTAAAATCATTAAAAACAAAAAAGCTTTATGAAATAAAACTTCTTTTAAATGCTTTGGATTTAATATTAAAAAAAACAAACCAGTTCCCATAGTTATATAAAAAACTATAGGAGCAATCGTATCTTTAGTTAAGCTGATAGAATATAAAACTGTATTAAATAAAAATATTACAAAACCATATTTAACAAACCATCTTATCATTTATCTTTGTTATTCATAATTCAATATTTAAAAATTTCAATATCCTTTTTATATATACTATAAACTTTCAACTTCATATCTTCAGTATATATTTTAGAAAAATCTACTTTATTGTTTTTATTATAATGTTCTAATACAATTTCTTTGTTTATATTCTCTGAGAGTTTTTTTAAGTCTTCATTTAAATTTTCAAATCTTCCAATAAAATCTACCATTATTTTACCATCATTATTACAAATAAATTCTGATTGAGGAATAAAGTGAATTATCTCATAAATAATCTCACTATTCAAACCATTTAGAACAAAATCTTCAAAATCGGAATAGTGAGATAAATACTTCTGAAAAGCATTCTTATCATGTTGATTCATACCTCCATTTTGCAAAAATTTGTATGATGAATATAGCCTGTCATAAGGATTCCTAATAAAAGAAAAAGTAAAGAAATCTTCAAAGTCTTTACCAAAAACTTTTTTGTAAAAATAGATGGACCTATGTCCTTCCTTAGAAACATCTCCATAAATCGCTTTTGTAATAGATACTCCAGCAGTTTTAGGTATGTGAACAAAAATTGTATTACTATCATTAAAAGCATAGATTAAACTACCCTTCTGATTAATCTTTCTTTTTTGATTTTTAGCAAAAATATTTCTTTTAATCCTTTGACTTATATTTCTAAAAAACTTAATCATTAAATATATTATGTTTTAAAAATTCTGAAATAGTGTTCTTAATATCATATTTCTGGTCAAAAGTAAACAGTACTTTATTCTCCATAAAATAGTTGATTTTTTTTGAAAGAACCTCATCACAAGACTTAGGAACCAATATTAACTCCTTCCAATTATAAGGTATTATCTCTGAAATACCTTGATTTTCTACTGCAATAAAAGGAGTATTAGTAGCCCAAGATTCTAAATAAACACATCCTAATGCTTCAAAGTAAGAAGGCAGAACAAATAAATCTAAATTATTATAAAATCTGTTTAACTCATTATGAGGCAACTCTTTCTCAAATGTAACACTTTTAGACAAATTATTTGTAAAAACATAATCTTTACATTGTTTTAAAGTATAACCTGAACCAATAAATCTTAGTTTAACATTCTTTCCTTCATTAATTAATCTATGTACTGATTTAATCAATGTTATCTGATCCTTAATTTTCCAAAAATTAGCGATACATCCTATAGTATAGGTGCTGTTATTTTTTTCAATATTATAAAATTTAGATGTGTTAACACCATTATATAAAACAATTTCATTATTTGGTTTATATTCATTAAACTTATGTAATTGATTTAATACCTTTTGTGAAACCCCTATGTTTAGATCGGCATTATTTAATATACGTATAGTGTTTTTTATTAAGAAATTTCTCTGAATTTTCCTTAAAATATTAATCCTTCCATTTAATAATTGTAATACATCCAATCCATGGTGTTGAACTATTTTTTTACAACTTAGAATATTTTGTAAATATGAACATGGATAACTTACATGAGCGTGAGAAACCGAAATATTTTTTATATTCTTTCTTTTTAAAAATTTTCTAAACCTTAAATTATTTATTTTATTAAAAAGACCTGGTAAAATAAAAAAAGGAATATCAAAAATTTTAAAAACATATACCATGAAGTTACCATACGTATAATCCTTTTCACTAGAGAATAATGAAACTATCTTAATAATACAAATATGATAATCTGTTTGTCTTCTAATTTCATTAACCTGATCAAAAACATAACTACCAACAAAAGATTCTTTTGTAGGGAATAAAGGGGTAATTACAAGATATGTTTTATACTTTTTCAATACAATTTGGATATAAATTCTGAAATTCTGGAAACTTATTTAATACTTTTTTAATTGTTTCTTTATTTAATTCTTTTTTAAACTGACCTTCTTCACCAGACCTTGTAAATTCTCCTTTAAAACTTCCATCTTTAGGACCATTACCATATTGTTGAAAATTATCTTCTCCCATCTTTTTTACTTTCTTAAAAGAAGAGATTTCTATAGATTTTTCAACTAAATTTTCATCTAAATCCCATTCTAAAAACTTAATTAAATTTAAAAACTCTTTTTTGCAATTACTCTTCATCTGAGAATAATTTATTACAAAATCTGCATGCTTTATTGAAATATTGTAAAAATTAATCCAATGATCTATCTTAAACAAAACATAAAAGTCAATATTATGTAATCTACCCCTTAAATATTCAGGATCATCAAAAAAGGGAATATCTCTATTCTTGTAAAAATAATAAGCCGAAATAAGAGTATCTAAAGGATTTCTATGAACAAATATTTTTTTATCAAATAAATCATAAGGTTTCTCATAAATTTTATGAGTTCTATAAAAAAATGGAAATCCCTCAACAATGTTAAAGATTGTTCCCCTATCCATCACATTGTTTTGGAGACTATTTAATTGATCAAAACTAATTGTCTTATCATCATTTGGATTCAGTAGTAAATTACAATAGTTATAAAGTAGAAATCTCAACCATGTATTTCCGCTTTTAGGATAACCAAACAGTAAAATTTTGGAATCCTTCTTGTTTTTAAAAAATAGTTTTAACTTTTGGTTGATTTTATACCAATAATATTTTTCTTTTATATAAGAAATCATATCAAATTATCTATTACTTTTTCCCAATCTTTTATTACAACTTTCCAATCAAATTTATCAGCAAGTTCTAAAACATTCTGAGAATTTCTTTCCAAAATATCTGGTCTTTCTATGAGTTCATGTAAAATATCTAGAACTTCATTGAAATTAGATACAATAAATCCGTTTTCTTTATGTGTTATCCATTCTTTAGTTCCATAATCTTTATAAACAATCGAAGGAATAGCAGAGGAAGCTGTTTCTAAAACAACTTTAGGAAAGCCCTCTGATTTTGATGGTAAAAAATGTAAATCCATATCTCTTAGTAGTTTTGATAGAAACTCATGATTCAATTTATTATGAAATATTACATTATCTCCTGATATAGATTTTAATCTTTTCCTTTCAGGACCATCCCCTACTACATTAAAACTAATTTCAGGGAAACAACTAGACAACCGAATAAATTCATCAATATCTTTAGTTTTAACCAAAGAACCAATAAATACAACATTTCTTAATTTCTTTCTAGATTTATTATGATTAAACTTTATTTTTTCAACACCTAAATACAATGGATCACTATTTAAAAAAACTCCACATTTCGCATTCTCAACAATTTCTTTTGTTATTCCAAACTTATTAGGTATTAATGAGAAGTGTTGAATCATATTGTTTATACTTCCAAAACTACTAATCATATTTTTTTTAGAGGTATCACACATATTACCCTCAATAGTTGTAAATATTTTTTTGTTTAAAAAAGATGCAATTTTTAAAACGATTCTGGGAGTAGATTGATGTTTTGGTAAATAACATACATCCGCCCAAAGAACCGCTCTAATAAATGCAATTAAATTTGAAAAAGAATAACACAAAATACTCACCCTAAAATAAGAAACTCCATCTATGTTTGGAATATTCTTACTACCTAAAACTAACGACTTCACCTGATACTTCTCTTTATTTAAGTGTGAAGAAATAGATTTACAATTAATATTCTGAGCATTTAATTGATTAACATATGCTCCTAAAAATATTTTTTTCTTTTTCATTTTAGTAAAGATATAAATTTATCCTCATCAAATGTAGAGTAAAATTTAGATTGCCACTTTTTTACTCTTTTTGAACTTTCTAAATAATTATTCTCAATAAATTGTAAGTCATTTACGATTGGATATTTAAAATCTTCATGAAACATATTAAATTTTTTCTGTAAAGATGTAAAGAATATAGTTGGAATAGCATAAGAAGCAGCTTCAAATGTTGTTGTTGAATAAGCTGTTAGATGAATAGAACACCTTTCAAAACAATTAATTAATTGAACTGGAGCAATGTGTACATTTTCAAGATTTAGTATCTCACTCAAATCTACCTCATTGTTAAATCTTGGATGATGTTTTAAATAAAATGTATGTTTTGGATTTTCTTTTACAAAAACAAATATCTCATCTTTTAGTTTTAAATTATCATTATTCGTATGATCTTCTGTAAATTGAAGACTAACTAATATATTTCCATTTGATTCAGAATGAAGATCACTAACATTAATTTTAGAGAAGCCAATTACATGACTCTTATTATTGATATAATCTGATTTATCACCGATTTCCAATAAGTTCTTAAATCCATCTCCGTATAATAAAAGATTAATATTGTTTTTTGAAATTCTTTTATTTATAACTCCATTTTCTATATATCCTTCCTTTTTTGAATGAATTATTCCATGTTGTAAGTCGAAAATAATAGAATCTTTAATAGAAAATCTGAAAAACTCCAATAAAGATTGGGAAAGAACAATTATATTTTTACAAGAAAATCTTCTAAAAAATAAATTAGAGAATATTTCACCTATTCTTTGTTCTGAAAACCCAATCTTTCTAAAAAAAATAATTTGATAAAACAAAAAGTCAAATGGTATTGTATTATTATTTCTTTTTTGAGAACATTTTCTGTATGGTTCTTCAAAAACAACATAAGATTTAGAGTTAATATCACAACTCTTGTACAATGTTTGAAACAAAATATTCTCATTGTCTACACCCCTATTAAAATGCTGTGGATAATAAAATAACACATCTACTTCTTTTTTAACAAAGATTAATTTAAAGAAATAAAACAAAGAACTAAAAAACTTAATCATATTTTGTATTTAAAATAATGATTTAAATTTCTCATTTCAGAGTTACAAAACGCTATATCTTCAACTGATAGTTCATTTTTATAACCTTCAATCTTAGCATTTCTTACTTTTAAAGTATTCCTATCATTTCCAAAATCATTGAATCCTTCTAATTTATTAGACAATTCTTTATTTCTCATTTTATCTGCAGTTGAATTTGAATAAACCAATTCAATATTTTCTCTACTAACGTCTAAATCTAAAAATTTATTAATCCTTAATAATTCTTCTACTCCATTTTGATATAAATCCTCATATTTTACCAAAAGAAAATTTTGAGGTACTTCCTTATTATTATACCATAAATTATAATAATGTATGATTCTTTTAAACCCTAGAATATCATGTTTCACAAAATCGGTAATTGAATTAAAAACAAAAGGATTTTTAGCTCTTTTTGTAACCTGATAAAAATGAGAAACAACAACATCTCTAGGATCTCTCACAAGAAAAATTACTTTAGATCTTCTGTATCTAAATCTATTAGTATACCTAAAAACATCACTAGAGTTGTTTCTATAACCATTTTCTATGATAATTTCAGAATTATCATGTTCATTAAAAATAAAATTTTTGGATTCTTTTAATGGGTGATTACTTAAATCTTTAATTTGATTTAACATATACATCAACCATGTTCTTCCAGTTTTAGGAAAAGAAACTAAGAAATATTGTCCTTTAGGGTAATAGAATGAAAGTACAAAATCTTTGATATCCCTCCACAACTTCATTTTAGGATAAAATTAATTCCACAAATTCTCTTACAACTCCTTCTCCACCATTTTTTTGTAGATGAATTATATTAGGAATTGATTTTATTTTAGTGACAGCATTATATGGACATGCTGCAATCCCAACATTAGAAAGTAACTCAAAACAATTTATATCATCACCGATGTAAGCAACATCATTAAGAGTAATTTTTTCTCTTTCACATAAGTCTTTTACAATCTGAAACTTATCTATAGCTCCATGAAAATCAAAATCTAAACGTAACTTCTTCGCTCTCCTTCTATTTAAAACTCTATCTTCTGAAGTAAGTATACCTACCTTAATTCCTGATTTTTGTAATAATTTCATTCCCATACCATCATAAGTGCAAAATTTCTTGAACTCATCACCATTTTCGGTATAGTACATTCCTGCATCTGTCATAACACCATCTACATCCGATAAAAAAATCTTAATTTTAGAAAAGTCAAGATTAATACCACTTTTAATGTTCCTTTTCATGATTGACTCTGCAATATTCCAATCCTCTGGTTCATCAATTTCTAAGGAAGTGTATTCTGGCATTTCATACAGGCCAATTTTACCATAAAGTCTATTATTAGTTTTTATAATATTTTCAACAGAATTAATATAAAAAGCTCCGTTTTCTACTAAACTTCCGCTAAAATCCTGTCTTCGAGGACGATTAAAAATATCATAATTAAGAGCCTTTCCATTTTCATCCCAATAAAATCTCTTAGATTTACAACAACTTAGAACAGAATCATAATTCTTATATAATTCTAATCCTTCATTAAAATGAGAACTCTGAGTAAACGGTGATGTAGCCTGCACCAACATAAACACATCTTTTTTATTCAGTTTTTTAACATCAATATATTCTAACATTACAGATTCTGTAGGGGAATTATCTTGTGCATTTTCTTTATTTCTATCATAGATCTCTACTTTTGAAAAATTAAAAGAAAGCACAGTAGCCTTTATTTTATTACAATCTGTAGCAACTATAACTTTATCTACATTTGAATTCTGTAATTCTTGTAAATTCCAAAAAATAAGAGGCTTTCCACAAAAAGATTTTATATTCTTTTCAGGAATAGATTTACTTCCACCCCTCGCTGGTAAAAATGCAATTATAGACATTATTTCTCTCTAAATTTTAACTTATCTCTTTGTAATTGTTCAATCAATAAAATATCAGAATGTTTATATGTTAATGATTTGTAAGTAGCTTTTAAATCTCTAGCTAATTTTCTTAAACCTGTTGGTTCTAAAGAAGCTGAATGATCGGTTCCCTTCCAAGTTCTATCTAAGGTAAAATGGCGTTCAATCCAAGTCGCTCCTAAGGTATAAGCGGCAACATCTATCGCTATTCCTAAATGATGTCCTGAAAATCCAATATCTTTCACTCTGTCTTCAAATTTTTCTTTAATTCTTATAATCTCCAACATACAAACATCCTCAAAAGGGACAGGGTAACCTGAAGTACAAGAATAAATAATTAATCTTTGGGATTGATTAGTTTTCTCAAAAAAAGATACTATTTGTTCCTCTTCCTCTTTTGTAGTCATTCCAAAAGAAATATGTACATCTCCTTTATAATGATCTCTCAACACTTTTAGCATTTCAAAATGATTGTTACAAGCTGAAGGAACTTTTATAAATACAGGATCTAAAGAAACTATCTCTTTTGCTGAAGTTGTATCCCATACTGAAGTAGAATAAATTACCCCTAAACTTTCTGCATATTCTTTCAATGATTTATGTTGAACAACATCAAACTCTAAAAACTCCCTGTGAGCACCATAACTATCTCCATAAGAATGCATTGGATTTGGATGAGGAGCATTGTATTGTTCTAGTGTTAAAAGTTCTTTATTATTTCTCTTTTGGAACTTAACAACCTCTACACCACTATCAACAGCTTCTTTAATTAGTTCTTTTGCTAATTGTATTTCTCCTTTATGATTACATCCTATTTCTGCAATAACTTGTGGAGATTTATAAGTTGTTTTCATTTTAGTTGTTTTTTACTCCTCTTCAAAATAATCTGAATTATGAATATACGCTGAATAGTTATATCCGTAACCATACCCGTATCCGTAAGAGTATTTTCCATATCCATATACACCACTACCAGAACTTACATCATTTAAAACTAAATATAAATTCTCAACTCTATTATTATCATATAGTCCATTTACAAATCTTAACACCTCTTTTGTAGTATAGTTCTGACGAACAATATATAAATTAACATCTGTATATTTCATAACCATATAAGCATCTGCAACTAAGCCAACTGGAGCTGTATCAATAACTATTTTATCATACTTATTTTTTAGTTCAGATATAAGTTTTTCAAAGTTTTCATTCAGCAACATATCTGAAGGATTAGAGGGAGATGGACCTGAAATTATAACATCCAAATTCTCTTCTTCAGTTTCTATAATAACATCTTTGAAAGTATGTTTTCCAGATAAAATAGTTGATAAACCTTTATTGTTATTAGTAGCAAAATCTTCATAAATCTTTGGTCTTCTTAGGTCAGCTCCTAATAAAAGAGTCTTTTTTCCAGAATTTGCAAATACAACAGCTAGGTTTGACGCAATAAAAGTTTTTCCTTCACCACTAATTGAGGATGTAATTAAATAAACTTTATCTTTTAATTCTTTGTCTTTGTAATTCAAATTAGATCTTAATGCTCTAAATCCTTCTGCTATTGCAGATTTAGGATTTAATTGAGACAATAGATTATGAGCAGAATGATTTCTTCCAATTAATCCAATTAACTTTATCTTTGTTAATCTCTCTAATTCTATTCTAGATTGGATCTTATCATTAAATAAATCTAAAATTATAAGAATAAGTAATGGAAATAATATACCAACTAAAACAGCAATGGTATAGACTTGTGATATTTTTGGTAAAACAGGCTTTTTATTAAATAAAGTTGCAGGTTCAACATGTTTTATATTAGATACAATAGATGAAGCTGTTATTTCTGCCTCAGATTTCTTTTGTAATAAGAACATATATAATGTTTCGCTTGTTTTTTGAATTCTTTGAATATTTAACAGTTCTCTTTGTTCAATTGGTAAAGAACTTAAAGATGACTCTTCTAAAGCAATGCGACTGTTTAAATCCTTGATAATATTGTTGTTAGAACTCCTACTATTTAAGATTACCTCTTTAATATTTAAAGATAATTGATTTAACTGTAAATCAAAATCTTCAATAGAAGGATTGTTTATCTGCCCCCCATCAATAAGTACATTTTTCTCTAGTTGAATATTTACTAACTGCCTAACTAACTCAGATAATGAAGAGTTAGTAATTCCATATGTAGATGGTACTACAATTCTCTCTAAACGATTTTCATTATTTAAATATGATTCTAAATAAGAATAATACTTATCTTGATACTTATAATTAGACAATTCTTCTTCTAGAGTAGATATCTTCTTATAAATATTTTGAGTTTTAAGATTCATATCTGGGATTTGGTTGGAGTTCTTATAGTCCTGTAATTTAATTTCAATTAAGGACAAAGAATCTTCTATAGATTGTATCTCGTTTTGAATAAATTCTACCGTATTTAAGGAAGATTTCCTTTTTACTTCAATCTGATTATCAATAAAATTTTCCACTAATGTGTTTAAAAAAGTGACTCCTTTATCTTGATCTTCTTCTAAAATAAAAATTGTAACAATATTTGATTCTTTCTCTAATTTATCAAACTGAATCTTAGATTGATATTCCTTAGCAATTTGTTTTAAGTTTCTAAATCTAACTATTGTAGTAGGAAACTCACCCCATCTTTCTTCATAATTTCTTTCAACAATAAATTTATACGATCCTAACTGAATCTCATCACCAAATGAATAAACATTCTCAACATCTAATTTCTTACAGTATAAATTATAAGTTTGTTCATCTAACACATCAATATTAAATGAAATGTTGGGGTTTTTCTGTGTTATTTTTTTATCACAAATAACTCTAATAGGTGGACTAAAAGATTCAGAAGTTTTAATGTTACCTTCTAGAAAATAACTTACATCAAACCTTAAATTAGAAACTGTTTCAAAAACTAGAGGATAAGATGTAAACATACTTATTTCATCTATTAAAGAAGCCTCTTTATTATCATTTAGACTGCTATATAAAACATCAGCGGCAGATGTGTTACTATTATCTTTGTGAATGTGTACTTTGGTAGACACTCTGTAAAATTCATGAGAATATCTTGTGTAACCAAAAGCTACTAGTAATGCAAATAATATACTTAACAAAAAGTAATACCAGTTATTTATAATTTTAAAAAGAAATTCTCTAAAATCAATAATGTTATCTAATGAATTAACTTTTTCCTGTTCCATAATTAATTATTAGTTAACAAGAAATATAGTGTAATAGCAGAAATAGAAACAGAGACAGCATTATACAAACTATTTACAGAATAAAACTTCTTTCTTAGAGGTTCTATATAAACAATATCCTGAGGATTTAGAAAAAAATTCTTATCGTTTAAAATTTTGGGATCCGTTAAATCTAGGTAAATTATTTTAGAAAAATTATCACTATCATTTCTAATAATTTTAACTTTTTTTCTATTTGCAAACTCTGTTAAATCATTTGCTTTACCAATTAAATGGAGAACATTTTGATTTGAACGTACAATATTGTATTCACCAGGAGAATTAACTTCGCCTAATATACTAACTTTAAAGTTCAATACATTTACTTTAACAATAGGATCCTTAAAATAAGAAGATGCTATTTGCTTAATTACATTCTCAACCTCACTTATTGTAAAATCTTCAACTTTTATATTTCCAATCATAGGAAGATTTACAAAACCATCAGGTTTAACAAGATATCCATAAAGATATGGATTTTGATTCATCAATTGAGGATTAGATGTTTCTTGTAAATTGAAAAAATCATAATCAGATTTAGTAGTACTACTAATTTGGACCGAAAGTAAATCTTCTTTTTGCACAATATAGTTAAAAGAGGTAGAATTCAACTGTAAATTATCCGTATTAATATACTCAAGGTTTTTGTTAGTAACACAAGAACTAAAAGAAAATAGTAAAATGTATACTAATATTGTAACATTAAAATAGGTTCTAATCATAAAATATATCTACTTAAAAACTTTACAAATATCGGGAATTAAAATCAGATTTAAAAACTTATGGAAATTAATAATTTAAAAGATCCTTCAACTTTCTTTCAAATCTCTGTTTTGGTAAAAAATCCTCCTCTAACACAGAAGAAAAAGGAACTGGAATATCTAAACTTGCTGACCTAACTACAGGAGCGTCTAAATACTCAAAACATTCCTCAGAAATCATAGAAGAAATATCTGCTCCATAACCACCAATCATACAGTCCTCATGCAGAACTATTACTTTACCTGTCTTTTTCACAGAGTTAAAAATCGTCTCTTTATCTAATGGTATTAAAGTTCTTAAGTCTACTAATTCTGCTGAAATTTCTGGATTATTTTTTAAGACTTCTAAAGCCCAATGCACTCCAAATCCGTAAGTAATTATAGTAACATCATCTCCTTTTTCCAACAAATTAGCAACTCCAATTTCAGTTGAAAAATAATTATCTGAAACCATTTGTGAACAGGCTCTATATAGAGCCTTGTGCTCAAAAAACATGACTGGATTAGGATCATTTATTGATTCTATTAATAATCCTTTAGCATCTTCCGGAAAAGCTGGATACACTACCTTTAAACCAGGAGTATGAGTAAACCAAGCTTCATTTGACTGAGAATGAAATGGTCCCGCACCAACTCCCGCTCCAGTTGGCATTCTTACAACAACATCTACTTTTTGACCCCATCTATAATGTGTTTTTGCTAAATTATTTACAATTGCATTGAAACCAGAAGTTACAAAATCCGCAAACTGCATTTCCATTACTGCTTTGTATCCATTTATTGAAAGACCTAAAGCAGCACTTACAATTGCAGATTCACAAATTGGAGTATTTCTAACTCTATCTTTTCCAAACTCATCAACAAATCCATCTGTAACTTTAAAAACACCTCCATATTCAGCAATATCTTGACCCATAATTACTAAATTCTTATGTTTTTGCATACTCAGCCTTAAACCATCAGAGACCGCATCTACTAATCTTTTTTCTGTTTTAACCTTAGATTTTAAAATATTAGAAAAAGAATAATCTCTAAATACATCTTTTAACTCTTTTTGAATATCAGAAACGATCTCTTCTTCCTTTTCAGATATTTTCCAAGCAGAATTTATTTGATCTCTTATCTCTTTCTTAATTTGTGATATCTCCGAATCAGAGATAATTTTTTCTGATTTAAGAAAAATTTCATAATTATTCACAGGGTCTTTCTGCTCCCAAGCTTCCATTAAATCTTTGGGAACATACTTAGTACCTGAAGCCTCCTCGTGACCTCTAATTCTAAAGGTCATACACTCTAAAATAACTGGTTTAGGATTTTCAGATATTTCTTTCTTCAATTTATTTACTGAGGAATATACTTCTAAAATATTATTTCCATCAATAGTATAGGCATCTATACCATATCCCTGTCCTTTGTCTGCAAATTGCTTACATCTAAACTGTTCATCACTAGGCGTAGACAAACCATATCCATTATTTTCTATAACAAATATAACAGGCAAATCCCATACCGCAGCAACATTTACAGCTTCATGAAAGTCTCCTTCACTAGCACCACCATCACCTGTAAAAACAGCTGTTATCTTTCCATTTTTCTTTAATTTATTTGCTAATGCTATACCATCTGCAACTCCCATTTGAGGCCCTAAATGAGAAATCATCCCTATGATATTATACTCCTGTGTTCCGAAATGAAAAGACCTATCCCTACCCTTAGTAAATCCATTCATTTTTCCAATAAACTGAGAAAACAATCTATTAAAAGGAACCCCTTTAGTTGTAAATACCCCCAGGTTTCTATGTAATGGCAGAATATATTCATCCTGATCTAAAGCAGAGGTTAAACCTACAGAAATAGCCTCTTGTCCAATTCCAGAAAACCATTTTGATATTTTTCCTTGACGTAATAAAATTAACATTTTCTCCTCTATTAATCGTGGAGTTAATATTGATTTATATAAATCTATTAATTTTTTTTTGTCAATTCCTGACTTATCAAAGTTCATAATATGTTTTTATAATGTTCCAAAAATACCATATTTATTCATTTCTTTGTATAATATTTACAATAATGAATACTGAATAGTTATTTATATCAAGAATCTTTTTTATAACTTATATTTATATGAGTAAATTAAATAGAAATATTTACTATAATTGTAGTAATTAAGATGAGATATTTCTATACCTTTTTAAAAAGACTTTTCTTTCTTATTATCATCTACTTTTCTAGTAGGTTGTTTTTTTATTTTTTTAACTCAAATTATTTTAGTAAGAACATTCTACTATCTCTTTTTGAAGGAATTCGATTTGACATATCAGCACTTTTGTACATTAATATACCTTTAATAATTTTACTATTACTTCCAATAAACCTAAGAGTTAAAAAATACTATAAAAAATTAACTAACTTCATATTTAAAATTATAAATATTCCATTTATAATAATAAACAATATAGATATTGAGTATTTTAAGTTTTCTCAAAAAAGATCTACCTATGATTTTTTTGAATATCTTTCTTTAGGAAATGGGAGCGATGCATTAAATCTAATTCCTCAATATTTTTTAGATTACTGGCATATTTCACTCATTACAATTATTCAAATCTATTTATTACTAAAAATAAAATATATTCCATCTGAAAGGATAAAAAACTATTTTTCATCTTCTATTTTATTTGTTATAATGATTGGGGTTTTTATTCTAGGTGCTAGAGGAGGTTTTCAACTAAAACCCATAAAACCTATTGACGCAGGTATTTGGAGTAATACAGAAAATAGTGTTTTAGTTCTTAATACTCCATTTTGTATTTTACATACATACAACATAAAAGATTTAGAAATTTTAAATTATTTTGGTAAAGAAGAAATTCTCCACTACTGCAACAATAAAAACACTAATCATAATGAAATTTTCACCCATAAAAATGTAGTAATTATAATATTAGAAAGTTTTTCTAAAGAATTTGTTGGATATTATAACAATGGAAAAGGTTATACTCCTTTTTTAGATTCTTTAATAAATTATTCTTTAGTAATGGAGAGAGGCTATGCTAATGGAATAAAATCAATTGAAGCGTTACCATCCATAGTTTCTAGTATTCCTACTCTAATGAACAATCCATTTATAACTTCAACTTATGCAACTAATAAATATTATTCTCTTCCTTTATTATTACACAGAGAAGGATATTCAACATCATTTTTCCATGGCGGAAATAGAGGTACAATGGGATTCTTACAGTTTAGCCAGAAATCAGGTTTCGAAAAATATTTTGGAAGAGAAGATTACAATAATGACAAAGACTATGATGGATCTTGGGGCATATATGACGGAGCATTTTTCAAATATTTTTCTGAGTATCTAAATAA
>NZRO01000011.1 GCA_002696275.1 Flavobacteriales bacterium
AGAAGAGTTGTCTATTGTAAGAGGTTTAAAATTTTGACTCCCAATTGTAGTTGGAAAATTTTTTATATTAGAATCGTATATTTGTTTTTCATAATCAAAAACAATCTGGTCAGGATATTTTTTTTTCATATATAGATCCTTTTAATAATTTAAATCAAACTATTATTTATTTGAAATTTCCTTAATAAAATTATCAATATTGTCAAATATTTTTAAATTACTTATAAGATTTCTATCAATGTTAAGATCATGTGTAATTACATAATGTTCTGAATCATTGAAAACACTGTTTAAGTAATTTGCAGTATATGATAAATTATTTTTTGAACCGTTTGTAACTGCAAATAAAAGTGTTGCGTCAATATTTTTCTTTTCAATGACATCTATTAGGGTTCCATAAGGAACATTAGATCCTAAATAGACTACATTATTCCCATTTTGAACTAAAAGAAATTTTGTAAATAAGAGTCCTATTTCATGAAATTCATTTTCAGGTAAAAATAATAACCAAGTTTTACCAGATTGATTTTTGTAATATGCGTCGTTGATAGATACAGATATTTTTTGTTTAATTTGTTCTGATAAAAAATGTTCCTGGGAAGGAGAAACTTTGTTTGATAGCCATAAAAGACCAATTTTTTTCATTGTTACTAGTATAACATCTCGGTAAAAATTAACTAAACCAAATTTCTGAATCCCCTCATTATATGTGTCGTGAAATTTCTGACCATCAAAGTTTATTGCAGAAATTATAATTTCATTTATATAAAATTCAATGACATTGTCTAATTTATCATCAATCAATGAATCAATTTCAGCGATTATTTCATTATCATTTAATTTGGAAACTTTTGATATTTTATAATTATTCTTTAAAAGAAAATTAGTGTTCAGAGCTCTGACAAGCATTTCGTCAGTATATATTCTAATGTTTGTATCAGATCTTTCTGGCTTTAAAAAACCATATCTATTTTCCCAAGTTCTTAATACAAATTTTGTTATACCAGTAATTTCTGAAAATTGATTTATTGAATAAGTACTCATACTTTTAATATTAATATTTACTGCAAATATACAATTTGTATAGAAAAATAAAAAAAAAATTATACAAAAATTTGTTTTAAACAATAAACTTTTTAATTTTGCCTAAGATTTTTAGGTAAAAAATATATGAAAACTATACAAAATAATTTTTAATCTATTGTAAATGAGAAGGATTGCGGTAATTGGTAGCGGATTTTCCGGACTTAGTTGTGCGGCTGTTTTAGCTGAAAAAGGATATAAAGTTACCATCTTTGAAAAAAATGAAAGTTATGGTGGTAGAGCTAGGCAGTTCAAGGTTGATGGATTTACTTTTGACATGGGTCCTAGTTGGTATTGGATGCCTGATGTATTTGAGAGATTTTTCAATAGATTTAATAAAAAAATTGATGATTATTTTAAAATTAAAAAGTTAGATCCAGGTTTTCAAATAATTAAAAAGGATTTAAATGAAATGAAGATTTCATCCAAATGGAATGAAATACTTAAACTGTTTGAGGAATATGAAGAAGGAAGCTCTATAAGTTTAGAAAAATTTATGGATGAAGCTAAGTTTAAGTACGATTTTGGTATAAATGAACTTGTCTATGAACCTGGAGACTCTATTTTTGAACTTTTCAAATCAGATATTTTTAAAAATATATTTAAACTACAAATTTTTTCATCATACAGAAAACATGTAAACAAATACTTTAAAAATGATGAATTAAAAGCTTTAATGGAATTCCCAGTATTGTTTTTAGGGACTGCTCCAAAAGACACACCTGCTTTGTACAGTTTAATGGCTTACTCTGGTATTAAATGTGGAACATATTATCCTGAGGGTGGTTTTGGGAGTGTTATTGATGGTTTCGTAAAGTTGTGTAAAGAGTTATCTGTTGAATTTCTTAATAATACAAATGTAAAAAAAATTAATACAGACGGAAGTATCGCGAAGTCTTTGGAAACGAATCGAGGAACTTTCGAATTTGATACAATTATTGCTTCAGCCGATTATAATCATGTTGAACAATCTCTTTTAATTGAAAAACAAAGAAATTATTCAAAAGAATATTGGGAGAAAAAAGTTTTTTCACCATCTTCTCTATTATTTTATTTAGGAGTTAACAAAAAAATCAAAAAAATAGAACATCATAATTTATTTTTTGATGAAGATATTGAGAATCATGTAAATGAAATTTATAAAAATCCTTGTTGGCCATCAAAACCCCTTTTCTATGTGTGTTGTCCTTCAAAAACTGACAAATCAGTTGCACCCGCAGGAAAGGAAAATTTGTTTTTACTAATGCCAATAGCGGCGGGTATTAGTGACAGTGAAGAGATGAGAGAAAAGTATTTTAAAATTATGATTCAAAGATTAGAATCATATTGTGATGAGGAGATTCTTGATCATATAGAATATAAGAAAAGTTATTGCGTTGATGATTTTAAGAATGATTATAACGCATATAAAGGAAACGCTTACGGATTAGCCAACACATTAACACAAACAGCGAACTTAAAACCGAAAATTAGAAACAAGAAAATTAATAATTTGTTTTACACTGGTCAATTAACTGTTCCAGGTCCTGGAGTTCCACCTTCAATTATTTCAGGACAAGTAGTAGCAGATTATATCATAAAAAATAATAAAATAAATGAAATCATTATTTGATAAAATGTCTTTTGAATGTAGTAAATATACTACTAAATTGTATAGTACTAGTTTTTCATTTGGAATTAAAGCTTTAAGTAGAAAAATACATGAACCAATCTACAATATTTATGGCTTTGTTAGATTAGCTGATGAGATAGTTGATAGTTTTCATGATTATGATAAAAAAGATTTATTTTTTAAATTTAAAGAAGATACAATATCTTCAATAGAAAATAAAATAAGTTTAAACCCTATTCTTAATAGTTTTCAAAAAACAGTAAATGAATATAATATTGATTGGTACTTAATTGATACTTTTTTGAAAAGTATGGAAATGGATCTTCATGATCAGATTTATGATGAAGAAAAATATAATTTATATATTCTTGGATCCGCTGAAGTTGTAGGTTTGATGTGTTTAAAAGTTTTTGTTAATGGAGATGTCGATAAATACAATGAATTAAAGCCTTATGCTATGAAATTAGGGTCTGCTTTTCAAAAAGTTAATTTTTTAAGAGATGCTAACGCTGATTTCGAAGGCCTTGGAAGAACTTATTTTCCAGGAGTTAATATGGCTGAATTTAATGAATTCCAAAAATCAAAGATTGAAGAAGATATTGAAAATGATTTTAAAGAGGCTTTAATTGGAATCAAAAAACTTCCCAAATCATCTAAAGGTGGCGTTTATTTAGCGTATAGATATTATCATAAATTATTTCTTAAAATAAAATCAATGCCTTCACATTTAATTTTAAAAGAAAGGATTAGAATTCCTAACTTCAGGAAGTTAATTATTATGATTAAATCAATATCAAGACATCAATTAGAAATAATTTGAAAACACTTTTCCATATATCAATTTTTGTTTTATTAGGAAGTTTATTTTGTTTTGGTCAAAACGAAATATATGAAATTAGAAACAATTATTTGTTAGCAAAAGATTTTGAAGGAATAGAAAAATTAATAATTCTAACCAATTCTAATAATGAAAGTCCTTTAATAATATCCTATAATATTGTCGCGGAACTCATGATGGTCAAATATGAAATTAATCCATATAAAAAACTTAAAGTATTTAATCATTTAACGAACAAAATTGATAGTATTATTGCTAACAATTCAAATAATGTTGAATTACGAATGTTAAGATACTCTATACAAAAAAAATCTCCTTTATTTCTCGGATATATTGACAACATCAATAATGATCTAAATTTTATTAAGCAAAACCTAAATACTTTGACTGTAAATGAAATTGAATATATAAACACTGTTTTAAAAAGGATAAACCATGGGTGAAGAAGTGATTTTAGTTAACGAGAAAGATGAAATATTTGGATATATGGATAAGTTAGAGGCTCATAAGTCGGGAGATCTTCACAGAGCAATTTCTATTTTTATTTTTAATAAGGATAATGAAATGTTAATTCAAAGAAGAGCTCTTTCAAAGTATCATACGGCCGGATTATGGAGCAACACTGCATGTAGTCATCCTCGAAAAAATGAATTAACTCTTGAGGCTGCTAATAGAAGATTAATTGAAGAAATGGGAATTTCAACCGATCTCTTTTTTGCATTTAAATTTAAATATAAATCTATTTTAAATAACAATTTAATTGAAAACGAACTTGATCATGTTTTTTATGGGTTTTCAGATAAAAAACCAGAAATTAATCTAAGTGAAGTTTGTGAATATAAGTATATTTGCAAAGATGATTTAGATAAATTAATTTTAATTAACCCCGATTTATTCACACCCTGGTTTAAGTTGATTTATGATAAAGTTTTTAGAATAATTAAAAAACAATATATATGATTATTAATATCTTTATTAGCTTGTTTACTGTTATTCTTATGGAAGGAATAACCTGGTTAACCCACAAATATGTTATGCACGGATTTTTATGGTATCTACATGAGGATCATCATCAACCTCGATATAATAGTGTGTTTGAAAAAAATGATTTGTTTTTTATAATTTTTGCTGTGCCTAGTATTGCACTTATGTATTTAGGTATGGGTGAAAATTTCAATTATCTATTTTTCATTGGAATAGGAATCTTGGTTTATGGAATTTGCTATTTTATTGTTCACGATGTTATTATTCATCAGAGATTTAAGTGGTTTAAAAATATTAAATGGAAATATATCCAGGCTCTTCGTAAAGGACATAGAATGCATCATAAATCTTTAATTAAGGAAGGAGGAGAGTCATTCGGTATGCTAATAGTACCATGGAGATATTTTAAAGAAAAATATAAGTTTTGAAATCGTTTACCTACCTTTTTGTTAACTTATCTTGCATAGTTATTCCCTTAATAGCAAGTTTTTATAAAAATTATCCATTTTACAAAAATTGGAAGTATTTTTTTAAAGCAAATTTAATTGTAGCTTCTTTATTTATTATACATGACATATATTTTACTTCTTTAAAAGTTTGGAGCTTCAATAGTGATTATTTAATTAATTTTTTAGACATATTCAATCTACCAATTGAAGAGGTTTTATTTTTTATATGTATTCCATATGCTTGTGTATTTACCTATTTTGTTTTTACAAAATATGTGCCAGAAAATTTTTTTAATGTTTTTATTTATCGAATTTTTCTTAATTTTTTAATATTATTAACTTTACTATCTTCAATTATAAATTATGATTATCTGTATACTTTTTATACTTCTATCTTTCTTTTTTTCATGTTAATTTATGTAAAACTTAAAAAGTTTGATATAAGGAAAATAATACTATCATACATTGCAATAGTTCCCTTTTTCTTCTTAAGCAACGGTATTTTAACAGGTTCTTTTATTGAATCACCGATTGTATCTTATGACAAATATGAAAATCTAAATCTTCGAATGTTTACAATACCAATTGAAGATATTTTTTATGGATTTCTTTTAATCATGTCCAATTGCTTATTATTTGATTATTTTAAATATGGAACTATTAAAAAAATTTCAAAATAACCTTAAATTTAATTCTATGAATATCAATTATTATTTCCCTAAAAAAATGAGAATATATTTAACTATTTTTTCTTTTTTTATTGTTCTCTTATCTTACGGTCAAAATTGGACGCAGGTTTCTAACTTTATTAGTGAGGGAAGACATCATCCAATTACATTCTCGAATGATAATTATGGATTTGTAGTTGCAGGTAGCTATTCTAATGAAGTATATAGATATGATAAATCAAATGATAGTTGGTCTCAACTATCAAATTTCCCAGCAGCTGGTAGGGGATACTCATATGGTGTGACAGTTGGTAATAAAGCTTACATGGGACTAGGGTCTACTTTTAATGGTAGTTTTCCAAATGATTGGTGGGAATATGATATGGATAATGATACATGGACTCAGTTATCCAATTTTCCTGGAAATGGAAGGAATCATCCTGCAATGATTCCAGTGGGCAATAAAATTTACATGGGTTGCGGAAGTAATACATCAAACTTATCTGATTGGTGGGAATTTGATATTCTACAAAATAGTTGGACACAAAAAACTTCTCTTCCAGCAAATGATAGGCACCACCCATTTTATTTTGGAATAGGAGATTTTGCATATGTTGGTTTTGGACATGGTTCTAGTCCTGGACCTGGTACAAATTCATCTACAGGAGTCAGTATTTATAATGATTTTTATAGATATGACCCATCAAATGATTCATGGTTACGTCTAAATGATTTTCCTTCTGAAGCAAGAGTAGCTGGTACTCAGTTTTCATATAATAACAATGGATATGTATTAAGTGGAGATGGAGATGATCATGGTCCACTATCATCTGGAGAATTTTGGGAATATAATCCATTAACAGATAATTGGTCTCAATTACCGAGTCACCCAGGGGATGCGATTTGGGCTCCAGGAAATTTTGTTATTGGATGTGATGTCTATTTTTTACTAGGACAAAACAATAATTTTTCCACACCTGTTTTACCAGTAGAAGTTTATAAATATAAATTAAATCAAGATTGTGGATGTACTGATCCGACAGCATTTAATTATTCTAGTTTAGCTATAATTGATGATGGAACTTGTTGTTACATATCTGGCTGTACTGACCCTTACGCAATAAATTATGATAGTACTGCGTGTTATGATAATGGTACAACTTGTATATTTCCTATTATTGGATGTATGAACTCTACTGCTAGTAATTTTAATCCAAACGCTAATGTTACATCATATTGGGGAGGAGCTTTAGATATTAGTATTGGTTCTGGTTCATATTTTAATAATGAACAACATCTAAATTTTAGTAGTTCAGAGGAGTGTATAATTGTTTCAGCAGATGTGTATTCAGAAAACCCAAATACTGTTACATTCGAACTAAGAAATAGTTCAGGTTTAGTTATAGACGATACTACACATTTATTAATACCTGGTAAACAAAAAATTATGCTAAATTTTGATGTGCCACTTGGAAATGATTTTCAGCTAGGTGTTTCTGCTCCTAACTCTGGATTATATAGAAATAATTCAGGTGTTAATTACCCTTATAATATTGGTGATTTAATTGAAATTACTTCTTCAAGTGCATCACAACCTGGATATTACTATTTTTACTATAATATAAAAGTTGAGGCTATATGTAAGGACATAGTTTCTAATGAAAATTTAAATTCCGAAAGAAAATTAATTGAAATCAGAGATATTTTGGGAAGGTCTGTAAAAAAGACTAGTAATAAAATTTTACTATTCATTTATGATAATGGTTTAGTAGAAAGAAAATTTATTTTTGAATAATATTTATATTAAACTGGTGATGTATCAGTGATAGGAGGTGGGATTAAAATTGTCACATCTAATTAAGAAATAACACGATTTTTCAGAAATTTACAGAAAAATTCTTAATAAATACTGTTTCGTTATCCATTCTGTCTCTTACAGTTATTTTTAGAGTATGTTCTCCTATTTGTAGTTTGTCTTTTTCTATATAATATACAAGTAGGTCTGATTTAAAGTCATAATCCATCAAAATCCATTCTCCGTCTATTTCTCCTCTATAATAGGAGATCCCACTTTCGTTATCTAAAATCTTTACAGATATATTCCCTACATTATTTGTGTTTGTATGATTTTTTAAATTATATTCAGAAATAATTGGATTAATTGTATCAGCAATTATTGTAAAAACCCCTAATTCTCTAGTTTTTGCATGTAAACTTCCATTTTTCCATGTTTTTCCTTTGTATTTAAAACTTCCATTTTCTTTTTTAATCGCTATATAGCTTTTTTGTTTTAATATTTCAGGTATACTATCTTTAATACTCACCACAATTTCTTTATGAAGCGGAATGTTTTTATTCATAAAATGATATTCTTTAGATAAAGTGTTTTCTGTTTTATCTCCTACAACAAAATTATAATAATAGTTGTCATAAAAAGAATAAGCTGGTATATGTACTTTAAAATCAGATTCTCCAAAAGTGTTAGCTTCATCATAGTTAAACATATCTATACTATCCTTATAATCAAATTTTGGAGATTTTTCTTCAGATTGAACATTAAACTCTACAACAGAGGTGTTATTTTCTATATCACAAACTTCAAATCTTATAATATGTTTTTTATTGTCTGTAAAGCTTAAAACTCCTTTATTTATATTTACTTTGTAGTTTGATAATCTGTTATAAGGAAGTGAGTAGCATCTGTTAAATCTAATTCTATTATCTGTATATTCTTCAAAATCAATATGAGCATTAATAAACCTTTTCTCAGAAAAAATAAGTTCATCAACTTCAAAATGATGAATTAATTTTTCGTTTACAAACATTTTTATGGAATACACTCCATTTTTATTGTTAGGAGATCCATTTTGTCTGTCGAAAGTGCTAATTCCAAAACTTATATCTCCATGTACCTTTAAATCTACATTATTGATCGAATATATTCCATCTTGTAATTTTGTTAAAGGAATTCTTAAGTTTTTTTTATCTCCATTTAGAGAGGAGTTTTTATGAGGATATATTTTAATTTCAGTTAAAACAGGATTTATATCATCTAACACTTTAAATCCAAAAGCAAGTGGATTTAATGGGTTTCCTGTTTTAGTTTCTCTTATTTCAAAATGTAAGTGAGGTCCCCCACTTCCTCCAGAATTTCCAGACAATCCAATAATATCTCCTTGTTTTACTAGTAAAGAATTCTTTTTTGGGTAAAAATTAATTTCAAAACTCTCTTTTTTATATTGTTGTTCTTTTGTAACTTTTTCTATCTCTTCATTAAATTTTTTCATGTGTGCATATACAGATGTATGTCCTGTTTGCGGATGAACTATATAAAGAACCTTTCCGTATCCCCATGTAGAAACTTTAATCCTACTAATATAACCGTCAGCAATAGCTCTTAAATTTTTTCCTTCTACTGCATTTGTTTTTACATCAATTCCTGTATGAAAGTGATGATCTCTTAATTCTCCAAAAGTTCCAGAAAGATAAAGTGGAAAATCAAATGGAGAGATATAATCTTGAGATGATAAGCTTGTTGAAAAGAGGATAAATATTAGGATATAAATTTTTCTCATTTTTTTTAATTAAAAAAATATTACAAATATAATATCAAATTATATTAAATTTTGATAATAAATCTATAAGTTTGTAACAACAAAGAGATATGAAAGAAATAGTTGTAAATATTGAACGTAAGGTTAACAAAATCATATATTTATACAATTCCTTAAAGAAAGAAAAAGATGAGATTCTTGAGGAAAATACCAATTTGAAGTCAGAGATTTTGAAAAAAGATAAAAATATTAAGAGTTTAGAAGAAAAAATAAAATTATTAAGAATCACAAGGTCGGTAGGTACTCATGATTTAGAAAAAGACAAAGAAAGCCGACAAAAAATAAATGAGTATGTGCGGGAGATAGACAAGTGTATTGCACTTTTAAATAAGTAGAAAAAAATTAAATGTCTTTATCAATAAAAATAAATATAGCAAATAGGACTTATCCTTTGACTATAAACCGAAATGCTGAAGAAAATATACGTAAAGCGGTTAAAAAGATTGAAGAGAGATTAAAATTTTATGAGAAAAATTATGCTACTAATGATAGACAAGATTTATTAGCTATGTGTCTGATTGAAATAGCTTCCAAATTAGAATCACTAAAAGATACCTCTTCAAAAGACAACAATGATGTTGAGTTGAAACTAGAAAGTATCGAATCTGCCTTGTCAGAGGTTATATAGTTCTTTTACATAAAAATATTAATTACCCGCATTAATTAAAATTGTTAAACTCAACAGTTTAAAAATTAGAGCATGACTCAGTTTTTTAAAAACAGGCCTCGCCCATTAGGGTTTCTATTGCAGAACAGTGGACGTTTGAGATTAGTTGGCAGCTTTATCCATATATAATATTGGAGTTTAACAAAATTAATGTGGGTTTTTTATTAACTAATAAAATTAAAAAAAATGGAACCAATTACAATTATTATAGGGTTAGCTTCTCTTTCAATAGGATCTGTAATTTCTTTTTTTATATTAAAAAATGCTAAAAAGGAAGCAGAAAGAATAAAAAAGGAGAAAATCTTACAAGCCAAAGAAAAGTTTATTGAATTGAAATCTCAACATGAACGTTCAATAAATGAGAAAAATAGAGAGTTTAATAAAGCTCAAACCAGAGTAAAGGAGAAAGAAACAAAACTGAATCAGAGATTAGGAGAAATGAATAAGAAGGAGAAGGAGCTAATTGAAGAAAAGAAAACCGTAGTAAAACAAAAGGAAATTCTCTCTAAAAAGCAGAAAGAATTAGATGAGAATAAGAAAAAGCAGATTCAACAACTAGAAGAAATATCCAATCTGAGTGCAGAACAAGCTAAAAAAGAGCTTGTAGAAACATTAAAGGATGAGGCTAAAACTGAAGCTCTTTCTATTATACAAGGTACCATAGAGGAAGCTAAACTTACAGCTAGTCAGGAAGCGAAGAAGATCGTGATACAAACAATACAAAGAATTGCTACTGAGCAGTCAATAGAGAATGCCGTATCTGTTTTTAATATTGACTCTGATGATCTAAAAGGGAGAATTATTGGAAGAGAGGGTAGGAATATTAGAGCCTTAGAAGCTGCTACTGGCGTAGATATTATAGTAGATGATACGCCAGAGGCAATAATTATATCTTGTTTTGATTCTGTTAGAAGGGAAATAGCTCGTCTTTCTTTACATAAATTAGTTACTGATGGTAGAATTCACCCTGCTAGAATTGAAGAGGTTGTCAAAAAAACAACTAAGGAAATAAAGGATGAAATAATAGAAATAGGAAAGAAGACTACTATTGATTTAGGTATTCACGGATTACACCCAGAACTTATTAGAATGGTTGGTAGAATGAGATATAGATCCTCTTATGGTCAAAACTTATTACAGCATTCAAGAGAAACTGCAAATCTATGTGCTACTATGGCAGCTGAGTTAGGCCTAGATAGTAAGGCCGCTAAGAGAGCTGGGTTATTGCACGATATTGGTAAAGTTCCTGAAGATAATGCAGAAACTCCTCATGCGATTTTAGGAATGCAACTTGCAGAAAAGTATGGAGAAAAACCTGAAGTATGTAATGCTATTGGTGCGCACCATGATGAAATTGAAATGACTTCATTAATTTCTCCTTTAATTCAGGTCTGTGATGCGGTTTCTGGAGCAAGACCTGGAGCTAGGAGACAAATTTTGGATTCTTATATTAGTAGAATAAAAGAACTAGAAGACACTGCTCTTTCTTTCAATGGAGTGGTTAAATCTTATGCTATTCAGGCTGGTAGAGAGTTAAGAGTTGTTGTAGAAAGCGAGAAGGTTTCAGATAGTGAAGCAAATAAATTATCATTCCAGATATCTGAAAAAATCCAAAATGAAATGACATATCCTGGACAGGTAAAAGTTACAGTCATAAGAGAGACACGAGCGATCTCTATCGCTAAATAGATTGTTTTTCAAATTTTAGTTATTATTAAATCCTATTGAGAAATCATTGGGATTTTTTTTGTATTTTTACATTACTAAACTATAAATAAAATTATGAAATTACGACTACAATTTTTATCTATTTGCATTTGTATTTTTTTTAGTTCATTTTCTCAAATACAAATAATTAATACTGCTGGAATGACATTTACACCAGATACTGTAACTATAAATTTAGGAGATACTATTGAGTTTGGACCTCTTGGTTATCATAATGCTGTTGAGATAGATGAAGCTTCTTGGATTACAAATGATACGACATATAATGGTGGATTTTATTTTTCCTTTGGAAGTTCAGGAGGTTATTTTATTGCGGATTCTGCTAAAACTTATTATTATATATGTCAGCCTCATGCTTCCATGTCTATGAAGGGTGTTATTATTGTTAACTCTAGTTCTATTAATGGATGTACTGACATCCTCGCATGTAATTATAATCCTAATGCTAACATAGATGATGGTAGTTGTTCTTATCCTACAGATTCGACCTATGTTATTACATCTTGTGATTCTTTTACTTGGAATGTAAATAATATTACTTATTACATGTCTACAATTGATACACTTATAGGAGTTAATGCTGGAGGTTGTTTGGAAACAAATATATTACAGTTAACAGTTAACACTGGAGGATGTATGGATTCCTCTGCTTCTAATTATGATCCATTAGCTACTTGTGATGATGGAAGTTGTCTATTACCATCACCGGTTAACTTATTTTTCTCAGAATACGCTGAAGGAAGTAGTAATAATAAATATTTTGAAATATATAATCCAACAGCAGATACAGTAGATTTAACTAATTATGCTTTTGCTAGAGTTAACAGTTCTTCTACAAATTATAATGGTGTTTATGAATTTTGGGTAGACTTTGATTCTGGAGCTGTTGTATTACCTAATGATGTATTTGTTGTAGTTCATCCCTCTGCTGACCCGTTGATTATAGCTGAAGCTGATATGGATTATGGAGCATTAAGTAATGGTGATGATGGAATGGCTTTAGTATATGGTATTGAACCCGCATCTCCAGTTGATCCTATTAGTGGAGGATATGTTATTTTAGATTGGATTGGAGATTGGGATGCAGATCCTGGTCAAGGCTGGGATGTTGCTGGAGTAATTGCTGCAACAAGAAACCACACTTTAGTTAGGAAATGTCCAATATCTCTGGGAGATACTTCGTGGTTAAATACTGCTGGAACTGATCCTATTAACTCACAATGGTTCGTTTATTCTCAAAATGATTGGACAAATATTGGATTTCACAATACTTGTGTATGTGATAGTTCTACTAATTCTTATTTTTCTATTATAGATACTATTTGTAATGGATTATCCATAACTGTAGGAAATAGTTCATACGATACAACTGGAATATATTCAGATACTTTACTTGCTTTTAATGGTTGTGATAGTATTATCACCACTAATTTAACTGTATTATCAATATCTATATCTTCCGTTACTAATAATATTACAATTTGTGATGGTGATAGTGTTGTTGTAGGAAATAATGTGTATTATAATTCAGGATCTTATACAGATGTTTTAATAAATTCATCTGGATGTGATAGTACTATTATTACAAATCTGACTGTTCAAACACCTATTTATCAAGAAATAACAATTTGTGATGGAGATAGTGTAGTTGTAGGAAGTTCAGTTTATTATTCATCAGGAAGTTATGTAGATACTTTACTTTCTTCTTTTTCTTGTGATAGTATTATTTATACAGAAGTTATTATTTATTCTCAGTTTAATCCTATATTTGGTGGTATCACAGATAATACATCTGGTACAGGTGGTATGTTTACAGGAAATAGACATTTAATTTTAGATAGTTATTTACCAACAGAAATTGTTTCAGCAGTTATTTATTCACAAGACTCAAACTTAATAACATTTGAGTTAAGAGATAATAATGGTACTGTAATAAATGATACTACTCATCAATTAGTTCCAGGAACTCAAAGAATAGATTTAAATTTTGAAATGTTAGTAGGAAATGGTTATCAACTTGGAGTTAATTCTGCTGGTACTGGATTGTATAGAAATAACTCTGGTGCAGTTTTCCCTTACAATTTCGGTAGTTTAGCTTCAATTATCGGGACAAATGCGTCTCCTGGTTATTATTATTTTTTCTATGATATAGAAATGAGACAACTACCAATCCCTACAAATTATTCTATTTGTAGTGGTGATAGTTTAATAATAGGAAATTCTGTGTACTATACATCTGGAAATTATGTAGATACAATACATTCTGCAACTGGTTGTGATAGTTTAGTCTATATTAATTTAGTTGTTTATCCTATCTATTCAGATACTAATTATCAGAGTATATGTAATGGTGAATTTTATTCAATAAATGGAAATATATATGATACTACAGGAATCTATATAGATACCTTATTAACTGTTTTCGGATGTGATAGTATTATTACTACTGATTTATTAGTCGATAGTATTACAGGAGGTTCGAGTATTAACCACCAACTGATTTGTTTTGGAGACCAAATTGTTGTTGGAAATAATATTTATGATTTACCAGGGACGTATATTGATACTTTAACTTCTGCAAATGGTTGTGATAGTATTGTAACTACTAATCTAAATGCAGTGACTGCTAATTATCCTTTAATTAATGGTGGATTATCAGATAGTAGTATTTATGCTGGAGATTTTAGTAATTACAACGGATATTTACTTCTGGATGCTAATATTTCAACTTTATTAAAATCAGCGACGGTATATTCTGCAGATACAAATTCTGTAACATTCGAATTAAGAAATAACGCAGGATTTGTAATGCAATCGTCAACACAAATGGTATACCCTGGTTCTCAAATTTTAACTTTCAACTTCATGATTCCACCAGGTACTGATTATCAATTAGGAATTGATGGAGGAAATTCAGGTTTATTCAGAAATAATGCAGGAAATGGAAATTCAATTTCTTACCCGTTTAATTTAGGGTCAATTAACATTACTTCTTCTAATGCTGGAGATCAATATTATTATTTCTATTATGATATTGAGATTATGCAGTTTGGATCTGATAACCCTCAAATGATATGTGAAGGAGATTCTATTGCAGTTGGAGGTAATGTTTATAATATTCCAGGAGTATATATAGATACATTTTCTTCAGTGAATAATTGTGATAGTTTAGTATATACTAACCTTCAACATTATCCCAATTCAAGTTTAAGTATAAGTTCTTTTCCAAGTCCGGCAGAAATTTGTTTAGGAGATACTATTTTATTGGAAGCGTCTCAAGGTTTCTCTGAATTTTATTGGATCTATAGTAATGCGATAATCGGTCAGAATCAAAATATTTTGCTTTCCCCAAATGAGGATACTTGGTATATTTTAAAAGCAATTGATCAGTATGGCTGTGTGGTCCAGGAAGATATTTGGGTTTATGTAGACACTTGTATTTTAGGATTAGAAGATCCTATAATTAATAATATTAATATATATCCAAACCCTTCATATGGAATTTTTAATATAAAGTTTAATAAGGTTTTAGATAACAATATAAATATCAGAATCGTAAATTCTTTAGGAGCAGTAGTTATCTCAGAAGATCTAAAAGAAGGACAAAGAATGAAAGAATTCAATCTTTCAGAATTCTCTAAAGGAATTTATTTTATAGAGTTACAAACTGAAATTGAACTATATAAAAAGAAGATTATTTTAAAATAATTTAATATGGAAAATAATATCAAAGTACTTTTATTTTCGTTTTTATTTTTTAGTACTTTTTTTTCTTTTTCTCAAGCAAGAAATTGTGGAACAATGGATCATCTTGAATATCTAAAATCTCAGGACCCTTTATTAGAAGAGAGAATGAAAAAGAATGAAAATAATCTTCAACTTTGGATAGATAATCAACCTGAGAGTTTAAGTTCAAATATTATTACAATACCAGTTGTAGTTCATGTAGTATATTATAATTCAGTTGAAAATATTAGCGATCAACAAATTCAATCACAGATAGATATTTTAAATCAAGATTTTAGAAGAACAAATACTGATGCATCAAATACTCCAACAGCTTTTCAATCAGTTGCGGTAGACTGTGGTATTGAATTTTGTTTAGCAAGTATTGATCCCAATGGTAATCCAACTAATGGTATTACTCGAACACAAACAAGTCAATCATCTTTTAGTACTAATGATGGTGTTAAATATTCTTCCTCTGGGGGAGTTGACGCATGGAATACATCTCAATATTTAAATATCTGGGTTTGTGATATTAGTGGAGGTATACTAGGATACGCTCAGTTTCCTGGTGGAAACGCGAGCTCTGATGGTATTGTTTGTGATTATCAGTATTTTGGTAATATTGGTACCGCCACATCCCCATTTAATTTAGGAAGAACAACTACTCATGAGGTTGGACATTGGCTAAATTTAAGACATATTTGGGGAGATTCTTATTGTGGAAATGATCAGTGTAATGATACTCCCACTCAACAATCTTCTAACTATGGTTGTCCAAATTTCCCATCTACTTCTAATTGTAGTGGTAATGGTTCAAATGGTGATATGTTTATGAATTATATGGATTATACGGATGATGCATGTATGAATATGTTTACTCAAGATCAAAAAACAAGAATGATAGCCGCAATAAATACTTATCGTTCAGGATTATTAACAAGTAATGCCTGTCAAATAAGTGCTTTTGGATGTACAGATCCAACGGCATTTAATTATGATCCTAATGCTGTTACAGATGATGGTTCTTGTTGTTATATATCTGGCTGTACAGAT
>NZRO01000012.1 GCA_002696275.1 Flavobacteriales bacterium
CAATAGACAACTCTTCTACTTATAATGCTAAAAATTATTTTAATTCAAGATTTGAAGAACTAAAGAAGGAATATGAGGAGCTATTATTTGAAATGAATTGGACAAAAATACTATATGAGTCAGAATATTCATTTCAACCTATAACTGGAAAAAATTATCATTTATATAAGAAAAAAAATAATAGTTATTTTTTAAGTATAATTGAACCTAACCAATGGAACAAAAAGTTTATTGGCACATTTTGTCTTCAAAATAATGGCACCTGGAAAAAAATTGAACAAAATGAACAAAAATGAAACTGTTCTAATTACTGGAGAAAATGGATCCTTAGCAAAAAAAGTTAGAGATCAACTTAAACAACTAGGCTATAATGTAATTACATTTACTTCTAGAAAAAATTCCACTAAAAAAAATAGTCATTATTGGAATATTGAAAAAAAAACTCTAAATTTAAAAGTACTTAAAAAATGTGATCATATAATTCATCTTGCTGGTTTTAGTATAATCAAACCATGGACAAATAAAAATAAAAAGTTAATGTATAATAGTCGAGTTCTGTCCTCAAGACTATTGTTTAATGAATGTGAAAAGAACAAGATATCTATTAAAACTTTTATTTCAGCTTCTGCAATAGGTTACTATAACGAGAGTTCAACAGATGAAAATCATGAAGAATCTAAACCTGGAAATTCGTGGCTTTCAAAATTAGCTCAAGATTGGGAAAAATCAGCAAATATGTTTAATGGAATAGGATCACGAGTAATAAATTTGAGAATTTCATTATTAATTGACAAAGATTCAGGCTTTCTAAACAAATTATTACCATTTATGAAAATAGGAATAGTTCCATTAGTAGGTGGAAAAAACAATAGGTTCGAATATATTCATATTGATGATGCAGTAAATTTTGTTATTTACTCCATTAAAAATTCTAAAATCAATGGACCATACAATTTAGCATCAGATAATAAAATAAATTTGTTTGACTTTTACAAAAAAATTACAAAATCCTTAAGTAAAAAATATTTAATAATAAAAATACCAAATATTATTATGAAACTAATACTAGGAGAAAGATTTAAAATAATTAACTCAAACATTAAAGTCTCATCAAAAAAGATTATAAACTCGGGATTTCAATTTAAATTTTCAAAAATAATTGACATCATAAAAAAAATATAACATGAAAACATATTCGATTATAGCAGTAACTCTTACAGTAATATTCTTCTTTATATATAAATACAGTTCATCTAAAGTTACAAAAACAGATGAAAACTATATTGTATTAGATAAATTTAATGATATTGAAATAAGAGAATATAAAAATCAATTATATGCATCATTTACTCCTAGAAATTATGATGAAAGAAATATGTCCTTTAGAAATATTGCTCCGTTTATTTTTGGTGACAACTCAAGAAATGAAGAAATAGGTATGACCACACCTGTAGTTATAAAAATGAATAATAATGAAATGGCATTTATTATGCCTAATAGATATAATTTAGACAATCTTCCTAAACCAAACAACAAAAAATTAGAAATATATGAAGAAAAAACAAGTAGAAAAGCTGTAATCAAATATTCTGGCTATTCAAATAAAACAAAAGAATTGAAAATGATTAATAAATTAAAGTCAGAACTTTCAAAAATTAATTTAACTCATAAAAATGATTTTGAATTATTAGTATATAACTCACCGTATGAGATCATCAATAGAAAAAATGAAATTACAGTGAGTGTTGAATACAACAAAACAAAAAAAATAAAGAATAAAAAAATATATTTTGGATCAGGATGCTTCTGGTGTACAGAAGCTGTATTTGAAGATGTTATCGGTGTAGAGAATGTTGTTAGCGGATACTCAGGAGGAAATATAGACAACCCAACATACAATCAAGTTACTTCAGGAAGGACTAATCATGCTGAAGTATGTATGATTGAGTATAACGAAGAAATAATAAAACTAGAAGAACTATTAGAAATATTTTTCTTTTCTCATGACCCCACAACAAAAAATAGACAAGGGAATGATATCGGGACTCATTACCGTTCAATTATTTTATTCAACAATAGTATAGAGGAAGAAATAATTAATTCAAAAATAGAAGAATACAATAACAAATATTTTAATAAGAAAATCGTGACTGAAGTAAAAGAATTTTCTAAATTCTTCATTGGAGAGAATTATCATCAAAATTATTATTTAAACAATCCAAAAAATCCTTATTGTAATAATGTTATAACTCCTAAATTAATAGAAGCTAGAAAAAAATTAAGTAAATATTATTAAAATGAAACTTACACAACTACATTTTGAACAAAAAATAAATACAGATTTAAGTAATTTATGGGAATTTATTTCCTCTCCAAAAAATTTATCAAAAATAACTCCAAATTACATGGACTTTAATATTAAAAGTAAAATTCCTAATAAAATGTATGAAGGACTGATAATTTCATACACGGTTAAACCTATTCTTGGAATAAAACTAAATTGGGTTACTGAAATTACTCATATTAAAGATAAAAACTATTTTGTTGATGAACAAAGAAGTGGCCCTTACAAAATGTGGCATCATGAACATATTTTAGAGGAAACGAATGATGGAATAATAATGAAAGATATTATTTCTTACATACCTCCATATGGAATTATTGGATTAATACTAAATAAATTATTTATTAAAAAACAAGTAAAAGAAATATTTCAATATAGAACAAAAATTTTAGATAATATCTTTAAAAAATAGGTAACCTTTCTATTCTAGAATAAGGAAACTTAGTTAACATTTGTAATTTATAGTAAGTATTAAGACCTCCTACAGACAAAGAATCACTGCTTTCAAGATTAAGTGTTCCATCTTCTTCAATAAACAAACTATCAACATATATATTTATTATTTCACCAATTATCAAATATGTATTGTTAGATTTAATATCAATTTTTTCTTTGAATTTCAGACCTATCTTAACATCACACTCTTTAACATAAGGAGCGTAAAATTCTTCAATATATTCCTCAATAAGATTACATGATTGAAATTCTGATATGTGTTTGTCAAACTTAGCTGATGTCCAATGTGCTCTTTCATTAATTTTTGAATTTATATGATTTATTGTATAAAACTTTTCTTGTATAATGTTTTCATAAGTATCTCTTCTTACTTTCTCATTTGGCCTAAATATTACACCAACTAATGGAGGATTACTTCCTATATGAGTGATAGAGTTAAATACTGCAAGGTTTGTGCCATTTATCTTAGACTTCGTGCCAATTAAACAAGCAGATTTAGGGCCGGTTATAGAATTTATTAAACGAATTTTAAATCTATAATCTAAATTATTTATGTCATTTTTATTTAGCTTCATTTGAAATATATTTTACTAATATTAGTAATGTAAAAAAAAACATAAAAAGAAAGGAATACATTATTAAATATATTCCTTTCTTTTTCTTTACAATTAAACCTAACCTATTTATTTACTATTTTTTGAATACTTCCATCTGAATACACTCTGAATAATAGTTGATTTTTTAAATTATCATCAACTTCTACTCCTAAAATATTTAATGTATGTAAATATTTTATATTTGAATTATTTGATATATCAACTTGTGATGAAATATTCGGTAATAACACCGCATCAATTACATGAACAACTCCATTATCTCCAACTAAATCAACTACAGATACCATAGCGTTATCAATATACACATCTCCATTTGGATTTATTGTAATTGTTACATCTGTACCTAAAAGTGTTGAAACTACTTGATTATTTGATAACATCCCAGACATTACACTATCTTCTACTACATGATGTAATAAAATGTCTTTTAACTGTGGTATATCATTTAAAAGAGCTGTTAGAGTTCCAGCTGGTAAATTATTAAATGCATTATTTGAAGGAGCAAATACTGTAAATGGCCCAGGACCAGACAATATCCCTTCAAGATCACACGCGTCAATTGCAGTTTTTAATGTAGTATGGTCTACTGAATTTGAAATTATATCATAAACTGTATTTGATGGAGTTGGTGGAAGTAATACAGCATCAATAACATGTACAACTCCATTATCTCCAATTATATCAACTACTGTTACCATAGCGTTATCAATGTATACATCTCCATTTGAATTTATTGTTACTAAAACATCAGTTCCTAAAAGCGTTGTAACTATCTGGTTGTTTGATAACATTCCTGACATTACACTATCTCCAACTACATGATGTAGTAAGATGTCTGTAAGTGCAGGTATATCATTTAATAAAGAAGTTACTGTTCCAGCGGGTAAATTTCCAAATGCATTGTCTGTAGGAGCAAATACTGTAAATGGTCCAGGTCCTGAAAGTGTTCCATCTAAACTACACGCGTCTATTGCAGCTTTTAATGTACTATGATCTATTGAATTTGAAATTATATCATAAACTGTATTAGGAATACATCCACTATTCCAATATGGATTCATAGGATTATCTGGTAAAACTAATACTTCAGTTGCTCCTAAAACAACATTATTTGTATCATTTAAAAAAGTAACATTATGTGTCACATAATCATAAATATAAGCTAATTGACAATCACCACATGTATCAACAAGTGCAGGACCATCGACAACTCCGTTACAATCAAAATTTGGCAACAGAACAGCATCTACTATATGAACTACTCCATTATCTCCTATTACATCAGCTAATGTTACTAAAGCGTTATCAATGAACACATTACCATTTGAATCTATTGTTACTGTAACATCAGTTCCTAGTAACGTTGTTACTATTTGATTGTTTGTTAACATTCCTGACATTACGCTATCCCCTACTACGTGATGTAATAAAATGTCTGTAAGTGCAGGTATGTCATTTAAAAGAGCTGTTAAAGTTCCGGCTGGTAAATTATTAAATGCATTATCTGTGGGAGCAAATACTGTAAATGGCCCAGGACCAGACAATGTACTCATTAAATTACATGCCATTACAGCCGTATTAAGTGTGGTATGACTTGGCGAAGCTGAAATAATATCATATACACTATTAGAACTTGTCACAGGAACCATTACAGCATCTATTACATGAACAACTCCATTATCTCCAACTAAATCAACTACTGTTACTAAAGCGTTATCAATGTATACATCTCCATTTGAATTTATTGTTACTAAAACATCAGTTCCTAGTAATGTTGTTACTATTTGATTGTTTGTTAACATTCCTGACATTACACTATCTCCTACTACGTGATGTAATAAAATGTCTGTAAGTGCAGGTATATCATTTAAAAGAGCTGTTAAAGTTCCAGCTGGCAAATTATTAAATGCATTATCTGTAGGAGCAAATACTGTAAATGGTCCAGGACCAGATAGTGTTGCATCTAGACTACATAAGTCAATCGCTGTTTCAAGTGTAGTATGATCTACTGAATTTGAAATTATATCATAAACTGTGTTAGGAGGTGACACCACATTTATTGACGCTACCATTCCCAATACCGCATGACTACCAATTGAACAATCATAATCATAAGAACCTGGTACAGTGAATACATATGAACCAATTGTATCTGGAGAATTTACAGCAGATAAATAAAAGGATACAGGATTATTAAAACTGGATCCAGTTTGTGAATTAACATCTCCATTTACATCATGTGTACCACCTGTATTGATCCAGGTTACTGTATCACCCTGATTAATGGTTAAAGAAGATGGTAAGTAACTAAAATTGGATGCCTCAATATAATGTTGGGCTGCATTAATGTTGTATATTGTCAGTATAGACAATATAAGAGTAGTGATTTTTTTCATTTTTTATTTAATTAAATTAGTAATTTTTGAACTTAGTGGATCGGTTGTAGAATAAAAATAATCAACTAGATGACCATTTTTATTAATAAAATATTTTTGAAAGTTCCATTTCACGCTTGAATCAAGAACTCCATTTAAGTTAGATGATGTTAACCAATTATAAATTGGATGAATCTTATCACCCTTTACAATAATTTTTTCTGTCATTAAAAATGTTACCCCATAATTACTTTTACAAAATTCTATTATTTCTTCATGAGTACCGGGTTCTTGTTGTCCAAATTGGTTGGAAGGACAACCTATAACAACAAGCTCATTCTTATACCTTCTTGACAATTTTTCCAAAGCTTCATATTGATTAGTAAAACCACATTTAGATGCGACATTCACAAACAAAATGTTTTTACCTTTAAAATTTTCTAAATTAATTGAAGTTCCATCAATATTATTTATTGAGAGTTCAAATGGGAAAGTTTTTGGGGATTTAGACTTCAAATTCGTATTGTTAAATGAAAATAAAAATGATGTAGTTAATAATAGAATTATTAAATATATATATTTCATAATATATTTATTTGAATTCAACAACTCCATCTGGAAATTTGTTCATAAATAACTCAAGTTGTCTTTCATTTCTTAATGTTACTATCATTTTTTTTGTTCTAAAAACAATTTTTGCTGAAGTGTTTTTTATGTTATTCAAAACTTCGTTCATTTGTTTCTTTGATTTTCCTCTGTTATATTTTTTTTTCATTTGTATAATTTTTGTTGTTAAAATCTATACAAAAATAATAAAAAAATAATATGTATAACTTTTTTTAATAGAAATTATACATTTTTAAAAAAATTAAGAAAATTAACCTAGTGTAATAATTCGAAAAACAAAAAATATAATGAATAAAATTAATTGAAAAATGGGAAATAGAAAAAAACAATCGTTAAAAAATGATAAATTTAGTTGACTTTTTGAAATTTATAAGCTTCGAAAAATATATAATTCATAAAATAATTATAATTGATTCATTCTATTAATAAAATTATCCCTAATATTTTTCCAATATAAGTTGAAATCTCCTGGATGATAATTTTTACTTGGATATAACCTAAGTAAAATATTTTTTGGTCTGTCTAACCACAATAATCCTTTATGATTACTGACTGTTAATGTATTTTTAAATAGAAGAAATCTATTTGGTAGTAAAATCCCTTCATGGTCCTTAAGATTACTAATAGTAGAATCATCAGTCCAGTTTATTGGATTTATTGAAGCAATATGATTACCATAATCCCAATTATCTGGATAAATACCTTTTGAGAAAGTTCTCCAAGAAAGAAAACAAAATAAATCATTCGATGTCTGACAAGGTGGAATAAAACTAAATTTTTTCTTAACATCCATTCCGATTAAATAAGACAGTAATAATTTACTAGAAACATCATTATCATACTGTATAAATTCGTTGATTAAACGAACTGCATGGTTGGTACCTTGACTGTGTCCAACTAATATAAAAAAACTATCATTATTTATATTATTTATAAAATACTTGAATGATTGTAAGACATCATTAAAAGCTAGATCATATGCCTTATACCCATTAACTGTATCTATGTAAGAATATATATGCATCTGCCTATAATTTGGAGCATATATATTAGCAATTCCCGCAAAACAAGAAGCCTGATTTTCTAAACCTAATTTAATTATTTGATCTTTTCCAAAAGATGCAGTATCTGAATTCCATCTATTTGATGAATAAAGTGTAGTTGGATGAATATAAAAAATATTAACTTGATAATTTTCAATCAAAGTATCTTTTAAACTTTTAGGTAATAATTTTTCCATATCATCATAATCACTCCTAAAAGCCCAGTTTTTGTGTTTTGAGTAATCTAAATCATAATTCTCAATTAATGAATCAAAATCAGATTGAGGCACATTATTTTTTTCATAATAATTATAAAATGAATTTTGAGCGTTAGAATGATATAAAACTATTAAAGTAAATATTGTAGTGTACTTCACCTTGCATAAAAAAATACTATGTAATAAATTGTTTATACTTAACATTATACTTTGACTTCTAACATATCTGCAAATCGTGTAGTATAACAAGGAGATAGTTTTTCCTGTTTCAACTTCCATTTCCTTCCCGTTCCTTGGACTGCTAGTTTAACTTTATCCTTACCCATTCGCTTATTAATTCTATCTACAACAGAATTTACTTTCCTCCTCTTATCTCTATCTAAATTATCAAATAAAGATAGCTGGACCTGTGACTCTGGAACTGTCCTTCCTACTATTACTCCAGCTTTTTTATAAATATAACTAGGAAGATAAATTTGATCTAATCCTTTTAAAGCAAATTTAACAATTTCAATACTGTCATTTGTAGGAACATCTAATCTAAACATTTTATATGGATAATATTGTTCTGCTTTTGATTTAAAAGGATTGGTGTTTAAAAAAACTCCTACTGTAGAACAACAGCTTTTCTCTTTTCTAAGTTTAATAGCACAAGTATTAGCATGGGAACTAACAGCTTCTCTTAATTTTTTAACTTCATTAATCTCATTAGCAAAGGAACGAGATGTACAAATATTTTTTTTTCTTTGTGTAGTTAACTTTAAAGGATAACATATTTCTCCTTTTAATTCCTTTTGAAGCTTTACCCCATTAATAGATAGATTTCGTTTAATCCAATGTGTATTTGTTTCTCTGAACTGAAGTGCTGTATGTATTCCTACTTCTTTTAATCTCTTTGCGTTTTTCCTCCCTATTCCCCATAAATCCTCCACAGGAAACACATTTAGAGCTCGTTTAACCAAGTCTTCATCCTCAAAGATAAATACTCCTGCTTTTGTATGTTTTTTAGCTATATGATTAGCTACCTTAGCAAGTGTTTTTGTTTTAGCCACACCTATAGAAACTGGAATACCTGTCCACTTCTGAACTTTCATTTTTAATTGTACTAATCTATCTTTATCTAAAAAATCTGTGAAATCCAAAAAAGCCTCATCAATAGAATATACTTCCATCTTATTTACTTCTGTTCTGAAAGTATTCATCACTCTTCTAGATAAATCTCCATACAAAGCAAAATTGGTGGAGAATACATTTATATTATGTTTCTCTATTATTCCTTTAATCTTAAAAGCAGGCTCACCCATCTTTATACCTAACTTTTTAGCCTCATTGCTTCTTGCAATAATACAACCATCATTATTAGATAGAACGACCACTGGCTTTCTATCTAATTTAGGATTAAACACTCTTTCACAAGAGGCATAAAAATTATTACAATCAGCAAGTCCTATCATACTGCTTTATGTATAATATAAGTTACCACTCCCCATATCTGAAAATCCATTTCCTCTGTTATCTTTATCGGATTAAAACTATCGTTTTCTGGCATCAAATATAATTCCTTATCATTTACATTTACTCGTTTTACTGTAAACTCCCCATCAATTACAGCCAATACAATACTTCTATTCCTAGGTTCTAAAGACCTATCTACAATCATAACATCTCCGCTTTGTATTCCCGCATCTTTCATACTCTCCCCTATTGCCTTAACACAAAAAGTTGAAGAAGGATTCTGAACTAAATGATCATGTAAATCTAAGTCCATATCTATATAATCCTCTGCAGGAGATGGGAAACCAGCTTGAACACTACCTTCAAACAAAGGTATTTTTTCTAAAGCAGATTTATCTAGTGAATAAAAATCAAATTCTTCTGTGTGTTTAAGATGTTTTAATTTCATTTAATAATAAATTTTTATCGCTATAAAATTAGTATAAAATTATAGGAAAAATCATATGTATCATAAAAAATACTTAAAATAAAAAGAGATAAAATTTTATATAAAAAATATTTTGATTAACATATTTAATATGATTAAATTTGTTAAAATTAAAAACATATTATTATGAAAAAAGTGTTACTACTAATATTTTTTGTTCCGTTTTTCGGGTACACCCAACAGAGTAAAGGAGAGCCTAATAGACCAATGAGTGTACCTAGTGGAAATATAATAAAAAGTAATTCTATAATAATAGATAATGTACCTATATATATATGGCACAGAGGATGTGGACCGACAGCATTAGGTATGATTATCGGTTATTACGATCTACATGGTTATTATGATCTGTATGATGACAGCACTTTATTACAAACAAATAATATCAATACTTTGATTGCAAGTGATGAACATTATAATGATTATTCAATACCAGAAGATTATTATCCTAATTTACTTCAAGATATGTCAGAAACAGGAGTTCCTCATCAAAATAATTCAATTGCAGATTTTATGAAAACATCTATGAGTAGTTGTGGAAATTATTGGGGATGGAGTTGGGCAAGTGATATTGGAACTGCATTTGAAGATTATATCAGTTATAGAAATCCAAATTATATAACAAATACAGAATATGAATATTACTCGGGTAACAGTTGGGACGAATATAAAACAGAGATCGATAATAATAGACCTGTAATTATTTTAGTAGACACGGACGGAGATGGATCTACTGATCATTTTGTTGTAGGCGTAGGATACGATAATTCTACACAAGAATTTGGATGTTATGACACTTGGGATAGTAACTTACATTGGTATAGTTGGAGACAAATAGGAAATGGGATAAACTATGGAATATATGGGTTTAATAAATTTAACATAGATAAGATATTTACTGAAGTTGAAGATGATTTAACTATTAAAAAACTGTATAAAATTATTGATATATCAGGAAAAAAAGTTAACAAAAAACAAAATACTCCATTGTTCTATTTATATGATAATGGAACAGTAGAAAAGAAAATAATTATTGAATAACTAAATATTCTATCTAATCAATCTACTAAAAACAAACTTAAAAAATTAATTGGATTTTGATTAGAAAATTATTTTTAAAATAAATTCCCATGCAATCCATCATATTCAGTAGAGACACCATTCTTAGTGATTGTAAATGTACCATCCCAATAGACACCGTGATCTTGTCTCCAAAAACTGAGGGCATTAGCGATATCATATTCATCCAACTCCTGGAAATCTCCAAAAGCCATTTCTTCATCCCATGTTCCTTCTATAGTTATATATCCTTTATCATCTATATCCATGATTTGCTCCAAAACATAAAACGCATCACCATTACTTCCATCAATCATATTTTCACACATATCTGAAAAAACATCACTATCATAATTATCAAGTGATTTTATATTAAAACTGTATTCTATCATAATTTTTCCTTTTATAATTACAAAGTTATAAAAAATCGATTACCAAATATTTTGATTGAGTTCTTTTATTTTTTTCCAATATCACACTCTTCAATATCTTCCAATACTTACAGAAAATTTATTGGGAATATAAAAGAGAAAAAAGTCGGGGTAGCCCTAACCCAACCAAAGGTACACATAGTAAAATAAATAGTAGTTTTTTCATTTTGTTATTCTCCTATAAATTTTCCGTTTTTCCATAAACCTTCTTTTACAGTTCCGTCAGCCAAAGTCAATCTTCCTTGTCCATGATATTTGTTATACTCAAATTCTCCTATGTATCTATATCCAGTAGCAGAAGTAAAAATTCCTTGTCCGTGATATTTGCCATACTCCCATTCTCCTAAGTATATACTGCCATCAAAAAAAGTATAGGTTCCTTGTCCATGCTCCATACCATTCTTATGTTTTCCTACGTATTTATCTCCTGCAGCATAAGTATAAGTTCCTTGTCCATGAAATTCACCATCCTTATATCCTCCTGTGTAATTCTCTCCATCAGTGAAAGTATAAGTTCCTTGTCCATGAAATTCACCATCCTTAAATTCTCCTATGTATTTATCTCCTTCAAATTTACCTTTTCCATAAGTATGAGTGCCTTTTCCTGTATATCCATCACTAATCATTTCTTGAGTTACTTCTCTTTGTAAATTATCAGTATCCCCATTCCCACAAGAGAACATCAAAGGCACACATAGTAATAGTAGTAATAGTTTTTTCATGGAAACAAATATATAACTTTATATGTACACAAATGGGACTATATACATGCAATAAGTCTTATGTACTAAAATACAAATTGATTATCCTGAAATGGGTGGTTATAAATACAGAAACTTAGAATTCACAATAAGAAATAAATATTGTTTGAATAAAACTTGTAAATAAAAATAAATCGCCGTAGCTTAAAAGGCAAAAAATTAAAAGCCTTACCTAGTAAACATTTAAAAAAATCTTAACTAAATGATAGAAAAAACAGTAAACGAGGGACAAACTACAGTACATTTTATAGTTCCACCACTAAAAGCAGATTTAATGAGAATCTGGAAATCAACATTCTTGAAACCAAATAATACTGAGAGAGTAAGCAAGATGATATTGAATCATAACATTTCTACATTTCCTAAATGGACAAAGATTAACACAAATAAGATGAATAGTTTCACTCTAATATTTGAATCATTACCTAAAGAATGTACATCCTTTGATTTAATCGAAGACGCTCTTGAAGATGGAGGTTTCCATTTCAAGAATATAAAAAGAAATATTAATGATGTTTATCAAATTATTTTATAAAAATATTTAAATGTATTATTCAGATAAAAATAAAAAAGAAAAAATTTCAAATGAATTTAGAAAAGAATTTTCACTCTTATCGGATGATGATTTAATTAAAAGATTCAACACCCTTTCTACTAATATTAGAAAAAAAAGATTTTCATATGGAATAACAATGAGTATTTATATGAAGAAAATGCATGATGAATTAAATAATAGATTTGACATCTCTAATATTGTAAACGACTCTCAGATATCATTTAAAAATGAAATAATGATTATAAATAAAAAAATAATAAAATGTTAGGATTACTATTAATAATAATGATAGTTTATATAATGTATGTTTTGCATAAATGGAATAAAAAAACAGAAAAAAAATTACATGAACTTGAAAGAAAAACCTTTCAACAAATGAATTATTATGAGTTGATAGATTATGAAGAGATGTTGGATAAATCAAAAACCCCTAAACTAGACAAGTATATAAATGAAATTAAGAAAGATTATGAGAAAATAGATATAAATGAAGAAAAAAAATATTTAAAAAAAATTAATGATGGATGTAATCTTACCTTGTTAAGATTTGTTAAGAAAAAGTTATATAATGTGATAGAAATAGTAAATAAATTAAATAAAAATGGATTACATCCAGAGTTAATTGATGTTGGAATTAAAGCATTAATTGAGTCCTGCAAGTCATTTAAAGGGGAAAAAAAATTTGATATATATTCTAAAAAAATAATATCAAATTACATAACTGAAGAACTAAAAAGAAATAAAAAAGAATATTCTACTATATATGAAGAAAAAAGTATTAGATACAAAAGAGTGTTTATTCGCAATCTATAGAAAAAGTAAATTATAAGATTTACTTAATTGACAAATATTTAAGTACCGAATTCCAGTCAGGAAATTTATTTGAACCAAAATGAATTAATTCACCTTTAAATTCTCCTGCTCCATTAGCTGTCCTATCATCTATTAAAAAATCGCCAATTAAAAAATCTTTTCTATGAGTTAAAATCAATCTTTTCTTTAATTTATCTCCAAAATATTTTTCAATCCAAATTCGTTTATGTGATAATGATTCAATATTACCCCAAGGTGCTGTCGATGCAATATAAACATCATATTTTCTAGAATCAATAATTCTATTTACTGATTTGATAGCTTGTTTCATCGGCGGTGCATTTAAAAATATATCCGGAATTTTATCTAATTCGTTAATATATCTTTCATAATCTGGTGAGTTTTTAGCTGATTGTATAAAATCTACAATTACTCCATCCATATCTACATATAATATCCTCATGTTTTAAAAATTATATTGTACTCCATTTTGGAAACTATAAGAAAATGTTTTAACCCCAATAGCGGGACAGGAATCATAAATCATTTCAATCGTATTAATAAAACCAAACCCCTTTTTAAACTCAAAATTTAATTGAGTCTGATTAGAAGTTTTAAAATCTGTAAATTGTCTAGTGTTAGGTTGATAATATGTTGTTGATAACAAATAAATATTTTCAGAAATCTTGTAGTCTAATTGTAAATATGATCCTAATCTAATATCCTTATTAATAATATTATTAGTTAAATTTTCTATTTCATAAAATGAAGAAACACCAAAGTAATTACCATCAGATAAATTAATTCTTATACCTGATCCGAATAACTTTCTGTTATCAATTTTTCTTACAGGGTCAAACTGATTTTGAATAAAAGTCTCATGAGAGAAATTTTTATTAAAATGATAACTAATCCTAAGGTGTTGAAAACCATCATTTTCAAAATCAACTTCACCAGCTCTATCAAGATTTATCTCATTTAGTAAAAGAACACTCCAAGAAGCATTATTCCATTGAAGATGTGAGGTATTAGCAAATTCCCAATCAATCTGTTCAGAATCATTATAGTCAAATGAAAACTCAATAGTTCCACTTAAACCATTAGCATCTGATTGTCTTTTATTTTCTACATTGACTACTTGTGAGAATAATGTTAAAGGAAAAAATAAAAAAAAATAAAATTTCATCATAGAAAATTATTTTTTATATTTCTTTCTAAATTCATCAGCTAAAACTTTGTCATTATACCCCCATTCATTTTGAACCTCATCTAATATATAATCTACTAATTCATTATCGTTAATAGATATTTCCAGAGCTTTTATGAAAATTTGTTTAGCAAAATCCTTATCATTTAGATTAACATTTACTAGATTAGCTAGATTAACAAGATTATATGGGTCTAAATTATGAAAACCCTTATTTGAATCTAATTGCATTTCACAAAGTTCTTTAGCCCATTTCTCGTCTTTTAAATCCTTAGAAACATGTCTTGTTATCTCATATAAATCAATATTTTCTTGAATTTTCTCTACAGATATATGAAAATAATCTTTAGCTTTTTTCATATCAATAGGATCCATATTATATCCTCCAGAATAGTGAGCTCCCAATTCTTTGAAATCGAAACTTGTTCTAGCGTATTTCTCTCCTGTAGTTAAAACTTCCAAAGCCCACTTAGAATCAACAAAAACTGTATATATTTCATTAGATAATCTATTATAATCATCAAAAGTTACACATAAATTATGTGCTTTTACAAGTATTTCTTTTGCCCATTTATTATCCTTAAATGGTCCATACTCATTAGATATATTACTTGCTAATCCTAATAAGTCACTAGTAGAACAACTAAGGTTTATCGCCTTTTTATAAACTTCTTTAGCCCATTCTAAATCAGAGAGATAATTTTCATTAGAAATATTATCTGCAAGAGAGATTAAATCTGTTGGTCTATAAGAACATAATTCACAAAGACGCAACAACTCTCTAGCTTCATCTATCTGTTTATTTTCACATAATTCATCAGATAATGAAAGAACCTCATATCTACTATCCATCTGGGTAATTTTCTCAATGGTAGATTGTGTAAGAATGTTCTCATGAGAAAGCATTGGGTGAATAGTAAATCCTTGCTTTAATACTCTAGCAAATTCAGAATCATTTAATCCGTACTCGTCTTCAGCAAAATATATTAAATTATCTCTCTCATAACTCTGAAAGGTTGTATTAGATGCTTTATTTATTAATTCTCTAATCCAATCACGATACTTTAGATTAATATATTCTTCTAATTCCATATCTTCACCATCAAGTGCCTCACAGATCTTCTCAGCAATAGATTTATAATCTTCAGAATCTAAACATAAACTCTCTGCCTTTTTAAAATATTGATCAGCATCTTCTCTTCCTTCTTTATGCCATGTTAGATAAAAATATGCAATATCTAAGACATCACTAACAGATCTTGATTTGTCCGAAGCTATTTCTAGTATTGGATTAAGTGTTTCTGGAAATACTTGTTCTATTTCATATGTTATTACTAATTCTGCAAGTCTTAAGAAATCAATTGTTTCAACTGCAATTTTTTTTGCTTCTGAAATCATTTTTTCTAACAAGTCTTTATCCGATTTTTTAACTTGTTTATAACGACTGTATTTTTTAGTCTCCTGACAAAAAACTGAAGGAAATAATAAATCAATGAACATTCTTATAGTCTTATCATAATCCCAAATAGTATTACATTTAGATTGTGCAGTTTTACATATTTCTAAAGCCCAGTCTTTATCATTTAGATTTTCTTTTATTGATGATGATATAGTAATATAATCTTCAGCTTTCAATACTCTATCTAATAATAATTTATAAATATTTCGAGAGGTCTCTAAAGATGGATTTATTTTCATAACCTTTTCTTCTCCATTACTATCCCAATATCTAAACTCAGTATTCTCTATTGATTCTTGAGTTATTTCGTCCTCATAAGTTACTATACCATCTTTTAGCTGTGATAAATCCAATTTACTCTCACCTAAAGATGTCTCAACCGCAAAAGATTCAGCAAGTTGAATTGAAGTCCATAAATCTTGAGTATAAATTATATCTAAGTATTTCTGTTCCATTTCTTATTAATTAAATTATTTTACAGGATTTTTCTATATTACTTTCTTTCATAAACTATATTAATCTTACATCTAACTTATCATCTTCTCTCTTAAAGATCTCCCAAACACCATGTAAATCCTTATTATATCTACAAATAGTTTTATCATCATTCTCAAACAAGAAATCAAATTTATCATCACCGCATATTCTTTCTTTATTACATTGATAATATCCGGTTCTTGCTCTCTTATTAATTATTTGAATTGAAACTTGAGCACTTAAAGTTCCTTTTTTAATATTAGTATATTTATCAAGAATAATATTAATAAATTCTTTCTTTGAAATAGAATCTTTTCCTAAATTATTAAATTCATTTTGTATAATTTCCCATATAGATAGATCATTAGATTTTGAATTAGATTGATTAGAAATCTCTTTAGTGTTTACTTCCTCTTTGGCTTCTGAACTAGTTTTTAAAAAAATACAATTTTTTAAATCTATTTCAACCGAAAAACCATCATCTTTGTATGCAGTTTTAAAAAATGTGTTTAATGAATTATATAAACAAACAATTTCATCAGCTGACACAATTGATTTGTCAAATATCATTGATGATGAAATTCCAATAACTTGTGGACCTCCTTCTAATCTAATTAGTGGTTGGCCAGTATCTTGAATTGTATAAATTCCTATATCTTTAAAATCTGAAAATGGTATAAACATATATTCTGTACCATCATCAACTCTTGGATCTAATGTAACAATACCATGTGTTGTAACTAATAATGGAGTGTCAAATGCTTGATTAATGCTTATTCCCTCAGTAAAATAAATTAAACCATTTTCAGCACGTGATTCACTAGGTATATCTTCATCATCAATTAATTCTGCAAAATCTAATCCATCTTCACCCCATTCAATTAATCTCATATTTTCATCCATTGGGATAAGTGAAAATTTATCATTAGGAAATGTAGTTGTTGTAAAACTATTTAATTCTAAAATTTCTTTAAATTCCATATTTTATTTTTATTAATTATTAATTTATATTTAGTGATTAGTCCAAGCGTATGCTTCAAAACCAACTCCTCTAACATCGATTAAATCAAATGGAACATTTTGTCCATTATATTCAATTGAAGTAACAATAGTTATTTCATTATAAATTAGTGTTATTGTTTTTAAAAAAACTTTTAACTTATTAATATCAAACTGATCTTCTGATTGAAACTCTCCATAAAACCACATTGCTTTTTCTTGTGAAATTGAAGATACGAGCGTCGCCCCTATTTCTGGATCCGGCGCTAATTCAACAACTTCATCTTTAATGATTGAAACTTCACAATCAATTGAGGTTTCATCAGAAAATTGATACTCTCCAATTAAATCATCTCCATCAAGATTTCTCACAGTAATTTTCTGAAATTGGTCTGGTCCATGATGATATCCTAGATCTGAAATATCAGAAAACTGATATTTCTCTGAGATAATAGAATCTAAATTCATCATTACAACATCCCATTCACACTTATTATCATTCATGTAATTAAGACATTTGTTAGTTTGCTCAACATTTAATGTGCCAGATGCAATCTCATATCCTTCACCTGCCAATTTGATTGAAAATTTATTCATTTTAATTTATTTATCTGTAATTCCTAATATTTCATTCACATTTGGATGACTTCTTTTTAATAAATTAAGTTTTTTATCTCTAACTTCATAAGACATCTTAAAACATGATTTTATCTCCTCATCTAAGGAATTAATATTAATTATAGTGTAATATTCACATCCTTTTGTGTCATTTCTCATATTTTTAACTTCATGAGAAATGTTAGGAAATCTATATCCATTTTCTTCTGTTCTTAATAGATTAATTGTAACACCATACTTACTAAATACATTAAGATTCCCAACCTTTTTACCATTTTTATGAAATAGAGCCGCACCATGCTTTCTTAACTTTATATTTATTTCAGGATAATCAGATTTAATATAGTCGTGTATGGATTTATGAATTGTAATCATTTCAGGAGTAATGTTATCATCTTCTTTTCTTCTTTGTTCTTCCCATAACTCATAAGTATCAAAATTACTTACAGTAAAAGTAAATTTTTTATTAGTTTTAGATTCTATAGCATCATCAACAGAGGTCATAGAAGCAAATTCCATAGCTCCGTCTATTTTTCTATAAAGATCTTCCTTTTTCTTAAAATGATTTCTTAAATCATCCAAGAGCATTGCCGTTCTTGTCCAATTTGCTTTTAAATAACTATCTTTTTGAGCTAAACCAAATAATACTCTTTCCCAATCTTCGTCTGCCTGTTCATTAAACTGTTCTGATTGTTTTTTTAGTTCAGACAATGATCCTAATTCAAATTTTGCCGCAACTACTTCGTTCCATTCTAAAAACTTAGGAAACTGATTAAATAAACGGAAAACCCTTGGAAAAGAAACTTGAATTCCTATAAGATTAAAGAGTACAAAATCATCATTCTTATCATTGGTGCCATCATCGGAAATTTCGGATATTTTTCTTAACAAAGAGAAAGTATTTAAGTATCTTTTTAAACTTCTTGGATTAAAACCAACAGTATTGCTTACTACTTTAACATATTTAGGCAAAATATCTTCATCAATATTAATTCCCAATTCTTTAAGTTTTTTATCTAAGAAATTTTCAATATTATATGCTCCTGTAGGCATTGAAAAAGGAACTTGAATAATCTTATCAAAAAAAGAACGAAACTCTCTTTCATTTTCATCTGTCTTTTTTCCAAACTTTTCTTCTAGCCCTTTCACAACTACATCATAGTCGATCGCAAGAATAAAAATACAGTCATTAATATCAAAAATGTTTTTTAATGATTCTAAAACTTCAACAGCGTCTACCGGGTTTATTCTGTCTAAATCATCAATGAAAAAAACAACTCTTTTATAAGGATTTTTTTCATCATTAATCAAATCAGTAATTACATCCTTTATGTCTGCTTTAATCTCCGCTATGTCAGCGAGTATATTATCTGAACTTACTCCAGCAGCATTTTTAACATCTACTCCTGTTTGAGAAGAAACAATTTGATTAGCAACATTTCCTAAAAAACTACCAACTTTTTTAATCTTATTTTCAACATCATCTGTTAAAGTCCAATTGTCTCCACAAGATTCTTTTAACTTTTCAAGCATTCCCTTTAAAACAGCAGGAGTAGTTTGATCTACTCCTTTAAACATGGAATATTCCCATGTATTTACCCAAGAAGTTGCAATCGCATAGTTTTCCTCTTCAGCAAAACTATCAAGTTTTTCTTTTATCATATACATTAATGATGTCTTACCAGTTCCCCATTCACCCTGCATACCAATTGTAAGTGGTGTGCCGCTTTCTAAAATAAAACTACTTAGAGCGTTTGCATATTTTTCAGCTTCTAACAAATCACTTTTAGTGTCAAGTATAGGTTGATCCGTAATTGAAGTTATTTTATTATATAACATATTCATTATTCATTTTTAAATTCTCAATATTACAAAAATTTATGCTTTTATCATCTCTCTCCAAGCTTCTATTATCATAACCATAGCCATAGTATCTAACTCGCAGTACTTATAAAGAGCCTCTTGCAATTTTTCTCGTTGTTTATCTGTAATATTAGAATATTGTAAAAAGTTGTATGCAGTTAAAGCCGCTCCACCATCATTCAATTCTTCCAAACCCTTAATCTTTTCAACCTCATCATGGTCATACTCGGGAAAAACTGGGTCTAATGATTTATACGGATCTATTTGACCTGATTTTATCCATTGATGATCAATGCAGTTTAAGCTATTTATTTCTAATCCTTTTCCATACACACCCAATTTCCCATATTTATCTTGTAAAAACTTACTCTCAGATATGATAGCAGGTAAAATTACTTTTATCGAGTTACTTCCTTTAGCATATGGAGAGTAATAGTAAGATGTAACTAATTTAAAAAGATCTACCATATCCCTATCCCCACCGTTCCTTCCTTTATCATGTGTAATTTCTTCAATAAAACAAATAAGTTCTTCTTTATCTGGAATACTTTCCGTTGACGCTAATAACTGCTCTCTTATTTTATTAAGTGTAGTATTTTCATGATTGTGGTACCTAAATATTGTCCCTTTATCTTTACTGAGAGCTTCTTTTAATGCTCGTACGAAATTAAAATTAGGAAAAGTATTTTTCTCAAAACAGAGATATTGATTTTCATGTTTAATATTCCAATCTTCATCAATTGTATGGTGAGAAAACTGAAAAGCAATTGTCTCATAAGGTTTCATTCCCTTGAAAAAAGGTAAGGCTACAGCTGAAGTTTCAAAATCAATCATATGTAAAGGATAAACCCATTCTTTACTTTTTTCTTCGAATGCTTCTGAATCAAAATAACTCTCAGAAACACCTTCCTTTACTCTATTTATCTGTTCCATTCTTCTTTGTAAAGGAGAGAGACCATTATACACTTTTAGACTCGGAGATAATGGTGCTACATCTTCCTCATTAATATCTTTTAGTAAATAAATTCCTTTTTCAATAAGCTCACCACTAAATGAGCGACTACCACCACCACCTCCCCAAATTTCCATAGACAAGTTTTCTTCTTTAAGCTGTCTTTCTGTCAAATTAGTTTGGCTTAACCAACATTCGTTAAACCCACTTTTTAGTTCAGGATTATTTTTATTATGAAACTGACAATCTTTACATTTCTTTCCAATATGTACTTGTGTTTTTATATCATTTTCATACATATAAGAACATCTCTGAATAAATTCAGTGAACATAATCCCCTCTCCTAGATCAGTTGGCACGGGGAAATCATGTTCAATTTTCCAACATTCATCATTCACATTTTTATTAATAAGGAGTTTAACTTCTCCTAAGTGACTTCTTCTTAAACCTTCTTTTACCCTAACAGTAGTTCGGTCCCCAGTTTTATCAATCATAAAAAACTGGTTCATTCCATCTAATTCAGCGGTTTTTGATTTATCAACTAAAGTAAGATAAGCTTTAATATCCTCTTTTTTCAATGCATTACTAACGACATATTTCTGGAAAGCAACATCATATACATAAGGCATCCAAGGTGAAGTTATTTTAGTTTTATTTTTATCAAAAAAACTATCTTCATCCACATCCCATGATTTTGCTTTAACCTCGTAAATTGAAATCTGATTATCCTCTTTTACTAATATATCGATACGAACAAAAAGATTATTAAATTTAAAAGCTGCCTCTGCAATTACAACTCTTCCCTTTTGAGATAAGCGTTCTTTAGTTTCGATTAAAGCTTCCTCTCCACTACTTTCTATGGTGATACTTTCCTCAATAGGATTGTCATGAAAATAGAATTTTGCTAATTCTCCAACTTGAAAACCACCTTCGGCTAAAGATTGTAAGAAAGAATCTTCATTACTAGTATTTGCATACTCATCTTTTTTATTGGTGTAGAAAAGTTTTGTAGGACATTCCAATCCTTGTTTAAAACGTGATTTAGTTAAATATCTCAATTATTTTCTCTTTTTTTTCTTAAATAATTTAGGAAATTCTTTGTCGCATAATTTCTTTCCTGTATTCTTAATTTTAAATTGCGACAATGAGTCTTGACCGCTCCCCCCTTTAACTTTGTTGACTTTTAATTTTATTCCATTATTAATGAGCGTGTTAGGTGTAGAGAAAGGTTCTCCGTCAAACCACAAGAGATAATCAGATTTTAGAATCACTTCATGTTCTTCCTTAATACCTCCTTTAGGTGTATACTCTCTAATCAAAACTAAGGGAGTTCCATATTTCTCACCTACTTTCTTCAATCTATCATCAACTTTAGGCATATGATCATAAAGTATATTCAAAGCTTCTCTATATTCTGAATTCTTCCAAATCGTGTGACATAACGTTTCTAGATCTTTATTTTTCATAATTTTTTTCTTTTTTAATAAATCTAAATAGTTATCAATTAGTATTTTGATTTCATCTTTTAATTTTTTCTTATTATCTTTAAGATATTTCAATAAAACTTCTGACAGATCATTATAGTTTGCAAGTGCCCATTTACCACTAGAGGGCTTTTTTGAATCTAATTTTGCTAAATAAATGTAATAAATCTTGCAATCTATTGATGGATATAATTTTGTAGAAATACTTTCATACTTTTGTAATTGATTCTTAGACTCTGAAGAGTTAACTTTATTCTCTATAACAAATATTTTACTATTAGAAATATCTTCTATAAGAATATCTATGTCTTCCTTTTCCCTATAAATATGTATTGGGCCATTTATTCTAGATTCTGTATATCTTAATAAATCTATATCATGTTGAAAAACTTTTTTTAAAAAATCAAACAATATTTCATTATGGTTAAATTCAAACAACCAAGACAAAAAATTAGAATGTTTAATTTCCTGATTTTCCATACCAGTAATCTCAAAAATATTAATTTTATTAGATTTTTTAGAGATTTTTGATAGATCTTGTTTAACATTATTTAAGAAATTATTTATGATCTGGATTTGTGATTTTTGTTTGTTGTTCATTCTAATTTACTTTTTCCCATCCTTTTTTTACATTGGTCTCTAATTCCAACTTTAAAATATTTTCAATCTGTTTTAAATTCTCTGATACCTTTATTTCCTTTTTCAAAGGCTCTTTTCTTTCTGGTGAGTAATCAGTATAATGATATACGAACGCAGGAAAGTCATTAGTTTCTTCTTTATTTGTTTTCCAAACTATAAATTTTCTTACCTTTTTAACTCCCTTACTCTCTTTTACATAAACTTCCCTGTGTAATATTTCACTTTCTTTTAGTTCGGTATTACTTTTTTTATTAGGCTCCAAAGAAATAATCTTGGTAATTTGACTAATTCCAACATCTTCAGTATTTACCTTTTTATCATCTCTGAAAGACAAAAATACACCAGATGTCACTGAAAAGGATGGCTTCTTGAACTCAGCCGAATAACTATCTTTATTAAATTTAAGACTCATTTTTTTAATACTGCCCTTGGAGGTTTCACTATATACATCTAAACAAGAAAACTCAACCACCTTGGTTGGCTTAACCATAGTAAAAGCTATATTAGAAGATGAAACCTCAACATAATCAGAATCTACTTTCTGTCTTTCTAAATCCTTAAAAATTAAATCTCTTTGCTCCTCAGAAAATCCATTCCCAACTTTAGCAATAGTCAAATATTCATTTTCTGATATTTTTAGAGCTAATAATAATTCTTTTAGCTTATTTTCCCTAATTCCTTGTCCTTCCGAAAAACCGACAACTACTGCATCTAAAGTTAAAAGTGGTTTTATTTTATAAGTTGGAGCGTTATCAGATTGAACAATAATTCCTTCTTCATTTCCTTTCACTACAATATCATCAAACAAAGATTCAATGTCTTTTCTGCTTTCAACAAAAAAGGAGTCTACTGAATTTATAGATTTCCCTCCTTTTAATAACTCTTTCAACTTATTATCTAAGTCTTTTATATTTAAATTTTTTTCTTCACCGTCTAACAATAAAATGTCGAAAACTTTATATCGAACATCTTTATGTTTATCATCTAATGCTGAAATCAAGTCAAATGAACGAGATCGTTCTCCTTCTTTGTGTAGATACAATTCACCTGCTAATATTACTTCTGTATACTTTCCTTTTAATAATTCGTCTGCTTCTTTCAAAACCCCTATATCAGTTAACTCTTTTCCCCCATGGTTATAAAGTATCGATTTCTTACCGTCAAAATAAAGAAGGTATAAATGTCCATCATACTTTTTTGAAACATAATATAAATCTGAATCAATTATTTTGGTTGTTATTTCCTCTGATGAGACTGGAAGATATCTTGAAGCTGTTTTCCTTTTATATTCTTTTGCTAATTGTAATATATCCATATTCTTATTTTTTAGGCAAAGATTTTAATTCCTGGTCCGTTAAATGTAAGATTAAACAATATTTATCATCTTGCACCCTTCCTTCTAAGAATGATCTATATGGTTTTCCTCCATCATTCAGCACTAATGGTTCTTTTCCAGATTCCCCACCTCCTAACATCATTAATGAATCTTTTTCATCAAGTTGTTTAGCCATATCAAATAAGAAATCATAAGTAAGACCGTTAATGTGTTTTATCTGATACTTCTTGTTAAAAACTAATTTATTATACACCTTTGATTTTGGCATCATTTTACCAGTCCATTTTACGATCTGATCTAACACATTACTTTTGTTATACTTAGGTTCTCTCTCTTCTTTCAGCTCAGCTGTTGGACTAAATATTTTTTCTATTTTTTTGACTTTAAAAACTGGTTTATTTTCCTCATTGATATATACTCTCTGCAAATCTGAAATATATTTTCCACTCATTTCAAAATCAATTTCTGTATCATCTGTTATTATTTTTTCAGATAACAAAATAGATTTCTGCAACTGTTCATCTTCCGTTTTATCTACTTTAAGTCCTTTGATCAAAGAACTAAATTCAGTGTTTGAGGTAGATTTCAAAACCCTTTTATTTATCACATCTCCAGGAGCGTTAATTCCTAATTTAACAGATGCCTTAGGGTTTAATGAACGGTAAGTTACCTCTGCATCTCTATTTTTCTCATTTGATAATTTTATATATCTAATCATATTTTATATTTTAAAACATTGCAAAATCTAGTTCATCTTCTTCCGAGCTTTCTTCTTCATTAAGTACAAGTTCTTTTTCATTGTCATTCATCCCAATAAATTCTAAATCAGCTATTTTACCTGTAACTACAAAAGCGGTTTCTCCATTACTAATAAGAAAGGCATCATCTCCTTCATAATCCGCACGATAATTAAATACAAAATATAATACTTTACCGTCTTTTAGTAGAGATAACATTGTAGTATCATCCTCCATATTTAACTGATAAACTGTTTTTACTGCTAAGGATAGATAATCATCAATTGTAGATTCTTTTAATTCTATTATTCCATCATAAATGGAAGGAACCTTTTCAACCTTTTCACCATTCTGATTAAAACCAACTAAATCCGAAGATGAAACAGTCTCTCCTTTATCATTAAATTTTAAAAGAGATGAACTGCCAGATGGTAAGACATGTATTCCATCTGAGATAGATGCTAATTTACATTTACTTCCATTTTCATCAAATACCTCTACAGAGGACCAACCATATATCTTCTTTCGATCTACTTTTTTTAATTCCGCTTTTATTGATGTCCCATTAATTATGAATTCCGCTTGTCTTGCCATATTATTTTATTTTCTATTCTATTTATTTTAAGTTCTTTAATTAATTCAGCAGGGATTTCATAACATTATTTACTAAATAAATTTTAATCAATGAACATCATATTCCCAGGTATTTCACCGGATACATATTCAATATCAAGGTGACCCAAATAAAGTTCTTCATTCCAGTCAACATTATCGTTTGAATACCAATACGAGTAATTATCCTCTACTAAATTAGAAAGTTTGCTTTTATAACATAGAAACATTTCATCATATCCTGAATATTCCTCTACTTCTTCTGATGTATATACCAGATCTCCTCCCCAGAATAAAATATTATTCCATAAATCATCTAATTTACTAAACATCTCTTGAGTTTCAACTTCATTAATTTCTTCAATAGATCCAGCCGAAGAAGGATCAAATACTCTACTGTCTCCAACATAAAGATCCCAAGTAGCCCATTCATTTTCGTGGTCATATTCCGCTTTACATACAATATTATATTCACCAAATGTTCCTCCTCCCTGAGATTTAAGATGATAAGCATATGCCCAAGGGGAGTTAGGCTTTTGAATAATTATTAAAGCTCCTGTGACTAAACATAAATCATCTCCTAAGTCATCAGGAACAGATTCAAAACATATCCTAATCCTAGTATTGAATTTTATATTTTCCATATTTTTTTAAAAATTATTATAATATTATCTAATCTTCTATATCATCTCGATGCCTTGTGTAAGAAGTAATAAATGTCCAATCATTAGTAAATAAAGCTAGGCAAGATTCATTATCTGAAGGCCAAATATAACTGTTTTGTGAAAAATGTTCATCTAATTTATCTTCTCCTATCCAAAAACCTAACTTTTCACGGGTAGTTACATTTATTGATTTTGGACCTGACCATCTAAAATCCGCAATAGTTTTATCGTGAAAATCTTCTTCAGAAATAGTGATAATACCTATCTCACCAAATAAATGATCTAATTCAAGTTCATCAAATAAGAAATCGAGTTGTTCCCACCAATCTTCTTCCATAGCCTCAATATTTCCTCCAAAATGCATTCCTGAGTTAGTTCTCAATCCCGTTACATTAGGTAAATCTTCTAATTCATCAACATCTAAACTCAGTAAAGATGGAGAATTTTTAACATTTAAAAACTCTAAATTTTTAAGTTTTTTTAATCCTATAATATTAGTTAAATTATAACAATAACTTGCATTTAGAGAAATTAAACTTATAAATTGTGAGACATCTAATTCATCTATCTCACAAGTACTTATATCAAGACTAGTAATGTTTGGTGTAAAATCCTTAAGTATTGAAAGCCCTTTATTTACTTGAATATTATCAATAATTCCTTCAAAATAAAGCTCACGTACTCTTTCTTGAATTAAACTAGAAAAAGATTCTGATATCTCTTCATTTTTAATATCCTTAAGTAATTTAAGTCCTCGTTCTATATCAGATGATTTTAATAAATTTTCTATCTTTTGTTTACACATTACTATTCAATAGTATAAACTTCATCATCATCATAACAATCTTCATCAATTTCAATCATATCATCAAATCTAGAGTTATCCCAAATGAACCCAGTAGGATCACCATCATATTCTTCTTGTATTTGAGTATATTCCTCCTCAGTAATTTCCAATTCTAGATACTGAATAGTAGACCATCTTTTCTCACACTTGATTTTTCTTTTCATAATTATAAATTTTATTTTTCTTCATCAAAAATAAAAAAATACTATTAAATATAAATTAATTAAATAATTGAATATTATTTTTATTTGATATCTCATTTTCAATTGCGCTTCCCAAAGATCTAATATAAATAGAGGGTTCTTTGTAATATTTCCTGAAAATATTTGCGGTCTTAATATTACTATAATTATCATGACTAATACAAAAAACTATTGAACTTTTAGAATCAATAACATTATTTTGATTAATGTCAGTAATAACACTATAATCTTGTTGGTTCTTTTCAATTAAATTAAATTCACAATTAAAATCAATATCAAATAAAAATTTAAAAGAAGACCATTGTCTTTTAATGTTGGAATCAATAATTGTAACTTGTTTTAAAAAAGTTTCCTCACTTAGATACAACTCCTTTAGCAGATTCTGACCAAACCTTCCAAAACCAAATATTACTAGATTTGATTTAGAAAGTAAATCTGATGATTTAATCAGTCTCATTGCATTTTCTTTATGAACACTTCTAATTTTAAACCTATCCATAAAAAGGTTAATCATTCCTAAATCTTCAACTCTTACCACACTATTTTGATGATTTAATACTAATGCGGTATTTATATTTACCTTATCTTTATTTGTAAAAAGACATATTCTTTTTGATTCATTTATATTGATCCTTTTCTGAATACTTTCATTTTTGATATCTCCAACTATATATTCATCAACCAATAATTTTAACTTTTCCTTATTCTTATGATTAGGATCTTTATCAACAACAATAATTTTTTCGTTTGGCATCTTATTAACCTCCTTTAATGTAAGATTACCAGATCCAACAAAAATAATATGATTCTTTAATTTTCTTCTAAATCTACCTGGGCTTAATGACAATACTATAGCTTCTATTATTGTGATAGCTGTCATTAGTGGAGCTATTAAATAACATATTAGTAAAGCATTTCTTAATAAATAATTACCTCCAATTGGCATACCCATGTCTAATCCGTTTAGAAAAAACAAACTTATTGCGTAATAAAATTGAACAATAAAACTTTCTGATTCAATCTCAGGATTTGAAGAAAGCGATACTCCATTATTAAATGAGTATAGTGCTATAAAGAGTATTATTAGAGTTGGGAAAATTCTAAATAAAAGAATTTTCATCAATTTTAAACGATTTTTCATATTATATCTTTTAAGTTCTTAAATCAGACTATCACTTCACAAATGATATCATACTAATTCAAAAATTTTATCTAATACAAACTTAAAAAAATAATTAAACTATCATCATAAAAATAATATTTATATGAACATATCTATTCGAATCATTCTTATTATTTTTCCATAAATTTTTTATTAAATTGTATTAGAAAAAATACTTAAAATATCTTACTAAGTATTATTTTTAAAAATAAATTTGTATTTTGAAATAAATGTTCTAAAAAATAAATTAATCAAAAAATGAAAAATATACTATTATTACTATATCCATTTTTTCTTATTATAGCATATTCAATTACAGCTCTCATAGTACCAGAATTTCATGTTCCGGAAGAGGTAATGATATTAATAGTACTGTCAGTTCCTCTTTCATATGGTTTATTTGGGTATTTTGTTTCAAAACAAAAAGGAAATAGTCCAATAGTAGGTTTTATATTATGTTTTATGTGGTCAATCCTTGGTGTTATTATTGTTCTTTCATTATCTGCTAAAAACAAGAACTATACTGATAAATTCAAACCTGCGATAAACAAAATATTACATAAATATATATACCTTAATCATTCTAATTATGCGGCTAAATCTTTTGCAGGATTAGGTTGGTTTTTTGGAATTGGGAGTATTTTTATATTAATTATAGGAGTAGAAGCGGAAGATAGTGGAGTTGAATTTCTTCCACTGATTTCAATAGGTTGTTTTCTATTATCATATATTTCATCATTGCGTGAGTAAAATCTTCTATTTAGACTATTTAAAAAACAATAATTCAATCAAAATAAAGTTTATATAAAAAATGTAATTAGTTGATTTTTAAAAAAAAGAATTAGATTTATTAAAAGCCTCTTCTAATAAAAAAATCTAATTAATTTTTTAAGCTTGTTTATGAAAACACTAAATTATCTAAAATGGATTATAAAAAATTAGAAAATTATGCAACCAAGATCGGTATTTTTTCCTTATTAATATTAACAGGAATCGGTTTTTTAATGGTTTTTGACATTACTTTTGATTTAGATATTTTACCTGGCGCGGCCGCAAAAACTGCTGCAGGCGTATTTGCTGCTCTATTATTTATAGTTTCATGTTCCTCAATTTTCATTAGTATAATGTTAAATATGAAAAGAGTAGTTAAATTATTAGAAGACTATTTAAGTAAGTAATAGAATTACATGAAAAAACTATTACTAATATTACTACTATTAATATTTGTGTCTTTGTTATTTACAACTTGGGAAAAAAAAGTTGCATTAATAATGAAACAACATGTTACTGAATATTTCACTCCTATTGAAGTAAAACACACTATAGATCTTGACAGTCTATTAACTTCATATTTAATTGCTGTTGATACAGTTTCCCCGTTTTATAAAATTATTAAAGAATATGATACTATATCTCAGAAACTAAAGTCCTGTAGGTTTTATAATTATAAAAATGAATTATTTGCACAAGAATGTTCTTGGTATTGGAAATATGAAAATTATTCTGATATAATAGAGGATACTGCAATCTGTAATGAATTTGATTTTTACAGAGATTGGTATAAAATAAACTTTCCGAATGGTGGTATTATAGTTGGTGATAGTTATTTGAATCTTGATGGTAGTAGAACAGTAGCTTACTATCATGGATCCGGATGTGCATGTTGTAGTCAGGTAAATATTAAATTTAAATCAGTTCCTTTTCATGATTACGATGACCCAAGAAAAATAATAGAAAAATATCATCTAACTAATCAAGTATTAAGTCAACAAGATAGTGAATATCAAAGGAGGAAAAGCGGAGCTATTAGTTTTGTTAGTAATATAGATAGTATAAACCATATAAATCTAAGTATTACAAAACTAAATAATCATTCTTTTAATAGTGATAAAACAGATGTTGTAATAATAAAAAAAGAAACAACAATTTATTAGTTCCCTAACTATTCTACACATCTACTCATGTTTGTCCTCACTTTCAAATATTCTGTTAGAAGTAATAATCTATTATCCCCAAATTTTGTTGATATAATTTTTACATAAATTTTTGTAAGTTTGTTTTATGAAAAAACTATTAAAAAGACGAAAAAGTTTTATTATTAATAACCCTATTCTATCATCATATTTAGGCTTTATAAAGGGAGTATTTCTTACTATATTAATTTATGAACTTATATTAAGTTAACTTCTCATAGTATCACTTTATTAATAAATGAATAAAAAAGGAAATGTGAATTGGTTAGGTATAATCTACTATTCTAACTTAAATATTTCTTTACAAATTGTTCAATATAAATTTTAAGACTTTTACAGACCTTAGAATAAATCTTTATTAACTCCTCTTCTTTTCCTCTCGCTTTTGCTGGGTCAGGAAAAGATTCATGTAAAACATTAGAAGAAGGAAATACCGGACAGAGTTCTTTTGCACTATCACAAACTGTAATCACATAATCAAAATTAACATCCTTATATTCCAATACATTATTAGATGTATTTTCAGAAATATCAATACCATATTTTCTCATAACTTTTATGGCATATGGATTTACCTTTTCTGGATGAGTCCCCGCAGAATAAACCTCAACTTCATCACTAGATGTAAGATGATTCAACCAACCATCTGCCATTTGAGATCTACAGGAGTTTCCTGTACATAAAATCAATACCTTTTTCATTACCTTAAAATTATCTTTCTTTCTACACTACCATCATCGTAAATAAAGAATAATGGAATGTTTTTTATTTCTTTCACTTCTCTTCCTAAAACATCTACAACCTTTATAAGTCTTTTCAGTTCTGATATTGGGGAGTTTAAATTAGCTGATACAGAAGAATATTCATAAAATTCATATTCTGCTTTTTCAGGCGACAACATCATTGCATCATTGTTTTGTGCTCTGATATAAAATTTAATATCTATTGTAATTGGTAAACTCACAGAATACACACCATCCCCAGCAATTTGGTCTCCATTTACTCCGTCATCATTCATTGTTAATGATTGAAATTTAGAATTATATTCACTTGTAGTATACATAAATTCAACTGAAGAGGTGTTAAACACATAAGCTTCAACTATATTATTATTTAAAGAAACATTAGAGATCGATGGGGGTATTAATGCAATTTCGGGGTGATTTAGTAAATAATTTTTTCTTTCATCAATACTAGACATAATCCCTCCAAAACCCCAGCCAGTCCATATTGGATTTTCTACATTATTGTAAAAGTCAGTCACTCCGAATGCTTTATAATTATCATTAACAACAGCGTTATGAACAAGGCCTTGTAAGTTGTGAATTTTACCTCTAATGACAGAAGTATCTAAACTTTCATTAATAATTGTTCGTAAATGTGCTGTATATTGTTTTCGATATGTTGGATGATTCAGCAACAATGCAGTTAATGGCCTTCCAATTGATGGATCATCTCCATAATACGGATCATATTCGTATACATCTGATGGATTCCAAAAACTCCATCCCATAATAGCACCAACAAAACTTTCACTTAAGTCCCATGGTATCATATTGAATAAACCGTCTTCTCTTTGATATAGATAATAATTATGAACATAATAACCATTATAAGTATCTAGATTTGAAATAACTTGATTAACAGCAAAAGCCCATAGTGTTCTATCAACATCTAATATACTATCAATAAATTGCGGATTAAAATTTATTATTTCAATTAAATTGAGCAAATTTTCCCATCCAAATTCAGACTTCATATCATAGCTATTGTAATATAAGGATGTATCTTCTCCTAACCAATTTAAGTCAGGTATTCCTCCAGTAGGTGTTCCAGTAGTATCACAAAACATTCCACTTCCGTCACATTTAAACATAGATCCATTTTTTTCGTCGAAATGTTTATCTGTAAATTGTTTATTAATAGACTCAGTATTTACATATAGTCCTAAATAATTTCCTTGAACATACAGTTTAACAAGATTTACTTCAGGAGAGGGTAAATAATTTCTATAAATCTGAGATGCTGAAAACTCCTTCATAAATGTTGGATCCATCCAAGCATTTGCTAATTTTAATTTTTTCTTTCCCATAAACTTCTGTCCAGAGACAAAATAATTGAAATCTAAATTATAAGGCACTTTAGGATTACCTACATCATTTGGTAAACAAAAAGTAGAATTTCCCTTATATCTTACTCCAACACTATCATAAACCATACCATTACAAGTAACAGTAGCTGGAATTCTGTATTTAGGATTTGTAAAAAAAGAATTGACAAGTACCGAATGATAATTTGGGTCGTAAAAATCAATATATATAGATCTAACAGAATCAATATCAAATAACCCACCAGGAGTTTCGTAGAATTGGTGAGGGTTATAAGTCGTTTGAGCACTTAAAATTAGAGGTACAAAAAATAATATCAATAAAGATTTCTTCATAAGAATAAAGTGTTTTGGCAAATATACTAAACAAAATAATCTGGAGTTTATATGTAGGTCAACTTTATTTATATTTTTGTAAAATATATGTACAAAAACATCTTCATTATTATACTTAGTATTATAAGTTTTTCCGGTTTAGGACAAAGCCTAAAAGGAAATATTACTGATATCAATAAAGATGTTCTTTCTGGAGCGAACATTATTATAAAAGGAGAAAACACAGGGGTTTCTGCAGATAGAAATGGAAATTATATACTAAATCTTAAAGCAAATAGATCGGTAGTAATTGAAGTTTCTTTTATTGGTTATGCGACAAAGAGTATCCGTATTCCAATGCTTAAAGCTGGACAAAGTTATACACTTAATATTGAATTAAATCCGAAAGGAAAATTAATTAATGATGTATTAGTAAAAGATAAAAAAAGCCGAAAACAAGCTCTAAGTAGAATAAAAACACAACATGTTACTTTGATACCAAATTCTGGAGGTGGTATAGAATCTGTTCTTAAAACCTTACCTGGTGTAAGTTCAGCAAATGAATTAAGTTCTCAATATTCAGTAAGAGGAGGTAATTTTGACGAGAACATGGTATATGTAAATGGAATTGAAATCTATCGTCCGTTTTTAATTCATTCTGGACAACAAGAGGGTTTAAGTTTTGTAAATTCAGACATGGTGGAAAGTATCTTATTTTCTGCTGGTGGTTTTGAGTCAAAATATGGGGACAAGATGTCTTCCGTATTAGATATTAATTACAAAGTTCCTACAGAAAATAAAGGTTCTATTCAAATGAGTTTGTTAGGTGGTTCAGCTCATTTTGAGGGAATTGCTATTAATAAAAGGTTTTCATACATAATGGGTTTAAGAAATAAAAGTAATAAATACCTGTTAAACGCAATGGATACGGAAGCGGAGTATCAACCAAATTTCACAGATTTCCAGACTTATTTACAATATAGAATTAAAGATAACTGGACTATTAGTTTTCTAGGAAATATATCTGAAAACACCTACAAGATGGTTCCTGAAAATAGAGATACAGAATTTGGGAACTTGAATGAAGCTCTAAAACTCAGAATTTATTTTGAAGGTCAAGAATCAGATAAATACAATAGTTATTTTGGAGCCTTTAATACAAGTATTTCTCCTAATCTAAAAACAAAATTACATTTTACAATATCTGGATTTCAAACAATAGAGTCTGAAAGTTATGATATCTTGGGAGAGTATTGGTTGTATCAATTAGATAATAATTTAGGATCGGATAATTTTGGTGAAGTACAATTCGATAGAGGAGTTGGTAAATTTATTGACCACGCTAGAAACAATTTGAAAGCAAATGTTTTCAATGTATCTCATAATGGCCATTTTATAAAGGAAGAAAATACTAAATTAGAATGGGGATTAAAACTTCAAAAAGAAAATATAGAAGATAAGATAAAGGAATGGACATTAATAGACTCTGCTGGTTTTACCCTGCCGCATCCGGACGATAATATTGGAGGCATATCCGATACCAATCAGGAGATATTGATGACAGATTTTTTAAAAACAGAATTAAAATTAACAACATACAGAAATTCAGGGTACTTTCAGTTTAATAAAGAAATAGGAAACTTTACTCTAAATGCAGGAACTAGAGCCTCATATTGGACTTTTAATGACGAATTTTTATTATCCCCAAGGTTAAATGTTGCCTACATTCCACTTTGGGAAAAAGATGTAGTATTTAGAGCTGCTAGTGGAATTTATTACCAATCACCATTTTATCGAGAGTTAAGAGATTTAGAAGGAACCTTGAATTACGAAATTGAAGCTCAAAAATCTACTCATTTTGTTTTAGGTTCTGATTATCTTTTTTATAGTTGGGGACGTCCTTTTAAATTGGTTTCTGAAATATATTACAAGGATTTACATAACTTGATTCCTTACAAGGTGGAAAATGTACGAATTAAGTATCTGGCAGAAAATAATTCTAACGGATTTGCAACAGGTATAGATTTAAAGATTAACGGAGAATTTGTTCCTGGAGTAGAAAGTTGGGCATCTCTTTCGATTATGAAAACAATGGAAGATATAGAAGGGGATTTTTATTTAGATGACCAAACGGGTGATTCAATATATCCAGGATTTATACCGAGGCCAACAGATCAGAGGATTAATTTTTCTATGTTCTTTCAGGACTATTTACCAGGAAATCCAAATTATAAAATGCACCTAAGTATGATATATGGAACGGGACTTCCATTCGGACCTCCTAAATCCGAAAAGTTCCAAGATATACTAAAAATGCCGGATTATAGACGAGTAGATATAGGATTTTCTGCAGTTCTAAAAACAGAAAATAAAAAAAGTAGAATTTCTTTTTTAAACAAGCTGAATAATATGTGGATTTCTACAGAGATATTTAACTTATTGGATATAGACAATACGGTTTCTTATTTGTGGGTAGCGGATGTTAGTGGAAGACAATATGCGGTCCCAAACTACCTAACTCCAAGACAGATCAACTTTAAATTGATTATTGGAATCTAAACTATAAACCTATTGCACCAACCATCTTTTATAGGTTTTAAATAAGTATTTAAATCCTCTTTTTTCTGAACTGTAAGGTCGTAAAAAAGGGTGTGTGAATCCACATTACCTTTAAGGTTAAGATAAGGTATACAATGTATCTCACCGTCAATCTTACAATAAACATTTAATCTATTCAGTAAAGAAAGAGAAAGTTCCATCTCTAATTTTTGTATGGTTTGTTGTAAAGTATCTATTGAACAGCCACTTGCCTTATTCTTACTCTCATCTAAAGCGACTACTATAAAATGATTTTCTAAAATAGTAACTCCAGCAGTTAAGTCTGCTTTATGTGCATTCCAAGTTTGTAAATGATCAGAAATATAATCTAAAATAAAATCTTGCTGTTTACTTGTTAAAGTCTCCTCTGAAGCATACATCCAAATCCGAGAAAATTCTGGTAAACTATGAAAATCTGACAACATTATAGACTTTCTGCAATAAGTTCTGCAATATCTTTTACCTCAGCCGCACCTTCATCTACTGCCTTTACTCCATCCGTCATCATGGTATTACAAAATGGACACCCAGTAGCAATAACATCTGGTTCTAACTTAAGGGCTTCTTCCGTTCTATTAATGTTTATATCCTGAATCCCATTTTCGGGTTCTTTAAACATCTGAGCTCCTCCCGCGCCACAACAAAAAGAAAGTCTTCTACTCCTTTTCATCTCTAAAATTTCCACTCCTAAATTCTTTATCAATTCTCTAGGGATGTCATATACATTATTTGCTCTACCTAAATAACAAGGATCATGATAAGTTATTTTTTTTCCTTTTAAATCTCCAGTAATACTCAGTTTACCCTGTTTTAATAACTCTGCAATAAACTCGGTATGGTGAAGCACTTGATATTCTCCACCAAGTGCTTTATATTCATTTTTCAAGGTATTGTAAGAATGAGGACAGGTAGTTACAATTCTTTTTACATTATAAGCATTTAACATCTCAATATTCATCATGGCTTGCATCTGAAACAAGAATTCATTTCCAGCTCTCTTTGCAGCATCCCCACTTGATGATTCCTCTGAACCTAAAACTCCAAAATCAACATTTGCACTATTTAATATTTGAACGAAAGCTCTTGTTATTTTTTTCGCCCTATCATCAAAACTACCAGCACTTCCGACCCAAAAAAGAATTTCTGGTTCTTTTCCCTCTGCCTTAAATTCCACCATGGTTTTTACTTTCAGGTTACTCATAATATTAAGATTTAAAAACTTGAATAGTCACATCCTTCTCTACTAATTCGGTAAATTTACCATCAAATCTTGTAGCTCTTACTATATGATTATCTACCCAATGATAATTACC
>NZRO01000013.1 GCA_002696275.1 Flavobacteriales bacterium
AAGAATCTTAATGAAATAAAAAACAATGTACAAAGAAGGTCTATATCAGGCTTCAAGTTTGAAAAAGAGATTTGTATAAAAAAAGGATGGAGAAACGACTCAAAATCACCTAGTTTATATTGGGAGGGGAATGGTAAAAGTTGGATTGAAAAATTAAAAAATTTAAATTTTAATGTTGAGGCCTTCAGAGTAAATCTCAATAAATCTAAATTCAATAAATGGGATGCTACGGATGGTGGGAGTAATTATGAAATAAAGAAGTATGATACAGAAAAAATACAAGGAAAATATATTTTATATTCTGAACCAATAATTAAAATTGCTCCTAGTAGGAGTAAATGGAAAAAGGGTAATACACAATATGATGTTTTTCCCTCCCCAGAAAAATACAATCAATTTATCAATGACTTAATGCATTCTACTTGGTGGAAAAAAGATTCTGAAAATATTTTGACTAAAATAATTAATTCAAGTAAGGGTATTCAATTTATAGATCGATTCATTGAAAAAAATGACATTGTATTTTCTTGGAAACTGAACACTGGAAAAGAGGGGATTGCTCCAATATTTGAAGGGTATCATAGATTGTCAATTGTATTTAAGATTTAAATTATTAGATTTGTTTTATTAATTTATATAATATAAAGTATGCCAACTTATGATGATTCAGAATCAAGAAAATGGGTGATTGATAATTTTCCACTTGATTACTTACCAAATAATACTGTAGAAATAGTAAATAGAGCTTATAATGATGTAATTGATTTGCAGGGGGTTGATGTTGAGGGAAATACCACAATTTTAATTGAAGTTCAAGTTAGGAAAAAATGGGGTAACTTACCTTATAAGGATTGGACCTCTAACAGATATAAAGATAGAAGTTGGGGGTTGACAGTGGAGCAAAGAAAATGGAAAGGAAGAAATGGTAGACCAGGACATTTTCAATTAGATCAACATATTCCATTAATATACTTAGTTTTAAACAATACGCTTAATCGTTGTGTTTTTGCGACAAGGGAATCAATTCTTTCAGGTAGAACAATAAATAGATTTGCTGGAAGGTATTGGGGGAATGAGGATTTTAAGCACACAAACGATTATACAGAGTTTGAACTATAAACTATTTTTAAAAAGTACTTTCGTATTTATCTATCCAATCTTTTGGAGTCATTATTTGAATTAACTGCCGAATAAAATTAAAAGGAATTTCATCCATTTTCCTTTCTTCTCGAATATTTTGTAAGTATTGGTTTATATCTTTTGCTTTGATTTTCATATGATAAAGATATAAAAATTCTAAATTTGCATTATGAATTATATTTTTTGCTTCATTGCTCTAGTTCTTTTATCCTGTTCCGAACAAACTAACAGAATTCTTGTACAGAACACTGGAGAAACTCAAGGTACATATTATCATGTTCAATACCTTTCTGAAAATGGAGAGTCCTATAAAATTCAGATAGATAGTTTGTTAGATGAAATTGATAGTTCAGTTTCTATTTATAAACCTTATTCCATTATATCTAAATTAAATAGAGGTGAAAAAGTTCAAACTGATGATATTTTTAATTCTGTTTATCTTGATGCAGTTGATGTATATGTTAATAGTAACGGTTATTTTGATTGTACCGTTTCTCCACTAGTTTCTTATTGGGGGTTTTATAAGAATTGGGGACAAGAAAATATTGATATAGACTCTTTAAAGATTAAAAATATTTTAAAGAATGTTGGAACAAATAAAACTGATATTTCTGATGGTTCTGTGTATTTAGATCTTGGTGTTCAAATAGACTTTAATGCAATTGCTCAAGGATATTCTGTAGATTTAATTGCTAATTTATTAGAAAATAAAGGAGTTCAAAATTATCTTATAGAAGTCGGTGGAGAAATAAAAGCAAAAGGAGTAAATACAGATGATAAGATTTGGAGAGTTGGAATAGATAAACCACTTGAAGAGATTGATACAGAAGATCGCTTTCAGTTTATATTAGAATTGGATAATAAATCATTGGCTACATCTGGAAATTACAGGAAATTTTATGAGAAAGATGGAATTAAATATTCTCACACCATAAATCCTATGACTGGTTTCCCAGTTCAAAATCGTTTATTGAGTGTTACGGTTATTACAAATAAGTGCTCATTAGCGGATGCTTATGCAACAGCTTTTATGGCAATGGGGGTGGAGCAAACTAAAAAGTTGTTAATGACTGTTAATGATCCACTAGATGTTTATTTGGTATATACGGATAAAGATGGAAATTGGAAAACTTATATCAGTCCAAGAATGCAAGAAAAAATTATTAATTAATCTCCTCCTTCTTACATTTTTCATCAGGCTCAGCTCCGCAAAATCCACAAGCCTCCCCTTCTTTATTTAAAAATGGATTCTGACTTGCGCATGTGCCTGAAAACTCTCCATTTTTCTTTAATAATATTTTAATTCCAATTCCCGCAAATACAAAAACTAAAAAACCTACCGAAATTAAAAATATACTTAAGAAGTTTTCCATTGTAATTAAATTTAGCACAAAATTATAGGTTTTATTAGGATTAACTAAGTTTGCACTAAATAATTTATTTTATGAAAAATAAAAAAGAAGCATTTTCCAGGCTTTTAGAAATAATGGATATGTTAAGGCAACAATGTCCTTGGGATAAAAAGCAGACTATGGAAAGTCTAAGATATTTAACCATAGAGGAAGTGTATGAACTTTCTGATGCAATTTTGGATAAGGATATGGATGAAATAAAAAAAGAACTTGGTGATATTTTATTACATGTAGTTTTTTATGCTCGAATTGCTTCTGAAACAAATGATTTTGATATTTCTGATGTAATACATAGTGTGTGTGATAAGTTAATACATAGGCATCCTCATATTTATGGAGATGTTAGGGTATCTAATGAAGAAGAAGTTAAAGAAAATTGGGAGAAGTTAAAATTGAAAGAAGGAAATAAATCTGTATTAGAAGGAGTTCCAAAATCTTTACCAGCAATTGTAAAAGCTTTTAGAATTCAGGAAAAAGTTAGGGGAGTTGGTTTTGATTGGAAAAATAAGAAACAGGTTTGGGAAAAGGTATTAGAGGAAATTGAAGAATTGAAGGAAGAAGTACAAAAAGGTGATCAGGATAAAATAGAATCAGAATTTGGAGATGTTTTATTTGCTCTTACTAATTATTCAAGATTTATTAATGTCAATCCTGAAGATGCACTAGAAAAAACAAATAAAAGATTCATACAAAGATTCAAGATCATGGAACAGTTAATTAAGAATAAAAATTTACAAATGGAAAAAATGAGTTTAGTTGAATTAGATAAATTTTGGGAAAGAGCTAAAAAGCTATATATTAAAGATAGATCCTCTAAATAAAATCCTATATTAGCTAATTAAAATGAAAAAATCTCTTACTTTCTTTATTTTCAACTTCCTAATCCTTATTTTGAATGGTCAAAATTTCGATGGATTTGCTTTATATAACTCTCAGGGTTCTAATACAACTTATTTAATTGACGAAAATCAAAACATAGCTCATACCTGGAATTTAAATACCGAATGTAATTATACTGTTTTATTGAAAAAAAATGGAAATTTAGTACGTGGTACAAAATATAATAATAACGTTTTAAACGGAGCGGCTGCGGGTGGTAGAGTTCAGGAAATCTCCCCAGATGGTACTATAGTATGGGATTATATTTATTCAAGTTCTGAACATTTAAGTCACCATGATATTACATTAATTGGTGATAATGTTTTGTTGACAGCTTGGGAAGTAAAGACTCAGTCAGAGTTAATTGCAAAGGGTTATACTGGTAATATTGGAAATAATGGGAAATGGCCAACACATTTTATTGAGTTACAAGATGATGGAAATGGTAGTGCGACTATTGTCTGGGAATGGCATATTTGGGATCACTTATGTCAAGATGTGGATCCTAATAAACCAAATTATGTAAATAATATTTCAGATTCTCCGCAGTTAATTGATATTAACATGATACAAGGAGGAGGAGGTGGTCCCGGCGGAAACAGCGGTGATTGGTTTCATGTTAATGGAGTTCATTATAATGATGAACTAGATCAAATTGCTTTTTCTTCTAGATATGCTTCAGAAATTTATATAATTGATCATAGTACAACAACTCAAGAAGCTTCAACTAATTCAGGAGGAAATTCTGGTATGGGTGGCGATATTATATATAGATGGGGTAATCCTTCTAATTATGGAATGTCAGGGAATCAAGCTATACCATCAGCTGTTCATGATGTAAGATGGATACCTAATGATGGTAGACCAAACAGTGGATATTTACAAATATTTAATAATAGTGGTAATGGTAATGGCCAGTCTACAGTTGATGGAATAGAAACACCAGTTGACTCTATAAATGGATATAATTATTACAGAGCCCCAGGTCAACCTTTTGGTCCTTTTTCATTTACAACTCGATATAATTGTCAGTTTTCAGCGCCTGGACAATCTGCTTCTGATAGAATGTCTAATGGAAATATTTTTGTAAATGCTTCAGGAGGACAAGGAGGAGCTGGAGTCATGTATGAAGTAGATCAAGATGAAAATATTATTTGGGGTCCATATAATTCTCAATCTCAAAAAGCATTTAGATATGAATGTGATTATCCAGGAATAATTGCACTTCAACCTTTTATGAACAATACTTTAACAACTTCATGTTTTGATAATGTATCAATAAATAATTTTGTTTCATCTAAATTTAATTTTTTTCCTAATCCAACAAATTCAAATTTACACATAGAGTTTGAAAATAAGAATTATAATAATATACAAATCAATATATACAATGTTCTAGGAGAATATATATTTTCACATTTAATTGTAAACACACTAAGAATTAATGAAATCGTTGATTTTACAAACCATGATCCAGGAGTTTATTTTTTAGAAATAGTTGGTGATTTTGATAGAATATTATCCGAGCCAATATTTGTGATAAAGTAAGACATGACTAAGAAAAATTTTTTTTTGTTTCTTCTTTTTTTTTATCAATTAAATATATTTTCCCAATATAACTTTTATCAAACAGATACTGTTAGAGAAATTAAAATATATTTTTATGAATCAGACTGGGACAATATTTTAGATAGTTTGTACGTAATGGGTAATAATAATAGAATCTTAGCTGATGTTATAATTGATGGTTTTAGTTATGATAGTGTTGGAATTAGATACAAAGGATTTAGTTCTGCTAGTGTAAACAGAATTAAAAATCCATTTAACATTAAATTAGATTTTGTTAAAAATAATCAAAATCATTTTGGATATGATAAGATAAAACTTTCCAATTGCTATAAAGACCCATCTTTCATAAGAGAAGTTTTATCATACGAAATATCAAGGAAATATATGCCTTCACCCCAAGCAAATTTTATAAGTGTAATTATAAATGATACTCTCTGGGGTCTTTATACCAATGTTGAAGCAATTAATAATGATTTTTTAGTGAAACATTTTAATTCAAAGTATAATACATTTGTTAAGTGTAATCCGAAAAATATAAATATTCAAATTGGGGCAGAAAATTCAAGTTTAAGTAATGCACATGGAAATGATAGTTTAAACTATGAACCTTACTATTCAATGAAGTCTGAAAACGGATGGTCTGAGTTATATAATTTAATAGACACATTAAATAATCACCCTGGAAGTTTATTAAATTTATTAAATATTGATCGAACATTATGGATGCATGCTCTAAATTACTCGATTATAAATTTTGACTCATACATTGGTTATGCTCAGAATTATTATATTTATAGAGATGATTCAAGACAATTTAATCCCATAATGTGGGATTTCAATATGTCTTTTGCTGGCTTCAGACTCACAGACGCATCACAATTATATTATAATGGTTTTAATATAACTCAAGCGCAAGAGATGGATCCTCTTGTTCATAGTAATTTTGTTTCTGTTGCTTCTAGACCACTAATGAGAAATTTATTTTCAAATGATAGACATAAGAAAATGTATTTAGCACATATTAGAACTATAATCCAAGAAAATATACATAATCAAAACTATTATTCAAGAGCTCAATCTTTATATAATTTAATTGACTCTCATGTACAGAATGATACCAATAAATTTTACTCATATACAGACTTTATAGATAATTTAAATAATCAAGTTACTTTACCAACTTTTATTTGTCCTGGTATAACTCAATTAATGAACGGTAGATATAATTATTTAATCAATTATCTTGGTTACACAGGTCACCCTACTATAATTAATCACAATATATCACAAATTACAAACTTAGGGGAGGATTTAATTATAACTGCTGAGGTAAACAACGCTTCATTTGTTAGTCTTAATTATAGATTTGGGGATAATCAAATTTTTCAAACAATTGAAATGTTAGATGATGGAATGAATAATGATGGTAATGCAAACGATGGAATTTATGGGGCTAAAATTATAAATTGCGCAAATTCTACTGAGTATTATTTTTATGCGGAAAATGATAGCGCTGGATATTTTTATCCAGAAAGAGCAGCTTATGAATTTTTTTCATATAGTTTAAATTTGAATCCTGGTGATTTAGTAATAAATGAGTTGATGTCAAATAATAATAGCACTGTTTTTGATGATAATGGAGATTATGAAGATTGGATTGAACTATATAACACAACAAATTTTCCTATATCTACTAAAGGGTTATATTTAACAGATACTATTTCACATTTACACAAGTGGGAGTTACCTAATCATATTATTCATCCAAACTCTTATTTTGTAATATGGGCTGATAACGATGAAAATCAAGGTTCTATACATTCAAACTTTAAATTAACAAATCTTGGAGAAAAAATTATACTTTCAAATGCAGATAGTTCTGTAATTGATTCAGTATCTTTTATCACTCAGCCAGAAGATATTTCATTTGCTAGAAATCCAAATGGAATTGGTCTATTTGAAATGATGTTGCCAACTTTCAATAAAAATAATAATTCAATACTTAATAATAACGATATTTTTAATGATCTTAATTACTTCCCAAATCCATTTAATGACAAATTACGTATAAATACTAGCTCTAGTTTTTATATTTACGATTTATTTGGAAGAGTTATTTTAGAATTAGAATCTGGTAAAGATATAATTGATACTTCACGTTGGAAAAGTGGGATTTATTTTTTATATTTAAAGAAAGATAATATTACTCACAAGTTAATTAAAATTTAATTTTATGAAATATATTTTTGTTTTTATAACTTCTCTTTTCGCTTTTAAGGCGAATTCACAGGTAATTACAAATTACACTACTAATCATGGTCTTATCGACAATTTTGTTGAGTGTATTGATGTAGATACTGAAGATAATATTTGGATAGGAACTTCAATGGGAGTTCAAATGTTTGACGGGCAGAATTGGATATTGTATGATGATATCTCATATCCTGGGTTAGTTTCTAATAACATAAAAGCAATTAAAACAGTATCCAATGGAGATATATGGGTTGGTACAGATTTTGGAGTAAGTAGATTTGATGGATTAGACTGGATTACGTACAATTCAAGTAATGGATTAAGTAATAATCAAGTATATTCTATTGATGAAGACAGTTTTGGTAATATTTGGATTGGTACTCACTCTGGGGTTTCATTTTATGATGGTAATACCTGGGGCTCATACGGATATCCAGATTTGCATTGGAGTGGCGTTAATAGGACTGTTTTTGACTCTAATGGTGATATTTGGTTTTCCTGTCCTTTAGGAGGTGTGATACAAAAAGTTGGATCAAATTTTATTTCTTATGATACATCAGATGGTCTTCTTTCACAAAACACTACTGATATAAAATTAGATAATTTTGGTAATAAATGGATTGGAACTGGCGCTGGTATTTCAGTATTAAACGATAATAATAGTTCATTTACACATCATACAAAAATGTATTTAATGCCTCCACCAGATACATTAAATCCAGTAGTTGATTTAGAGATTGATTCTTATGGTAGAATTTGGACAGGTATTTATGTTGGATATTTGTCAGAAGGAGGCGTTACTATGTGGAATGGTAATCAATGGTTTGATTATGATTATAATGTTGATGGTTTGGTAGGAAAAAACATTAAAGATTTAGCTATTGACTCTGAAAATAATATATGGATAGCTACTACTTCAGGGATTTCTAAACTAAATTTAGTCTCTTCAATGACAAACAATATCTCTCATAATTTTAATGTTTTTCCAAATCCATGTAATGGTGAGTTAAATGTAAACATAAATAAATTAAATGTATCTTCTATAGATGTTTATAATTTGATTGGAGAAAAATTATATTCAAAAAAAATAAATAAAGAACCAAAATTCGTTTTAAAATTAGATCATTTACCTCAATCGATTTATATTATAAAATTTACAACAGATACAAGAGTGTTTAGTAATTTTATTAAATTAAATTAACTGAATTGAACTACTCATGATTTTTATTTTTTTTAGATTTGTAAATTGATTGTAAACTAAATATTAAATGAAAATGAGAATTATAATAACTATTTTATTTTTTACCGTCTTTTATATAAATACTTTTTGTCAAAGTGTATTTGATATTGGAATAAGAAATATTGAGATTTTTTTTAATGATCCAAATTGGGATGATTCTCTAGATTTATATTACGCAAATAATTTGGGTCAACGGATGATAGCTGATTCTGTATTAATTGATGGTGTTGCTGACCAAGATGTTGGAATTAAATACAAAGGAAACCTATCATATAACCCTAATAATTCAAAAAATCCAATTAATATAAAATTAGATTATATAAATAATGGACAATCAATAAATGGATATAATGTTTTAAAATTATCAAATGGATTTAGAGATCCATCATTTGTTAGAGAAGTTTTATCATATGAAATTGCTAGAAACTACATGCCAGCACCAAAAGCTACTTACGCAAAAGTTTCAATAAATGGAAATTTGATTGGAATATATACATGTATTCAGTCTGTAGATAATGATTTTACAAATGAAAATTATCATGAAAGAAAAGGTCCTTTTTTTAAGTCAGAAATTACTGGTGTCAATATTGCAGGATGTAGTGGACAACCTGGAATAATGAAGCATTTTTCAGATACAAATTGTTACAAACAATTTTATGTTATGCAGTCATCAAATGATTGGAAAAAGCTTGGAAATTTTTTAGATACATTAAATAATCATTTTACATCAATAGAAAATGTTATGGATATTGATAGGGCCTTATGGATGATGGCTTTTGAAAATCTTACAGTAACTTTAGATGGTCCAATTAATTCCATTCAAAATAATTTTTATTTATTCAAAGATAACAATGGAAGGTTTAACCTATCTCTTTGGGATATGAATCAATCATTAGGCATTTTTACTGAAGGATTACCAAATCCAGTACAACTATTAGATCTTCAAGAGTTAGATATTTTCCATAAAGATAATGACTCTGATAACAAATTAACAACACAAATATTTTCTTCAGAAAGGTATAAGAAAATGTATGTCGCTCATATGAGAACAATATTAAATGAGCAATTTGCAAATAATAATTATTTATCAAGAGCTTCACAATTACAACAACTAATTGATTCAGAATTGAGTTCTGATCCTAATACATTTTTTAGTTACTCTGATTTTACAAGTAATCTAAATTCTTCTGTAGGTTCGGGTCCTGTGACTATCGTAGGAATCTCAGAACTTATGAACTCTAGAATTTCTTATCTACAAAATTTAAATGAATTTACATCAATACCACCAACTATTACTATAACTAATAATGCCTCTGTACTTCCACATTCTACAGTTAATATTGTTGCAAATATTCAAAATTCGAATTATGCTTATTTAGGATACAGATTTAAGTTCGCAGATAAGTTCATGAAAATCCAGATGTTTGATGATGGAAACCATGGAGATGGTATTGCGGGAGATGGAATATTTGGAGCTACTATAAATGTTGACGCTAGAGATATACAATATTATATTTATGCAGAAAATAATGATGCTGGAATTTTTTCTCCTGAAAGAGCAGAAAAAGAGTTTCATCAAATTGCTGTAGTTAGTGGATTAGTTATTAATGAGATAATGGCGTCAAATTTTTCTGAAGTTCCAGATCAGAGTGGTGAATATGATGATTGGGTAGAACTATATAATGGTGGGAATTCTGCCATAAATTTAAATGGATTTTATTTATCAGACAATGAAAATGATTTGACAAAATGGTCTTTCCCAAATATAACTATTCAACCTAATGATTATTTAATCGTTTGGTGTGATACTGCGGGGAGCTCTCAAAGTGGATTACATACAACTTATAGACTATCTTCAGATCAGGAGGAAGTATATCTTACTGATCCTAGTGGAGTTGTTGTTGATGCAGTTCATTTTGTAAATATGCCCTCAGATGTTGCTTATGCTAGAGTTCCAAACGGTTATGGTGTGTTTACGCATCAACTTCATTCTTATGAGGTTAATAACAATACTATATCTTCAAATCACAATGTACAGATTGAATCTAAAATGAGAGTATATCCTAATCCATCAAACAATAGAGTGTATATTTTAGGGGCCTCTAAAAGAATAGAAGTATTTAATATACTTGGAAAAAGAATTTATCATTCTGTAGAAGAAGTAGATTCAATTAATATATCAGAATGGAATAGTGGTATTTACTTTGTTAAATCAGGAAGATCTGTTGTCAAATTTATAAAACAATAATAATGAGAAAAATAATATATTTATTTGTGATAACTTTTATGATTTTATCTTGTGAAAAGCCAGCGGGAGAAGGAGGAACTTCTGAGATTAATGGAAACGTAACATATTTTACAACATCATACAATGCTCAAACTTCTTCATTAGATACTACATATTATCCAAAATCAGGAAAAGATATCTTTATAATTTATTCTGATAATGAAAATGATTTGTTTGATGATAAAACAGAAACGGATTGGAATGGAAATTTTAAATTTGAATATTTAAGAAAAGGAGATTATGTAGTTTATACTTATGTAGATAGTGTCGTTGTTAATGATGTTACTTATGATTCTCCAGTTTTTTATCATGTAAATATTTCCGAAAACAATAGTTCCATTATTCTTGAAGATTATATTATACAGAACTAGTGAATATTTCAAGCTATTTAAATACTAATTTTGATGCAATTTCATTATCTGAAATGGATAATGTAAAGTTAATGAGTAGAACAGATACTAAATTTGCATTTAATTCAAAATTTCTACCAGATATTCTTTCTAAAATGGGTGAATTTTATAGAGTCTTAGAAATAGATAGTGAAAGAATACACCATTATAAGTCATTATATTATGATACAGAAGATAGAAAATTCTATTTAGATCACCACAATCAGAGAGTAAATAGAAATAAAATAAGATTTAGAGAGTATGTAGGAAGTAATCTAACTTTTTTAGAAATTAAACTTAAAAATAATAAGGGAAGAACAATTAAAAAAAGAACTAAGGTCAAAGAGATTTCAGATATTCTAACAGAAAAACAACAAAACTATATTAATAAAACACTTGGATCTCCTATTAGTGTAAATCCTAAACAATGGATAAATTTTAGTAGAATTACATTTGTTCATAAAATTCAGAAAGAGAGAATGACGATGGACATTAACTTAACTTTTAATAATAAAACAGAAAGTGGAGATTTAAAAAATATTATTATAGCAGAAGTAAAACAAGAAAGAATGAGTAGATCTTCTGATTTTATGAGAATTGCAAAAGAAATGAGTATATTGCCAATGAGAATTAGTAAATATTGTATTTCAACTTTATCTCTGAATCCTGAGTTAAAAGGAAATAGATTTAAAGAAAAATTATTATTTATAAAGAAATTAAAACAAGCATAATGGAACTATTAACAATTTTATTACAAGCAGCAGAATTTGAAATCTTTGGAGCTCCTTTATGGGACTCGGAAGACTTTTGGAAGTTGCTTGCAAAAGCAATATTCAATCTACTTATTATTACAATTATAATTAGATATTTATATTATCCAGTAACTAAAAATAAGGACTATTTATTTACCTATTTTTTGATAAGTTTAACAGTTTTTATATTGTGTATCTTATTAGATAATGTAAAACTGGAACTTGGATTCGCTCTAGGTTTATTTGCAATATTTGGAATTATTAGATATAGAACTGATCCAATACCAATTAAAGAAATGACCTATCTTTTCTTAGTAATCGGTGTTTCTGTATTAAACGCTTTAGCAAATAAGAAGATTAGTCATGCAGAATTATTGTTAGGTAACTTTTTAATTATTGCAATTACTTTTGGTTTAGAGAAGATTTGGTTACTAAAGCATGAAACTAGAAAGAATATTACTTATGAAAAAATTGATTTAATTGTTCCAGAAAGAAGAGAAGAGTTAATAGCGGATTTGAGTAGAAGAACAGGTTTAGATATTATAAGGATAGAGATTAGAAGAATTGATTTTCTGAAAGATACTGCTAACATCAGGATTTTCTATTATGAAGAAGATACTAAATAGTATACTTTTAGTATTTATTTTCTCCTATTCCGGTTTTTCACAACAAAGTGATTTTCAGAATTGGACAAGTTTTAGACTTTCTCAAAAAATATACAAAAGAACAAACCTATATGTAAAAGAGGGGTTAAGATTCAGAGAAAATTCATCTATTTTGTCAAAAGTATTCACGGATGTTAAAATTTCCCATAGGATAAAAAAAACAGATTTGAAATTATCTATTGGATATAGATTTGCAGATTCTTATAAATTAGATTTCTCCTCTGAATATGTAAATAGATATTATTTTGATTTTTCTTCAGAATATAAATTTAAAAGATTTAGTTTTTCAATGAGAGATAGGATACAGATACAGGGTAATAACTCATCTTATAGTCCATTATTTAGACAAAAATTAGATGTGTCATATAATGTGAGAAAAACACCATTTGAGCCATTCTTTCAATTTGAATATTTCTTGAATTTTGAAGAACAATTTGAAAAATTACGATATACATTGGGATTTTCTTATCCTATACATAAGAAAGTTAATGCAAATATATTTTATCGAATTCAACAAGAATTAAATGAGTCAAATCCTGAGAATTTATATATTTTAGGAAGTTCTTTCAGTTATAAATTATGATAGAAAAGAAGATTACTACAACATTTATTAAATCAGAATTTAATGTTTTAACTGATAGTGATAAGAACCTTATACGAATAGCTAAGAATTCTTTAAAATCTGCCTATGCTCCTTACTCAGGTTTTTTAGTAGGAGCCTCTGTATTATTAGAAAATGGAGAGATTATTGCTGGAAATAATCAGGAAAATGTTGCTTATCCATCAGGATTATGTGCAGAAAGAGTTGCTATTTTTTATGCTAGTTCAGAATTTCCTAACGCTAAAATTAAAGCTATTGCTGTTACAGCAATTTCAAAAAAGTTTGAGATTAAAGATGTTATATCTCCTTGTGGAGCTTGTAGACAGGTAATCTCAGAATATGAGGTAAAACAAAATGAAAATATTAGAGTTTTGTTACATCAAGCTAATGATACAGTAATAATTATAAATTCTATTTCAGACTTATTACCTTTTATGTTTATCAGTAAGGAACTTAAAAACTATTAGAGAAGAAGGTTACCTTTTCCTTGTCTAATTATTTCAAAATCAGATTTTGTACAATCAACAATCGTTGAGGGTTCATTTCCTGTATACCCTCCATCTATTACTATATCTACTAAGTGTTTTATTTTTTCATGAATTAACTCAGGATTTGTACTATGTTCTATAATCTCGTCATCATCTTTTACAGATGTAGTAATAATTGGATTACCGAGTTGTTTAACTAAATTTAGAGGAATGTTATGTTTTGGAACTCTAATGCCAACGGTTTTTTTATTAGTTTTAAAAAGTTTTGGAATCCTGTTGTTTGCATTTAAAATAAAAGTAAAAGGACCAGGAAGGTTTCTTTTCATTAACTTATATGTTTTATTATCAATTTGTTTTGTGAAGTCAGAAATATGACTCAAATCTGAACATATAAATGAAAAGTTTTGTTTCTTAATGTTAAGTCCTTTTATCCTGGCGATTTTTTCCACAGATTTTTTATTAAAAATATCACATCCAATTCCATATACAGTATCAGAGGGGTAAACAATTATTCCGCCATCACGTAAACATTCAATCACTTGAGATATTTCTCTAGGATTTGGATTGTCTGGATGTATTTTAAGAATCATTTTGTGATTAAATACTGAAGTAAAAAATAAAGGATAGTCAAATCTATAAACAGTAAGAATCCAAAAAGAGTTGGATTTTTCTCATACAACTCTTGTAGTTTTTTCCAAAACTCTTTCATCTACTTCTTATTTTTAAAAGTTGATAAGACAAAAATATAGGTATAGATGTGCCAATTAAACTTACCCAAAGAGGGATTTCAGTTTCTTGAACAATTACTTTCCATCCATAAAACAATCTAATTAGATGAATAATTCCAACTAAAAATAATAGTATTGAAGCACAAGTAATTATGATGTTTGTATTTTTATTCATTAGTAATTTTTTGCTAAAATTACTATTTTAATTCTAAAACAATAATGTTTTCTACATGATGTGTTTGAGGAAACATATCAACTGGTTGAATATGTGTGACTTTATATTTTTTATCCATTAAAGAAATATCTCGAGCTTGTGTCGCTGAATTACAACTAACATACACTACTCTTTTGGGTTCAATTTTCAGGATTTGTTCTACTACTTTTTTGTGCATTCCGTCCCTTGGGGGGTCAGTAATAATTATATCTGGATTCCCATTTTCTGAAATAAACTTGTCTGTAAAAATTACTTTCATATCTCCATTATAGAAAGTGCAATTAGTGATCTTGTTTCTTTCAGCATTTTCATAGGCAGCTTTAATTCCTTCTTCTACAGAATCTATTCCAACTACTTTTTTAGCTTCAGTAGCAATATATTGTGCTATTGTTCCAGTTCCTGTGTATAAATCGTAAACAATATCTTCTGAGTTAATATCTGCAAGTTCTTTTGTTTTTTTGTAGAGTATTTTAGCTTGTTCTGAGTTAGTTTGGAAGAAGGATTTTGCCCCAATCTTAAAATAAAGTCCTTCTATTTCTTCAAAAATATGATCTTTTCCATTGTAACAAATAACTTCTTGATCATAAATGGTATTGTTAGCTTTTTGATTGATAATATAAAGTAAAGACGTAATTTCAGGAAAAGTAGTTTTAAGATGTTCCATTAAAAGTTGGATATTTTTTTTGTCATTCTCATAAAACTGAACTAAAACCATTAAATCTTTTGAGGAAGTAGTTCTAATCATTAAATTTCTTAATAGACCCTCATGATTTCGAATATCGAAATAACTGATTCCGTTCTTATCAGCAAATTCTTTTACAGATAAACGAATTGAGTTAGAAGGATTTTTTTGTAAGTAACAATTATTTAGGTTGATTATTTTATCGAACATTCCAGGAACATTAAATCCAAGTGCATTTTTTTCTAAAATTTCTTCTTCAGAGTTAATTTCTTCTAAAGTTAACCATCTTTTATTGGAAAAACTAAATTCCATTTTATTTCGATAGAAATACTGATTTTTACTGGCTAAAATTTTTTCATGTATAGGTAATTCAATTCCACCAATTCTTTTTAAATTATTAATTACTTCATTTTGTTTAAATTCTAATTGAGAAGAATATTGCATATTTTGCCATTTACATCCTCCACAAGTTCCAAAATGTTCACATTTTGGTTTGGTTCTTCTATTGGAATACTTATGTATTTTTTCTATTCTCGCTTCCCAAAATTTCTTTCTTCTTTTAAACACTTTAATATCACAAACATCTCCAGGAACTCCTCCATGAACAAATATGGCTCTTCCTTCGTGTTTAGCTACTGATTTTCCTTTATTAGCAGTATCTATAATCTCAATATTTTCAAGAAATATTGGTTTTCTTCTGTTCTGTTTTCCCATATAGCAAAAGTAGATATTTACTAATTAAATCTACTATATTTGCAATCAATAAAAATTCAAGAAACATGAAAACATCTCAAGAATATATTAAATTAGAAGAGAAATATGGAGCTCATAATTATCATCCACTGCCAGTAGTATTGTCTAAAGGAGAGGGTGTTTTTGTTTGGGATGTTGAAGGAAATAAATATTATGATTTTTTATCTGCATATTCCGCAGTGAATCAAGGACATTGTCATCCTGTTATTGTTAATGAGTTAAAATTACAGTCAAGTAAATTAACATTAACATCAAGAGCGTTTCATAATGATACTTTAGGTGAGTATGAAGAATATATAACGAAGTATTTTAGATATGATAAAGTACTTCCAATGAATACAGGTGTTGAGGGAGGAGAAACTGCTAATAAACTAGCTAGAAAATGGGGGTATTTAAAAAAAGGAATACCAAATAATAAGGCAAGAATTATTTTTGCTAAAGGAAATTTTTGGGGCAGAACATTAGCTGCTATTTCTTCTTCCGATGATCCTAGTTCTTATGAAGGATTTGGTCCATATATGCCTGGCTATGATTTAATCCCTTATGATGATTTAGAATCTTTAGAAAGAGAATTAAAAGATCCTAATGTAGCAGCTTTTATGGTTGAACCAATACAGGGCGAAGCAGGAGTAATTGTTCCATCCGATGGATATTTGTCCGGAGTTAGAAAATTATGTACTAAATATAACGTATTATTTATTGCAGATGAAGTGCAGACAGGTATAGCAAGAACCGGTAAATTACTTGCTACTGACTATGAGGAAGCAAGACCAGATATTCTAATTCTTGGAAAAGCTCTTTCTGGTGGTGTTTTTCCTGTGTCAGCAGTTTTAGCTGATGATGAAATTATGATGTGTATTAAACCTGGTGAACATGGTTCTACATATGGAGGTAATCCGTTAGCTAACAAGGTAGCTATTGCTGCATTAGAGGTTGTCAAGAATGAAAATTTAGCTGAAAATTCTAAGAAATTAGGAGAAATACTCAGAAAAGAATTACGAGCAATTGATTCTGATATGATTAGTATAGTTAGAGGTAAAGGATTGTTAAATGCTATTGTAATTAAACCAAAAAACAACAAAGATGCGTGGGATGTATGTTTAAAACTTAGAGACAATGGTTTGTTAGCTAAACCTACTCACGGAGATATTATCAGATTTGCTCCTCCATTAACAATTACAGAGGATCAGTTAATGGAATGTGTTGAAATTATTAAAAAAACAATACTTTCCTTTTAACAATTATTCAGCTTTACTACAGATTTCGTGATTAATTTTGTAATAAAATAAAATAATGAAAAAAAATTTCTATTTATTAATAATTATCTCTTTGTTTTTTATTCAAAATAGTTATGCCCAATCTCAATTAGTATCTTTAAATAATGGATATTCACACCAATCTTTTTTTAGTTTTTCGAATGGAGAGGTGTCTAATGTTTTAAATGATAATTGGGATTTAGCTTTTGCTACAGATCCTTTCTCAACTGCCATTAGAATTAATGGAGGTAAAGGAGTTGAATTATATAATTACAATTTAGGAGATACAAGTGACTGGTCCTTAATAAATAATAATGTGACAAACTTATTGTCGAACCCAATTCATAATAGTGATACCTCATGGCAGATTGGGGCGTTCAATTTACACAGTAGTGGAGGTTTTGATTACAGTTGGGGTGTATATAATATGGCAACTCATCATGTTAATGGAGATTCTCTTTTTATTATTAAATCAATTAATGGAAATTGGAAAAAATTGTGGATCAAAAGTAAAATATCAGGTGATTACTTAATACAATATTCAAATTTAGATGGTTCAAATCTAATATCAACCTTAATTGAAACTACAAATTATTCCAATAGAAGATTTATTTATTATTCTTTAGACCAACAAACAATTATTAATAGAGAACCAATTATTGAAGATTGGGACATAACATTTACAAAATACATTACAAATGTCCAGGGAATGCCATATTCAGTTACTGGAGTACTGACTAATTCTGGAATAAAATCAGCGAAAGTTATAAATATATCTGATCCTTTTAATTTTGTTGATTACTCATCACAGCAATTTTATTCTGAGATTAACAATATTGGGTATGATTGGAAATATTTTCAAATGGGTTCTGGTTATTTGATTGATAATTCTCGATGTTATTTCATTAAGGACAACAACCAACAAGTTTGGAGAATGATTTTTAATGATTTTGAAGGAACTAGTACTGGAAACATAATTTTTAATTTAGAACAAATGAATATTTCAAATTATGAAAATATTAACTTTGTTAACTCATTTGAAGTTTATCCTAATCCTACTAGTGATTATATTAACATTATTTATGATTTAGAAAATGAATTTAAATTACAAATTTGTAATGTACAGGGGCAGATAATATATTCTTCAGATTTAGAAAGTCATAGTTTTATACAACAAAATTTATCGCTTTCAACGTTCGAATCAGGATTATATTTTGTAAAAATATTTGACAACAATAATAACTATTTAGTTAAAAAATTAAATGTTGTAAAATAGAATGAGAAGAATTAGATTCTTTATTGTATCATTTAATTTAATTCTATTTACGAATTTTTCGTATTCTTTCATTAATTTAGATACAAATATATCTGAATCAATTTTGAAAAGTTCCATTCAAGAGATTGTCGTGACTGGACAAATTGAAAATACAAAATCAATAAATACTATTCAGAAGACTATTGTAATTACACCCTCAGTTATAAAATTAAAAAATTTTCAAACCGTCTCTGATGTTTTAATTTCTCAATCTAGTTTTAAAATAAGTCATGACAATGTACTTGGAGATGGTTTGAAAATACAGGGTCTTGGAGGTCAGAATGTTAAAGTAATGATTGATGACGTCCCAATTGTTGGTAGATTAGATGGAAATATTGATTTATCTCAAATATCTTTAAATAATATTGAAAGAATTGAGATCATTGAAGGCCCTTCTTCTGTAGTTTATGGTAGTGACGCTCTTGCTGGTACTGTAAACATTATCACAAAAAAAAAATCTAATGAAAAAATCAATTTAGATTTCACAAACTTTTATGAAACTGTTGGAAGATTAAATAATAGTTTTAATTTTACTTTAAAACAAAATAGGGTTCAAAATACAATTAATATTAATCGAAACTTTTTCAATGGTTGGTCTCCAACAGATGAACTTTATTTTTTTCCTAAAGAAACTTTAGCAGATACAAATCGATATAAAACATGGAAACCTAAGGAATCTTATTCACTTAGATTACAGAATATAATTTTTTTAAAAAAATTTAACTTTAGGACATTTTACTCAAATTATTTTGAAAAAATTACTAATAGGGGATTTCCATTATCTCCATATTATGAAACCGCTTTTGATGAGTATTATTTCACTTCTAGGAAGGATTTTGGGATTGATTTTAAATATAAAAATAAAAGTTCTCTTATTAAAACAATTATTTCTTATAATGATTATGATAGATTTAAGAATAGATATGTTAAAG
>NZRO01000014.1 GCA_002696275.1 Flavobacteriales bacterium
ATCGCATGCTGTAACATCAGTTGTTGATGTACTAGAATTATTAATCGTTAAATTCAAAGTAGCTGTACTGTCACAACCATTAGCATTCGTAGTTGCGAACGTATACACTCCAGTTGTTGTGTAGGTAGTACCGTTCCAATCGTAACTGTCACATGCTGTAACATCAGTTGATGAAGTGCTAGAATTATTAATTGTTAAATTCAATGTAGCTGTACTATCACAGCCGTTAACATTAGTTAATTGACAAGATTGTGATGGAACATTAGTATCATAATTAGCTCCATTTATTGTTCCGTCATTTCCATTTGATGTTCGATCAATTGCTGTAGATCCACTACCCTCTTCAAAATTCCAATATCCAACTAAACCTGACTCATTTCCAATTGGAGAACAGTTCATGAATTGATGTATCTCATTTTCAGATAACGCTCTATCCCATAAAGAAAATTCATCAAGAAATCCATCCCAATTATGATCAGAATCATAAGTAAATCTTTGTCCTAAATTGTGTATTGGATTATACACAATATTTGACTGAACTGTTATACTATCAACAAGAACTCCATTTATAGTTAATTTTAAATAATTACCATCTTTAATTAATCCTATAAAATACCATTGATTAGATTGAAAATTAGCAGGATATGAAGTTGATCCACTTGCATATGTATAGTGAATTACGCCGGTATTAGAAATATAAATATATCCTGCATCACCTGTATTATTATTTCTAGAATCAATTATATAATCTGCATCATTACCAGAAAATCCGTTATGATGACATGCTATCAACCATGTAAAATCATTCCCATTTAAATTTCCTGAATTTATATTAAGGGCAGGATTTGGTGTAATATTTGATCCATCAAAGCTCATTGAATAATTATTATTAGAAACAGTATTAGAACTATAAGTTCCACTTTGAGTATAAGTACTATCATTCCAAGTATAACTATCACAAGCTGTAATGTTAGTGTATGAGGTGTCTGAAGTGTTATTTATACAAGGATTATTCTGCGCATACACAAGTATAGGAAGAAATAATATTAAGAATTGTAATTTTTTCATTATTTTACTGTATTAAACATTATGGAATATTTCAAAATCGTAAGATTACAAATATATAAGTAATTTTAATTAGATTTTTTAAAAGTATAAATAACTTAATTTAAGAAAAAAGAAAACATAAAATATCAAAAAAATATTTCTTGAACTAGTCTAAAAGTGTTAGCGTGCGCTTCTACTATAGTGTTTACATCTGGAGAATACCCTCCGCCCATGCTAATTTGGAGTGGTATATTATTAATCTTACAGTAATTTAATACAAATTTATCTCTTTCTTTACAACCGACGATTGATACAGATAACTTACCAAGTTTATCACTTTCAATAATATCAACTCCAGATAAATAAAATATGAAATCTGGCTCAAATATTTCTATTAGTCGGGGAATTTCATATTTAATGACTTTTAAATATTCGTGATCACTTACTCCATCAGAGAAACCATAATCAAAATCACTTGTCTCCTTTCTAAATGGATAATTGTTTTTGCCATGAAATGAAACTGTAAAAACATTTTTATTTTGTTGAAAAATTTCAGCAGTACCATTCCCTTGGTGAACATCTAGATCTAGAATTAAAATTTTTTTACAAATATTTTTTTCAATAAGATAGTTAGCGGCAATAGATTGATCATTCAATATACAAAATGCTTCAGCTCTATTAGAAAAAGCGTGATGTGTTCCACCTGCAATATTCATAGAAACCTTGTATTTAATAGAATTTAAGGAACTCTCTATTGTTCCTTGAACTATTCTTTTCTCTCTTTCAATTAATTCTCGAGACATAGGAAAACCAATTGCCCTTTGTTCTTTTTTATCTAAGTCAAAATTTATTAATTTATTGAAGTAACGACTGTCATGTGTCAATAAAATATGCTTTTCATTAATGTTTTTTGGAGTAAAAAAATTTGATTCAAAACATGTTCCTTCGTTTAATAAAGTTTCAGGAAGTAGTCTATATTTAATCATTGGAAATCTATGATTCTTTTCAAGTTCGTGAAAATAAATAGAGTCGTTAGCAATTTTTAACATAAAAGTATATTTTAATTTTACAAATTATACTTACAAAAAAACCCTTACAATCACTAGATTACAAGGGTTTAAATAATGCGGAGAGAGAGGGATTCGAACCCCCGGTACATTGCTGTACAATGGTTTTCAAGACCACCGCATTCGACCACTCTGCCATCTCTCCAAAGAGGAGACAAAAATAGAAATATTTTCAAATATGGTGTTGGTTTTATAATATTTTTTCGTGCAATATTTCTAATTGTTTTTTGTTATTTAGCAAGACAATTTTTAAGATTGAAAAATACTGTTCTAAATACTACATTGTTCCTCATTTCTCTGCTTCCTATTTGGGTTCTGTATATCATTTCAGACATTCTTTATCATGTTGTATATAAAATAATTGGATACAGAAGAAAAGTTGTCTCTAATAACCTAAAAATGTCCTTTCCTAATAAATCCAAGGAAGAGTTAAAAGAAATTCAAAATGGATTTTACAGACACTTTTTTGATGTAATAGTAGAGAGTATAAAAGCAGTTACAGCCTCAGAATCTTTTTTAAGAAACAAGGTTATCTTTAAAAATATTGAATTATTTGATAAATATTCTGAGAAAAAACAATCTATCCTACTAGCAGTTTCTCATTACGGAAATTGGGAATGGGGAATATTAGGAATTTCATTAAATGCAAAGCAAAAAATGATGGGAGTTTATAAAAAACTTAACAATACTTTTTTTAATGATATAATGAATAAAACAAGAAGTAAATTTGACGCAGATTTAGTAGAAATGAAAGAGACATACAGATATTTATTAGAGAAAAAAGAAGAATGTAAGATTGTAGGATTATTAGCTGATCAATCCCCAGTAAAAAATGAATATAATTATTGGACTACTTTCCTAAATCAGGAAACTGCGATATATTTAGGTCCAGAAAAGATATCTAAAAAATTTAACTATCCTGTGTTGTTTTGCAGTATGAAAAAGTTAAAAAGAGGGTATTATGAGGTTTTTATTGAAGAACTCTGCACAAATCCCAAAAAAACTACAAAAGGTGAAATTACATCTTTATATTTGCGGAAAATGGAGGAAAAAATTAATGAACAACCCCAATATTGGCTTTGGAGTCATAATAGATGGAAACACAAAAAATAAAAACTGCAGTAGTAATATTAAATTGGAACGGAAAACATTGGTTAGATAAATTTTTAATTAATGTTATTGAATTCAGCCCAAATGCGGAAGTGATAGTAGCAGACAACAATTCTAATGATGGTTCTGTTGAGTACTTACAAAAGCACTATCCAAATATCAGAATCATAAAAAATGATGGCAATTACGGATATGCTAAAGGTTATAATCTAGCTTTACAAAAAATAGATGCAGAATATTTTATATTACTTAATTCAGATATTCAAGTAACAAAAGATTGGATAGATCCTATTATAGATTTAATGGACAAAGATCAGTCAATTTCTGCTTGTCAACCAAAATTACTTGATTTTAACAATAAAAAAATGTTTGAATACGCAGGAGCAAGTGGAGGATTTATAGATAATCTAGGTTATCCTTTTTGTAGAGGGAGGGTATTTGATTATTTGGAAGAAGACAAAGGTCAGTACAATGACTCTAGAGAAATATTTTGGGCTACTGGAGCCTGTTTATTTGTACGAGCTTCTCACTATTTTGAAATCAATGGATTAGATGAGGATTTCTTTGCACATCAGGAAGAAATAGACCTGTGTTGGAGGTTTAAAAACAAAGGATATAAAGTGTTTGTTGAACCAAAGGCAGAAGTATATCATGTTGGAGGAGGAACTTTAGATGTTGACTCACCTTTTAAAACTCATCTAAACTTTAGAAATAATCTTTATATGTTATTTAAAAACCTACCTCTCTCCTCTTTATTTATCATTATTCCAATTAGGTTAATTTTAGATGGTGTTGCTGCTTTTACATTTATAAACAAAGAAAAAGGAATAAAACATGTAATTTCAATTCTAAAAGCACATTTTTATTTCTATTTCAAAATACCAAGCCTAATTAGAAAAAGAAAATATATATCTCAAAAAAATAATTTAACAGGTAAAATGAAATGGTCCTTAATAGTAAAAGGTAAAATAAGAAGAATTAAAGAGTTTTCAAAATTTTTCTTATAAATTAAATAATACCGTTTTATAGGAATTCAATCCAAGTCCACAAATAACAGCTTTACAGTTTTTAGAGAGTAAGGATTTTCTTCTATATTCTTCTCTAGAGTAAATGTTTGAAATATGAATTTCATATACAGGAGTTTCAATTGCTTTAATACAGTCGGATATAGCGATAGAAGTATGTGTGTATCCTCCAGCGTTTAACAAAATTGCATTATAAGTAAATCCTATTTCTTGTAATTTATCAATAAGTTCCCCCTCAATATTGGACTGAAAATATTCTAAATTTAGGTTAGGAAACTCAATTTTTAATTTTTCGAAATATTCCTCAAATGAAATATTTCCATAAATAGATTTCTCTCTAATGCCTAATAAGTTTAAATTTGGGCCATTAATTATAATAACTTTCATACTTGCTAAACTACAAAATGAGTTGGGAAAAATCCATAAAAGAATTTAAAACTTACTTGAAAATCGAAAGGTCCTTATCTAAAAACACAATTGATTCCTACTTAAGAGATGTTAAAAAATTAGCTTGTTTTGCTAAAGAAAAAAAACTAACCGAATTAAAAATATCTAAAAGTGATATAAAAGATTTCATTGGAAAAATTAATATTGAAGGAAAATCCGCCAGAACTCAAAGTCGAATTATATCAGGAATTAAAGCCTTTTATAAATATCTGATTTTAGAAGATTACATAAAGGTAAACCCAACTGAACTGATAGAAAGTCCTAAAATAGGAATGAAACTTCCAGACACACTTTCTATCTCAGAAATAGATACTTTAATTTCTGCAATAGATTTATCTCATCCTCAGGGAGAACGAAATAGAGCTATTCTGGAAGTCTTATATAGCTGCGGTCTTAGAGTATCCGAATTAACTAATTTAAAACTATCTAACATTCGTTTCAAGGAAGGATATGTGAAAGTTGTGGGAAAGGGAAACAAAGAACGATTTACTCCTATTGGCAATTCTGCTATTAAATATTTAAATATATATTTAAACGAAATTAGAAACCACCAAAACATAAAAAAAGGAAGTGAAGACATTGTTTTCTTAAACAGAAGAGGAAATAAACTTACCAGAGTAATGATTTTCACAATAATTAAAGAACTTGCAGAAAAAATAGGACTAAAAAAGAAAATAAGCCCTCATACCTTCCGACATAGCTTTGCCACTCACCTAATAGAAGGGGGAGCTAATCTAAGAGCTATTCAAGAAATGCTTGGACATGAAAGTATTACTACAACAGAAATTTATACTCATCTTGATAGAGAATTTTTAAGAGATGCTATAATGACATTTCATCCTAGAGCTTAAATGCAACTAAAACACAATATACTTAAACTTTATCTTCTAAGAGGATTCTTATGGTTTATGGTATCAATGCCTATTATTGTTTTATTCTTTCAGGAAAATGGTTTAAATTTAATGGAAGTAATGATTCTACAATCAGTTTACTCCTTTACAATTGCTATTACTGAAATCCCATCAGGATATATTGCAGATTATTTTGGGAGGAAAAATTCACTTATTTTAGGGACAGTTCTCACATTTTGTGGATACTTAATATTTTCTAACTTTTCAAGTTTTGAAATTTTTATTTGTGCTCAGATTATTATTGCTATAGGGGGAAGTTTAATGTCTGGAGCAGATTCCGCTCTAATGTATGACACATTACTAGAGACTGAAGATGAGAAACATTACACAAAAGTAGAAGGAAGAACATACGCAATAGGAAATTTTTCTGAAGCTGTTGCGGGATTGCTAGGGGGTTTTTTAGCTACAACCTCCCTTTTGCTTCCAGTACAAGTTCAAACATCTATTTTATTTATATGTATCCCAATAGCTATTAGTTTAGTGGAACCAAGTTTACATAAAAAAGATAAGATAGAAAAAGGGTTTTATTCTATCATCAAAGTAGTTAGGTATTCGTTATTAGAAAATACAAAATTAAGATGGCTTATAATTTACTCTTCTATAATGGGAGTAGCTACACTTTCAGCTGCTTGGTTAGCACAACCTTTTTTTAAGAGTATCGACATACCTATTGTATATTATGGTGTTTTATGGGCTACTTTAAATATTACTGCTGGTATCAGTTCAATAAACTCTTATAAACATGAACAAAAATATAATACTCCAAAACTATTATTAATACTAGGATTATTAATGAGTCTTTCCTTTATTATCATCTATTTTACACCAAACTACTTTGGGCTAATACTAATTTTTGCAATCTATTATTTAAGAGGTATATTAACTCCATTACTTAAAAATCAAATTAATATTAATACAGAATCAAATATTAGAGCCACCGTAATGTCAGTAAGGAGTTTTATTCTTAGAATTGGTTTTGCTATAACAGCTCCTATATTAGGTTATTTAGCAGATAATATTAGTATTTCTCATTCTTTTTTAATACTCTCTGTATTAATTATAATACTTAGTAGTTTATCTTCTGTTAGACTCAAAAACAGTTTCAGATAATTTTAAGCTCTTATCAAACTCTTCTATATTTAAATCTAATTTATTAGGAAAATAAGATATTAACTTTTCAGTAGGCATATTCCCTGTTAAATCATCTTTTGCCATAGGACAACCACCAAAACCTTTTATAGCAGAATCAAATCTTATACATCCATTTTGGTAAGCGGAATCCACTTTCTCTTTCCATTTATCTGGAGTAGTATGGAAATGAGCTCCAAATTCTATATCTGAATACTCTAAAATTAAAGTTCTAAATAGTGAAGAAATATTTTCAGGACTAGAAACTCCTGTAGTATCAGAAAGTGCAATGGTTTTTACATCTAAAAAATGTAATTTGTTAATAAGATCTGCTATAATTTCTGGATGATATCTTTCTCCATAAGGATTTCCAAAAGCCATAGACAAATACACTACTAGATTTTTGTTCTTTTGAATACATAAATTTTGTATTTCTTGTAAAGAATCTATAGCTTGGGATATGGTTAGGTTTGTATTTCTTATCTGAAATTCCTCGGAAACAGAAAGTGGAAAACCTAAATAATCAATTTCCTCAAACAAACAAGCTTGATTTGCTCCTCTATAATTTGCAATTATTGAAAGTAATTTAGTAGAAGTGGATTGTAAATTTAAAGATTCTAATACTTCTGATGTATCTTTTAACTGAGGTATAACCTTTGGAGACACAAAAGAACCAAAATCAATAGTATGAAATCCAACCTTTAATAATTGATTAATATAATCTATCTTAAATTTCGTAGGAATAAACTCTTTTATACCCTGCATTGCGTCTCTAGGACATTCTATTATTTTAATTCCAGAATTCACCTGTTTAATATAGCCTTATTTATTCTTTTTACTAAAGAAGGTCCCTCATATATAAATCCAGTATAGATCTGTAAAAGAGATGCTCCCGCTTCAAGTTTTTCAATAGCATCCTCCTCTGAATGTATGCCTCCTACCCCAATAATTGGAAAAGATTTATTTGAGTTCTTTGACAAATACTTTATAACTTCTGTTGATCTCTCTTTCAAAGGATTACCACTCAAACCACCATTTCCAATATATTCAACCTTATTTTTATCAGTTTTTAGAGAACTTCTATCAACAGTGGTATTTGTTGCTATAACACCATCAATTTTTGTACAATTTACAATTTGGATGATATCATTTAACTGTTCATTGGTTAAATCTGGAGCGATTTTTAAAAGTATCGGCTTTCTATTTTCATTTTTATTATTTAACTCTTGTAGAGAATTTAACAAATTAGTTAAAGGTTCTTTTTCTTGTAAATCTCTTAAACCAGGAGTGTTTGGAGAACTTACATTTACAACAAAATAATCTACATAAGGAAAAAGAGAATTAAAAGAAATAATATAATCTTGGGTAGCATTTTCATTGGGAGTAAGTTTGTTTTTTCCAATATTACCGCCAATAATAACATCAGACTTTCGCTTTTTCAATCTAGATATAGCATCCTCTACTCCTCTATTATTAAATCCCATTCTATTAATAATACCAGAATCATCGGTTAATCTAAATAATCTAGGCTTAGGATTTCCATCTTGCGCTTTTGGTGTTAAAGTACCTATTTCAATAAATCCAAAACCAAAACAAGAAAGTTCATCAATTATTTTAGCATCCTTATCAAATCCCGCAGCTAAACCAACCGGATTAGAAAATTTTATTCCAAAAACTTCTCTTTCTAATTTATTATCTTTTATACAGAATCTCATTTTCCAAAACAATGAATTAAATGGAATTTTATATCCTATCCTGAGAAGAAAAAAAGTGAAATGATGTATTTTTTCTGGATCAAATAAAAAAAGAAAAAAACGAATTACTTTATACATTCAATTGTTTTTATGCAAAAATAAAATAATGAAACAATTAATTAAGGATTTAACTCCTCAAATGAGTTATCATCATAAAAAACTACTACCTTTTTTATTTTTTTAGATTGTATACTCTCTTTTCCTTCATCACTTATATACATAAAACCTTCACCTGAAACTATCCAATTTAAATTTAAATCAGGAAATGAGGATATCATTTTATGTAAAAAATCAATTGAAGGTTTATTTCTTCCAGACAAAATATGTGATATAGTGGCTCGATTAACTCCAATTTTATCAGCAAAACTACTTGATTTCAAGCTTTTGCTTTCTATCCAAATTTTAATTCTATCATGCATAAATGAACATATTTACATATGTCAATAGCAAAAATATTATTTTTAATTAAATAATCTTTAAATTATTAATAAATATATATAACTAATAGTATACTATATATTTATATATTATTCAAAAATGATTGGTTTTCAGATATTTATATATTTTTTTTATTTATATATTTTTTTACATAATAAAATTGAATTTTTATGAAAAAATTATTTACATAAGTAAATTTTATAAAAAAACAACTCAAATAAGTAGTTATAAATTATTTTAATTTAATAAACCTTTACATAGATTTCATGACTAGACTTACATAAAATGTTCTTGGTACACTTGGGCCGTAAATGAAATTACTATCTCTATTTTTTCCACTATCAAAATCATGTTGATAATCATTGGATAGGTTTTTAACTCCCAAACTATATTCAAGACTAACTCTCACCCTTTCAATCTTTTGAATATAAGTAGCCTTAACTCCTATCGCATTAAATACATCCGAAGTTTTATACTCATCATTTTCTTGTTCGGGAGCACCTCCTATATGAACTAAAACCATTTTACCGGTATGTACTAGGTTTGTTGACAGCCTAAATTTGTCTGATGGAGTATAATCAATTGTTGCATATCCATAATTGTTAGGAGTTCTTAAAAAAAACCTTTTAGAGGCTAAGTTATCTGAATAACTTACCGCATTGTCATATAAAGACCTTTGAATTGTAAACCCTGACTCTATCTGTATTTTCTGATCATAATTTGCCCTAAATTCAATATTAACCCCCTTTACAGTAGCTCCATTTCCATTTCTTTTAACAAACACTTCTCCAAACTCATCTTTTCCATCAGGGTCTTGGTAAAAAGCATCATCTAATTTGGTATAAAACCCTTCTAAAGTCAATCCATATATATAATGTGAAGCAGCTTTATCATAATTATATGAAGCACATACACTTTTTGATCTTTCTTCTTTTAAATCGTCCGCTAGTTCAATTCTTGATATACCTCCACCTGCAAAAGCAATATGTAAGTCAGAATCAAAAGCTTGTGGAGCTCTAAAACCTGTACTATAAGATATTCTGAACTGTGTATTTTCTTGCAACTTATATAATAATGATATCCTAGGGCTAATAACTATGTTATCCAAAAGAGAATGTATGTCAAACCTAGAACCACTCAAAAGCTTAATACTCTCTGTTAAATCCCAATCCGATTGTAAAAACACTCCAATTGTTTTTACTTTCTGATCTACAAGATAGTTATAAGAAGAAATTTCATCCATTATATTGTCAGAAGTATATTCCGACCCAACAGTAAAAACATTAGAACCAAAAAAATTTTCGTATTTATGATTTAACTGGAGACCAAATTGACTAGTAGTGTTTAAAGAGATTCCATAAGGAGGATTAGATAAGTGATTTACATCATCAACAGTACCTGTATCTGGTCTAATGCCTGTATAATGTTCTCGTTGCGTTTGTTGAGATGATAGATAGGAAATAAAAGAAGAATATCCATCATTAAAATTAATTTGATAATCTATGTTAGATAGTAATATATCATGAACTCTTTCCTCAGCTTGCATAGAAAAGTGAGCAGAACCATCAATCATCTCCCCTCCATATCTGTATTCATGAAGACTTCCTAGGTTTAGTTCTAATTTTTGATTATCGGAGGGTAAGAAAAAGAAATTAACACCAAAAGCATTATCTTTTAAAACAGGAAGTTCTGAATAATTATCGTTATTATGATCATACCATTCTCTATCCCTATTATTTACAAAGAAAGTAGCTCCTGAATTTTTAGTTGCAGCAACTACAGTAGAATTACCAAATAACACCTTATCATCTACCGCACTATTAATACTTGCGTAATCATACCCAAAACTAAATCCATTTTTTTTCGCGAGCTTTGTTATCACATTAACAACCCCTCCAACAGAAGAAGATCCATACAATGAACTCCCACCCCCCCTAACAATTTCTATTCTATCAATCATATTTACAGGAATCTGCTCCATACCATACAAGCCTGCAAGAGGTGAAAAAATAGGACGTCCATTGATAAGAATTTGAGAATAACCACCCGCAAGTCCATTCATTCTTAATTGAGTATAGTTACAAGTTTGACAGTCAGTTTCAATCCTAATTCCTGGTTGAAAGTTTAATCCTTCAGCTAAATTACAAGCTTGTACAGACTCCAATTGTCGACTGTCAATTACATTTACTATTACTGGAGATTCAGTTTTTCTTTTGAAGGTTTTAGTTCCTGTAACTACAACCTGATCAATACCATAAGAGGTTGGATCAACACTAATATCAATCGTATTGACTCCTTCCAACACATCGACATGTATTTTTTTTGTAAGCATTCCTATAGCTGACACAATAATATGATGATGACCTAATTCAGTATTTTTAATTACATAGTTCCCGTTTTCATCAGCAGAAACTCCAAATCTATTCCCTTCTAAATCTACATTTGCAAAAGGAACAACCTCTCCATTTGATGTTATTTTTCCTTTGATAGTTTGAGCGTTTAAACTTATTCCCGGTACAAAAAATAGTAGTAATACTAAATGATAAATTCTTTCCATTTTTTATTAATAATTTTTTTAAATATTTATTACAAATATCTTAATTTTTAGACATGTCTAAAAATAAATTTATATTAATTTAATTATTATTTTTGCGTTATGATTACGTTAACAGAAGAAAACTATTTAAAAGCAATTTTATCTATTTCATTGAAGGAAGGAGGCAAAGTATCTACAAATGCTATCTCTAAAGAAATAGGAACATCAGCGGCTTCTGTTTCTGACATGATAAAGAAACTGCAAGAAAAAAAATTAATAAATTATCAAAAGTACAAAGGGTTAGAACTAAGTGAAGAAGGCAAGAAGAATGCAATAAATATTCTTAGAAAGCACAGATTATGGGAAACATTTTTAGTAAATAATTTAAAATTTAATTGGGGTGAAGTGCATGAACTAGCAGAACAACTTGAACACATTAAATCACCAGAACTCTTTGATAGATTAGATTCATACTTAGGTTTTCCAAAATTTGATCCTCATGGGGAACCAATTCCATCAAAAAAAGGAACAATACCAAGCAGAAACACTATTCCATTAAATAAATTAAAATTAAAAAATAAAGGAGTAGTTCTTGGGGTAACATTAGATGACAAATCTTTTCTTAACTATTTAACTCAATTAAAAATTAGCATCGGAACTAATATAGAATTATTAGAAAAAATAAGTTTTGATAAATCGTTAAATGTTAAAATAGAAGAAAAGATTCAACATATTAGTAATGAAGTTGCTAAACATTTATTAATTAAAGTTATTTGAAAATGGAAAAATTAGAAATCTACAAGTGGTTTATTAATCAAGATGCGATCATGCAAGCCCTCTACGCCGGACTCTTTACCTGGGGACTTACTGCTCTAGGCGCATCTCTAGTTTTTCTTTTCAAAAATCCTAGTAGAAAAGTTCTAGATATTTCGTTAGGTTTCACAGGAGGAGTAATGATAGCTGCTAGTTTTTGGTCTTTATTATCACCGGCAATTAGTTATGTTGAAATGCAAAATGAAATGGGACTATCCTCAACACCATCTTGGATACCTCCCGCTATAGGATTTTTCTTAGGAGCTTTATTTCTTTTCGTATTAGACAAAGTTATTCCACATCTACATATTTTTGCAAAAAGAGAGGAAGCGGAAGGTATGGAAACTAATTGGAGGAAAACAATTCTTTTAGTACTAGCTATTGCTCTTCATAATATCCCTGAAGGATTAGCAGTCGGGGTTGCTTTTGGGGCTTTAGCAAACCCCGAACTTACTGGTATGAACGAGGTATTCTCAATTGGAGCTGCAATTGCACTTGGAATAGGAATAGGAATACAAAATTTCCCAGAGGGATTCGCAGTTTCCATGCCTTTAAGAAGACAAGGAGTTAGTAGATGGAAATCATGGAAGTGGGGACAGATGTCAGCGATTGTTGAACCTATATTTGCAGTTATTGGAGCAGCTGTTGTAATGCAAGTACTACCAATATTACCATACGCTCTTGCATTTTCAGCTGGAGCTATGATTTTTATTGTTGTTGAAGAAGTAATACCAGAAAGTCAATCAGGAGGACATACAGACCTAGCTACAATGGGATTAATATTCGGATTTATTGTGATGATGGTATTAGATGTTTCATTAGGATAAACCCTGTTCTTTTTACTATCTTAGCCAATATATGAGTAAAGATTTTATAAATATAAAGAACAGAAAAGCGTCATACGAATACGAATTTATAGATAAATACGTTGCAGGAATAGCATTAAAAGGAACAGAAATAAAATCTATTAGAAATTCACAAGTAAACATGTCAGATTCTTATTGCGTGTTCATTGTAGACGAACTTTGGATAAGAAATCTACATATTTCAGAGTATGTAAATGGAGGATATATCAATCATGAACCTAAAAGAGAGAGAAAGCTATTACTTAAAAGAACAGAACTAGAAAAGATTCATGGAAAAGTAAAAACAAAAGGAGTTACGATAATACCTTTAAGATTATTTGTAAATGAAAAAGGAAAAGCAAAAGTTGAAATTGCATTAGCAAAAGGTAAAAAAATCTTTGACAAAAGAGAGTCTCTAAAAGAAAAAGACAATAAAAGAAATCTAGACAGAATCAAAAAAAACTTCTAAATGACAAAATATATCTTACCTATTTTACTCATCTTTTTTAGTTATTCTTGTAAGAAGGAAAATATACAATCTATTGAAAATGCAATTTTAAATTTTTCAAACGACACTATACTATTTGATACTGTTTTTACTTCCGTAGGATCTATAACACATCAGTTAACGGTATATAATAACAATGACTTTGATGTTACAACAAATGTGAGATTATCTGGAAATACAGAGGGTAATTTTAGAATGAATGTAGATGGAGAAAGTGGAAATAACATGAAGAATGTAACAATTACTGCGAACGATAGCATATTTGTTTTCTTAGAAGTAACAATTGACCCAACAAACACTAATACACCATATTTAGTTTCTGATTCTATTATATTCACAACAGGAAACAACCATCAAGATGTTGATTTAATTGCATACGGACAAGACGCCTATTTTCATACAGCAAATACTTATGGAGAGATAATTGAAGGAGAAGATACAATTAGATTTCATTACCATGAGTTAGATTGTAATGAGGTATGGAACAACGACAAACCTCATGTTATTTATGGATATGTTATAGTAGATCCAAATTGTCAACTTACAATAAATGAAGGAACAAATGTTTATCTTCATAAAAACTCAGGAATAATTGTAGGAAATCCTTTTTCATCCAATTCGGGAGGGACTATTAAAGTAAATGGAACTCTTGGTAATGAGGTTACTTTCAGAGGAGATAGATTGGATTCATGGTACGACTCTGTCCCGGGTCAATGGGATAGAATTTGGTTATACCCTGGCAGCATAGACAATGAGTTTAATTACACTAATTTCCAGAACGGAACGATTGCAATTCATGCAGACACAATAGGAAATAATAATCCAAATACTATACTTAATAATTGTAGGATTGATAACATGTCTGCAATTGGAATTTTGGGACAAGGAACAAAACTAGAGGTAAACAACACTATTATTACTAAATGCGGTCAATATTCGCTAGTTTGTAATATAGGTGGAGATTACTCTTTCAAACATTGTACTTTTGCTAACTTTTGGAATTTTGATTACAGAAACACTCCCTCTATCCTATTAAACAATTTTTATGAGGGCTCAGATGGAAATATTTATGTTAGAAATTTAAACTCTGCCTATTTTGGCAATTGTATTATTGACGGAAACTTAACTACCGAAATATCTTTTCAGGAAAATGAATTAGGTAATTTCAACTATACTTTTGATCATTCTCTTATCAAAATAGATACAACTAAAAACAATACTAACACATCTGATTTTATAAATGTTATAAAAAATAAATCACCAGAGTTTGTAAATAAAAAACTATTTGATTTTCATCTTGCTGAAGAATCTCCATGTATTTCTGTTGGAGATTTTAATATTACGCAATCAGAAATGGTTTTATTTTCTGATATTGAAGGAAAATTAAGAGAAAACATACCTGATTTAGGAGTATACAAGAAATAAATTAGATTAAATAGAACTAAGAAACTCTATTGTATCTACATTATCTGAATAATCCCAAAGATTGGGTTTTTGAGTTTCACCAAAATGGGTACAGTTTTTTATAAGATTTTCCTTACTTACCACACATTGTAAAAGATCTGAATTTTCATCTATATAATCATTTACCTTTTTTATATCATCATAAAATTCATAATACAACATAGAAACTGGGGATTGTAAGGAAGAATCTTCTTTCATTAATAAAAAACCATTTTCAATCAATTTATGGCCTCCCATTAAAAAGACAGCCTTATTATAATCGTAATTATTTGCATATTTTTTATGATTTACAATTTGTTGAAATGGAAAAAAGACATCAAACAATTGATTTAAATCATAACCTATTGGTAAAAACAATTTAGAAACATTTCTACATCCTAAACCAAAATACAAAAAGATGTCCATGGAAAGACCTTCTAACTCTTGTTTACTTTCTTTTCCATTCAAAATAGCAATAGACCTCCTATTTTTTCTTATAATTCTAGGTATATTTCTGAAATAATATTCAAAATATTTTGCAGAGTTATCTGAACCAGTTGCAATAACTGCATCAAACTTCCTTTCTTTAACATCATCGATAAATTCTAACCTTTCTGATAATTCAGGAGAAATTTCACAGATTACTTCCCAAATAAAAGGAAAAAGTATCTTATCATTAGAGGAAAGCTTAACTACAGCTTTGTTTCCACTTATAATTACAGACATAAAATCATGAAAACCAACTAATGGAATATTACCGGCCATTACAATCAAAACTCTTTTTTCATTCTCAGTTTCCGACAAATTATAAGGTGAAATCCAAGCATCAAAATTTTCCTCCAACATTTGACATGAAAGAACCCGTAAAGAATTCAAAACACTTTCATGTGTAAACCAATTGTTACTAATCTCAGCCTCCTTAATTTTAATTTTAAGGACCTCTAACTTATGTAATAAAAAATCAGTAGAATCTTGATCTAACTGTGAAAGAAATTCACCTAATTTAACAAAAGAATTTATCTTGTCTTTTAATTTCATTTTTAATTTTTTAAAAAAAATCCCTACCAAAGGAAGGGATTTTATATCTAAATAGTTTTATAAAATTAAGCTAATACTTCCGCAACTTTATCTGCAGCTTCTTGAAGTAAAATAACCGATTCAACTTTCAGTCCACTCTCATCAATTAATTTCTTAGCCTCTTCCGCGTTTGTACCTTGTAGCCTAACAATTAAAGGGACTCCAATATCACCGATATTTTTGTAAGCATCTACAATTCCCTGCGCTACTCTATCACATCTAACAATCCCTCCGAAAATATTCACTAAAATAGCTTTTACCTCTGGATCCTTTAAAATTATTCTAAATGCTTGTTCGACTCTTTTTGCATCTGCAGTTCCACCTACATCTAAAAAGTTTGCTGGATTACCTCCTGCCATCTTTATAATATCCATTGTAGCCATAGCAAGCCCTGCTCCATTAACCATACAGCCCACATTTCCATCTAACTTCACAAAGTTCAAACCATATTCTCCAGCTTCTACCTCTGTAGGATCTTCTTCTCTTTTATCTCTTAACTCAACATAATCCTTATGTCTAAACAAGGAGTTATCGTCAATAGTAACTTTAGAATCTACTGCCATTATCTTATCATCAGATGTTTTTAAAACTGGATTAATCTCAAATAATGAGGAATCTGTTTTATCGTATGCGGTATAGAGTGCATGTATAAACTTTGTCATTTCTTTAAAAGCGACACCACTTAATCCTAAATTAAAGGCTATCTTTCTACATTGAAAAGAAGTTAAACCTACCTTAGGATCAATTTCTTCTGTAAAAATTAAATGTGGAGTTTCTTCTGCAACGGCCTCAATATCCATTCCTCCTTCTGTAGAATACATAATCATATTTCTTCCAGTAGATCTATTTAACAAAACGGATATATAAAACTCAGAAGTTTCACTTTCTCCTGGATAATATACATCTTCAGCTATTAAAACTTGATGAACTGTTTTACCTTCTGCAGATGTTTGAGGAGTAACTAATTGCATTCCTAAAATATCGTTAGAAATAGATTTCACTTCATCTATAGATTTAGCTAATTTTACTCCACCACCTTTTCCCCTACCTCCTGCATGTATTTGAGCTTTTACTACATACCAACTTGTACCAGTTTCTTGATGTAAATTTTCTGCTGCCTTAACCGCTTCATCAGGTGATGAAGCAACTATTCCTCTTTGGATTCTAACTCCAAAACTATTTAAAAGTTCTTTTCCTTGATATTCGTGTAAATTCATGTTTTATTTTTTCTTTTGCAAAAATATAGGAATCAAGCATACTACAAAGCTGAAATCATATAAAATTCTATTTTTGCACAAATTATTTTTTTTATGAAAAAAATTTTCTTTTTGTTATTTCTAATTTCGAATATTTTATCATATTCCCAATTTAAAGATAAAAAAATATACTCTATTAAAAAATGTAATAATCCTCCAAAGATTGATGGCATACTAGATGATATAACATGGAGAGGAATTGAAATTGCGAAAGATTTTTCCCAGATAGAACCCCAAAATGGGAAAAGTGAACAATTTGATCAAAGAACCGAAGTTAAAATTTGTTATGACAATAAATATATTTACTTCGGTGCTTTTATGTATGATAATTCCCCTGATAGTATTTTAAAAGAGTTATCAAAGAGGGATGAACAAAATAAAAATTTTGACGGGTTTGGTGTGTTAATTAATCCATTTAATGATGGTCAAATTGAATACAAATTTTTTATTTCAGCTGCCGGGGTTCAAGTTGATGCAAAGATTTCTCCTACTGGCGAAGATGTAAATTGGAATACTGTTTGGAAATCATCTGTAAATATAAATGAAAATGGTTGGTCTACTGAAATTGCAATTCCTTTCTCCTCTTTAAGATTTTCAAAAGATTCAGAAGATTGGGCCTTAAACATGATTAGAAATTTAAGAAGAAATAGAGAAAAATATTCATGGAATCCTATTAACACAAATTATATAAATACCTCTATACAATCAGGGATATTAACAGGTATAAATAATATTAAATCTCCAATAAGACTTTCATTTATGCCTTATTCTTCAATATACTTAAATAAATACAATAAAACATACTCAGTTCCTTATAATTATGGTATGGATTTAAAATATGGAATAAATGAAAGTTTTACTCTTGACATGACCTTGATACCAGATTTTGGTCAAGTATCAACAGATTCTGAAATACTTAATCTTACTCCATTCGAAATTAAATATGAAGAAAAAAGACAGTTCTTTAATGAGGGAACAGAATTATTCAATATTGGAGAAAATTTATTCTACAGCAGAAGAATCCAAGATGATTTAATAAATGCAACTAAAATATCTGGAAGAACAAAGAATGGGTTAGGATTTGCTTCGTTAAACGCAATAACTAACAAAAACCAAGAGAAACCACTCACTAATTATAACATAATGATTTTTGATAAATCTTATGGCAATAACTCATCCTTTAGTGTAATGAATACTAACATGATTCAAAATGGAAATGAATACGATGCAAATGTCACTGGTTTATTCTCAAGAATAAATAATAAAAAAAGTAGTTTTTCGTTTAAAAAATCATTAAAAATGAGTAACTTATATACAAATAATAGTAGTATAAAGGGATATTCTGGTTCTATTTCAATGAACAAAACAAAAGGATCATTTAGGTATGGACTTTGGTCTTACTTTGAGGACGATGAATTCAATCCAAATGATTTAGGCTATCTACAGTCAAATAATGAAATTAAGTCTGGAATTTCTTTAAGTCACCATCAACTCAATGAAACCAAAAAGTTTATTAATTCAAAAAGTGAATTTGAATTAATATATTCTTCATTGTTTGATGATGGAAATGGAGATCAGAGATTTATAAATCTTGATGTGAGTATAGACACAAGAATTACATTAAAAAATTATTTATCAATATTTGCTAAAATACAAGCGTTCCCTACAGAAGGAATGGACTTTTATGAGTCTAGAACGAGTGATTTCAATAATCCAGTTGTTACATCCAAAATGTATAAAGGAAGACTATATTTATCCTCAGATTATCGCAAGAAATTTGCTTTGGATGTTGGTTCAACTTTTGGCATATCTCCTTTATACAATGGCATAAGCTTTTACTCGAGAATATCTCCAAGGTATAGATTTAATGA
>NZRO01000015.1 GCA_002696275.1 Flavobacteriales bacterium
GTCCAGTAATTTGGGATCAACCAACATCTATCAGGTTAGAAGGTGGTACAGCAATTAATAACTTAGATGTATATCCTAATCCATCTAGAGATATATTCAATGTGATGTTTGAATCTGATAAAAAACAAAACATTGAAGTAAGAGTGGTGAATTTATTAGGAGAGATTATATTTAAAGAAAACTTAGAGAAATTTAAAGGTAAGTATTCTAACTCATTTAATTTAATTGATTACTCAAGAGGATTTTACCTGTTAGAATTAGATACAGACCTTGGAATAGTCAATAAGAAACTAATTTTACAGTAATATTCAAACTAAGATATTTTATAAAAACTCCCTACATTATGTAGGGAGTTTTTGTCAAATTATAATTATATTAAAAGTAAATAAGTAATTATTATATTTGCTGTAGATAAATACTAAAATCTGAATGGAACAGGTTAAAAGATATACTCCAAAAAATAAAGTTAGAATAGTAACAGCTGCTAGTCTTTTTGACGGACATGATGCTGCTATAAATATCATGAGACGAATAATACAAGCAACTGGATGTGAGGTAATACATCTAGGACATGATAGATCAGTGGAAGAAGTTGTAAATTGTGCTATCGAAGAAGACGCAAACGCTATCGCTATGACTTCTTATCAAGGAGGACATACTGAATATTTAAAGTATATGTATGACTTGTTACAAGAAAAGAATGCAAGACATATTAAAATATTCGCAGGTGGTGGAGGAACTATATTACCAGAAGAAATATCTGAATTAGAAGAATATGGAATAACTAAAATATATCATCCAGATGATGGTAGAAAGATGGGGTTACAAGGTATGATTAACGACCTGATTGAAAAATCTGACTTTTTACTTGGTAAAGAGTTAAATGGTGGAATAAAAGAAATAGAAAACAAAGAAGTTAATGCAATATCTAGATTGATATCTGCAACAGAAAATTGTCCAGAAAAGCATACTTCACTCCTATCTGATATAAAGAAATTAGCAGACAAATCAGAAACTCCAGTTTTAGGAATTACTGGAACCGGAGGTGCTGGAAAATCCTCTTTAGTAGATGAGTTAGTTAGAAGATTTTTGATGGATTTCCCAGAAAAAGATATTGCTCTTGTTTCAGTAGACCCTTCTAAAAGAAAAACAGGAGGAGCCTTGCTTGGGGATAGGATACGTATGAATGCTATAAAATCAGATAAAGTTTACATGCGTTCATTAGCTACTCGTCAAGCAAATCTTGCCCTATCTGCCCATGTAAATGACGCTCTAGACATATTAAAAGTAGCAAAATTTGATTTAATCATTTTGGAGACCTCTGGTATAGGACAGTCTGACACAGAAATTTTAGAACACTCAGACATCGCGCTGTATGTAATGACACCAGAGTACGGAGCTGCAACTCAACTTGAAAAAATAGATATGCTGGATTTTGCAGATCTTATCGCAATTAACAAATTCGATAAAAAAGGAAGTTTAGACGCTTTAAGAGATGTTCAAAAACAATACCAAAGAAACAACCAGTTGTTTGATAAAAAAGTAGAAGACATGCCAGTATATGGAACTATAGCTTCTCAATTTAATGATCCAGGAGTAAATTCACTTTATAAGGCTATTATGGATAAGTTTTTAGAGGAAAATTTGGGAAATTTTACTTCCAAGTATGAAATAACTGATGAAATGAGTGAAAAGATTTTTGTAATTCCCCCAAATAGAATTAGATATCTTTCAGAAATTGCGGAAAATAATAGAGCTTACGATCACTGGACTCAACAGCAAAAAGATATTGCTCAAAAATTATATGCACTACAAAAATCTTTGGATATACTTTCTGACACCTCTGAAGAAGCAATTTTACAGATAAAAAAGGAATATGAGAATTTATTATTAGAGCTTGATCCAAAGAACAAAATACTAATTGATAGCTGGGAGGATTTACAGAATAAATATAAAGAAAAAAAATTTAAATTTAAAGTAAGAGATAAAGAACTGTCCATACAAACACACAGTAAATCCTTATCACAAACTGATATCCCTAAAATAGCATTACCAAAATATGAAGCATGGGGAGATATTTTAATATGGCAATTAACGGAAAATGTACCTGGTGAATTCCCTTTTACTTCTGGACTATTCCCATTTAAAAGAGAGGGAGAAGACCCAACAAGAATGTTTGCTGGAGAAGGAGGACCTGAAAGAACTAACAAGCGTTTTCATCTAGTTAGTTTAGGAATGAATGCAAAAAGACTTTCTACAGCTTTTGATTCAGTAACCCTATATGGAAACAATCCTGGAAACAGACCTGATATTTATGGTAAAATTGGAAATGCTGGAGTTTCTATTTGTTGTTTAGATGATCTAAAAAAACTTTACTCTGGTTTTGAGCTAGCAAATCCGATGACTTCTGTTAGTATGACTATTAATGGTCCTGCACCTATGTTACTTGCATACTTTATGAATGCCGCTATTGATCAGGAGTGTGAGAAATACATAAAAGAAAAAGGATTAGAGAAAGAAGTTGAAAAGAAAATAGATAAAATCTATAAAAAGAAAGGTGTAAAAAGACCTCAGTATCAAGGGAAATTACCTGAAGGCAATAATGGTCTAGGGCTTTTTTTGTTAGGAGTAACTGGAGATGAGGTCATTCCAATTGAAATATATAATCAAATTAAATCAGAAACTTTAACAAAAGTAAGAGGTACTGTACAAGCAGATATTTTAAAGGAAGATCAAGCACAAAACACTTGTATTTTTTCTACAGAATTTGCTTTAAGAATGATGGGAGATGTACAGGAATATTTTATTGATAATAATATAAGGAATTTCTATTCTGTTTCGATATCTGGATATCATATTGCAGAAGCAGGTGCTAATCCTATTTCTCAGTTAGCATTTACCTTAGCTAACGGATTTACTTATGTAGAATATTATCTAAGTAGAGGGATGGATATCAATCAATTTGGACCAAACCTGTCTTTTTTCTTTAGTAATGGAATAGATCCAGAATATGCGGTAATTGGTAGAGTTGCTAGAAGGATTTGGTCAAAAGCACTTAAATTGAAATATGGAGCGAATAAAAGAGCGCAAATGTTAAAGTACCATATTCAAACATCTGGAAGGTCTTTACATGCACAGGAAATTGACTTTAATGATATCCGAACTACTTTACAAGCTCTTTATGCTATTTACGACAATTGTAATTCATTACACACAAATGCTTATGACGAGGCTATTACTACTCCAACTGAAGAATCTGTAAGAAGAGCAATGGCAATTCAGTTAATTATTAATAAAGAATTAGGACTTGCTAAAAATGAAAACCCTCTACAGGGATCTTTCATTATAGAAGAACTTACAGATTTAGTAGAAGAAGCTGTTTTAACAGAATTTGATAGAATAACAGAAAGAGGCGGTGTTCTAGGTGCTATGGAAACTATGTATCAGAGAAGCAAAATACAAGAAGAAAGCTTATACTACGAAAACCTTAAACATACGGGAGAATATCCTATTATTGGAGTGAATACATTCTTAAACAAAGAGGGTTCTCCTACTATTATACCTGGGGAAGTAATTAGAGCAACAGAAAAAGAAAAAAAATATCAAATTTCTATGCTGAATGAACTTCATAAAGGAAATAAAGTATTATCAAAAGAAATGTTAAAAAAAGTACAAGAAGCTGCTATACAAAACCAAAATATTTTTGAAGTGTTGATGGAAGCTTCTAAAGTCTGCTCATTAGGAGAAATTACAAATTCACTTTTTGAGGTTGGAGGTCAATACAGAAGAAATATGTAATTAACTTCACTATCCTAAGATATCTACTTATGATGATTAAGGAATTATTGAATAAGAAGATTCACACCATTCTTTTAAACTTTTTAAACCTTCTTCAAAATCGCTTCCTATTACTTTATCCATAAATAATGTCATAAAACTCATAAAAAAAGGCATTTCTCCACTAATTTTCCAAGATACTTTTGTATATTCACCGAAATCTTCAAACTTCCAAAATCCATATGCGGGTGGCATGCCTTCAAATAATAACTCTGTATTAATAGAATCTGTATGACTAACTCTTTTTATTTCTAAAGAAACTGTACCATCACCATTTTCTAGTGTCATTTTAGAATTCTCACCAATGTTATTACCAGAATATTCTACCTTAATTGTTGTATCATCTTTAATCCAAACAGACCAATATTTCCATTTTTGTAAGTCTACAACCTCAGAATACACAAAATTTGAAGGAACATTTATAACTTCTTCTCTTTCTACTGTATATTTTGATGAAATAAATAAATTAAATGTTGTAAAAGATATGAGAGTAATTAATACCCACTTTAATATTTGTTTACCTGCATCCATTTACCAATAGTTTTTTATTAATAAGAGCGCAATTTATAAAAATCCGTTAAATTTGGGCAATAAAACAAAAAACTGAATATCATGATAAAAAAAATTGGAATTTTATTACTAATTAGCACCATATCATTTTCACAAGACACAGGAAAATTTGAAAACTATTCAAATCCTTTTTATACTAAGATAATGGAACAAAGTAATAGTTATTACGATCAAGTAAAAGAAGAAGGCAAATCCTTTAAAATGAATTTTGATGGAAAAAAGATCCCTCAAAGTTTAGAGGAATTTACAATTATTGATGTGGCAGATCCAATATCACAAGGAAATACAGGAACTTGTTGGTGCTTTTCGACCACTTCTTTCTACGAAAGTGAAATTAAAAGAATTACTGGAAAAAATATCAATTTATCTGAATTATATCCTGTATATTTTGAATATATTGAAAAAGCAAGAGGATTCATACAATCCAGAGGAAAAACACATTTAGGAGAAGGGTCTGAAACAAACGCTGTACAAAGAATGATGGAATTATATGGAATAGTTCCTCATGAAGTATATGAAGGAAAACCTTCTGATCAGCCTTTCTATAATCATGAAAAGATGTTCTCAGAAATAGAAACATATCTGAAAAATTGTAAAAAAATTAATTATTGGGATGAGGAAGCAATATTATCTAATATAAAATCAATTTTGAATCATTATATGGGTGCTCCACCAACAAAATTCAGATATAATGGAAGGACTTATACTCCAAAAGGTTTTATGAGATATGTTACAAGACTAAATACAAGTAATTATGTGGATTTCATGAGCTTACTAGAGAAGCCTTATTGGACTCAGGGAGAGTATAAAGTTCCTGACAATTGGTGGAGATCAGAAGAATATTATAATGTACCGCTTGACGAGTTCATGAATATTGTAAAAACATCTATAAAAAAGGGATATTCAATGTCAATTGGGGGAGATGTATCTGAATCTGGATACTCTTCTATACATGATGTAGCAATGATTCCCTCATATGATATACCTTCAGAATTTATTGATGAACATGCGCGTCAGTTCAGATTTTCGAACAAAACAACTACTGATGACCACGCAGTTCATTTAATAGGATATAAAATAGATGAAAATGAAGATTGGTGGTTTTTGATTAAAGACAGTGGTAGTGGAAGTAGAAATGGAAAATTTCCTGGTTACTACTTTTATCATGAAGATTATGTGAAATTAAAAATGATGACTTTTACTATTCATAAAGATGCAGTAAAAGAAATACTTAAAAATATCAAGAATTAACTTATATTGTAATTAAAAAATGATTAAGAAAATATTATTTTTCATTGTTTTTCCATTAATAAGTTTATCCCAGAGCGATGACAAATTATTTTCAGAAAGTGGTGAAATATATTTTTCCTTTCAATATGAGAGTAAAGATCAATTAAATGAATTGTCAAAAATTATATCTCTAGATCATAAAACTAACTCACATAATGCATTTGCTTATGCAAACAAGAAAGAATATGAGGAATTTTTAAAACTAAATATCAACCATAATATCATAGAAAAACCGACTCTAAATTATAAAAATGGTGATAAATCTTCTTGGAACTACTACCCTTCATATCCGGAATATATGAATATGATGACTGCATTTGCAGATTCCTTCCCAGATATATGTAAACTTCATTATTTAGGAACATTAAACTCAGGTAGAGAAATATTAATTGTACAAATATCTGATAATGTTGGTGTAAAAGAAAATGAACCTTCATTTTTATATACATCATCTATGCATGGTGATGAACTATCTGGATATGTTTTAAGTTTAAGATTAATTGACTATCTATTAAACAACTATGGAGAAAATAATAAGATAACCTATCTGATTGATGAAATTGATATTTGGATCAATCCTCTTGCTAATCCGGACGGGGCATATTACGGAGGAAATCAAAATGTATGGTCCGCAATTAGATATAATTCTAATTTTATAGATTTAAATAGAAATTACCCTGATCCTGAAGATGGTCCGCATCCAGATGGAAATCCATATCAACAAGAAACAAATATTTTTTTAGGACTAGCAGACACAATTAACTTTAATATGGCAGCAAATATGCATAGTGGAGCTGAAGTATGTAACTATCCCTGGGATACATGGGGTAATTTAACATCAGACAATAATTGGTGGCAGTATGTTACTGAACAGTATGCGGATAGTTGTCAAATGAATAGCAGTAGTGGCTATTTTAATGATTTAAATAATGGAATTACTAATGGATGGGATTGGTATGAAGTAGATGGTGGTAGACAAGATTATATGAACTATTTCAGATATTGTAAAGAATTTACTTTAGAACTTTCTAACGACAAAACTCCAAACCCAAATGATTTACCAGATTTATGGGAAGCAAACTACCCTTCTTTATTAAATTACATGGAACAATCATTATTTGGATTAAGAGGGACAGTCACAGATAGTATCACTGGAAATCCATTAAAAGTAAGAGTAGAGATTTCGGGCCACGATATTGATAGTTCTCATGTGTATTCAAATCTTCCAATAGGAAACTATCATAGGTATTTATATCAGGGAAATTATAATATAACTTTTAGTAAAGTAGGTTACCACAGTAAAACCAAAAATGTGACTATCTTAAATAACTCAACTCTTATAGAAAATGTTCAATTAGTTCCCGTAAATTTTGTTTCTATTAATGATGTATCATCTGATGAAAGTAAATTTTTTATAGATTTAATTGGAAGGAAAAACAAAAAAGGAAATCTAATTTTTAAATATTCTGATGGTCAAATACAAAAATTTATATCTTTGAAAAAATAGATATATTGATGATTATAACAACAATTTTTCAAAAGATTTTAAATCAATTTTTTGAATTATAAAGAGAGAACTGTGAAAAAAGAGACAACTAATGTATGATGTTGTAATACTGACTGAAAATAAGTACATTGATCCAAAATCAACAGACTGGTATATAGAGCAAGTTCTCCTTGAAGACAAGCTACTCTTAGATGCATTATTAAATAAAAATTTAAATGTTTGTAAAAAATCATGGGATGATCCAAATTTTGACTGGACTAACGCTAAATACTCAATTTTCAGAACTACATGGGATTATTTTGATAGGTTTAATGAGTTTTTTAATTGGCTAGAAAAAACAAAAGACAAAACTAACTTTATCAACTCATATAAAACAATTAAATGGAATATAGACAAATACTATCTCAAGGAATTATTTGATAAAGGAATAAATGTTGCTTCTACCATATTTATAGAACAGGGAAAAAAAACTTCTCTACAACAATTATTTGAACAAACAAAATGGAAAAATGCTGTGTTAAAACCTGCTATATCAGGGGCCGCCAGACACACTTATAAAATTAACATAAAGAATCATATGAAATATGAAGAAATCTTTAAAAAGTTAATTTCAAAAGAAGCTATGCTATTTCAAGAATATTTGAAAAACATAACAAAACAAGGAGAAATATCTTTAATTATGATTGGAGGTGAATATACACATGCAGTAAAAAAATTAGCTAAAAAAGGAGATTTTAGAATACAAGATGACCATGGAGGAACTGTTGAAAAACATATTGCAACAGAATCAGAAATTTCATTTGCCAAACAATGTTTAGAAAAATGTCCATTTAATCCTATATATGCAAGAGTAGATATTGTTTATGACAACAATAATTTAGCTTCCTTAAGTGAATTAGAATTAATTGAACCAGAACTATGGTTTAGAAATTGTAAAAAAAGTGTAGAAAAACTATCAACTTATATAAGTAAAAAATTAATATTTTAAAATCTTTTGTTAGACTTATTTTATAATTTATCTATTTCACTATACCTATAATAAAACTCTTAGATAATTTTTAAATATATAAAATATTCTTAAAATTCTAAAATAATAATGTAAATAAAAAAGGGAGTAAAAACTCCCTTTCTCAAATTTAATTTTAATCAAATCTACTTCACTGAAAGAAGATATATATCAAATTCGATTTCATCTTTTATCAAATAATCCCCTAAATCTTCAAAAAAATTACCAGAATTATAAACGACCCCCCATTTTGTTCTATCAATTTTAAAATTTGCAGTTGCCAAATATGAATTACCTTTAATATTAACATCTGCTTCAAATGTTATAGAGTGAGTTTTATCTTTAATTGTCAAATCAGCAGTGATGTTATATTTTGTTCTGTTAATCATTTGTGAAGAAGTTATTTTAAGTAGTGCGGTAGGATATTTTTCTACATTAAAGAAATCTTCATTACTTAAATGTGAATTAAGTTTATCATTATACTTTTCGGACATGTCTAAAGTATTGATTGTTGTCATATCTATAACAAATTCTCCACCTACTAACCTGCCATGATCTAACACTAATTTTCCTGATTTAATCTTAATATCTCCATTGTGAGATTCTGTCATTTTAGAGCCAATCCATTTTACTGTTGAGGCTTCTGTATTTACAGATACATGCTTTTGATGAGTTGTAGAAAAAGACAGGAACATTAAAGTAGCTATAAAAAATACTAATTTTTTCATTTTTTATTTTTTTTGTTATTTAAAATACAAAAATACATATTTTTACAACACATTTATAAAATATGATAGAGATTATAAAATTTGAATTTTCAGAGAAAGATTTTATGAAAAAAGCTCATGATATTAGATATGAGGTCTTTGTAGTTGGACAGAACTGTCCAGAAGAATTAGAATGGGAATTTGAAGAAGATTCTACTCATTTTCTATTAATAGACAATGGAATTTCAAAAGCAACCGCTAGGCATAGAAAAACAATAGAAGGGTACAAATTAGAACGATTTGCAGTTTTAGAATCTGAAAGAGGAAAAGGATTAGGGCGTAAGATATTAAAAAGTATATTGTTTGACCTTTCTAATTTTAAAGGACTTATTTATTTACATGCACAAGTAGATGTAATTCCATTTTATGAAAAAATAGGTTTTATTAAAGAAGGAGATCAGTTTGAAGAAGCTGGAATTCAACATTATAAAATGTATCTAAATAGAAATTGTTAATTCAAATTAGTTTAAATATATTATTTTAATATATTTACAAAAATTATAAAATAATGGCTAAATTACCAGCAACCTACAGTTTAGAAGACAATAAATTAAGAGTTATTTACAAATCAGGAGTTGAAAGTGTATTGTTTGAAGATATATCGTCAATTAGTTTTAGAGAAGTAAAAGAACCAAGAATAGCTTTACTTTTATTATGTTTCGTAATTGGATTAGTCGTAATCATACCTGATTTTAAAAATATACTTTTAGGATTAATTATTATGTTTATAGGGATGATTTTAATGTTTGTTATAACAAATAAATACGATAATTTAATCGTTGAAACAAGAGGTGGTAAATTTATAATATTTAGTGTAGATCATCAAACAGCTAAATATGAAATGGAAAAAATTGAAAGTGCTAAAAGAAATTGGGAAGAATCAAAGTAATATATTTATAAATATACCTTATAATTAATTTACTTTATCAGTCCAATTATAACTATCAACAATACTGCCTTTTTGTATTCCTTGTAATAAATTTTTTAATTTTAAAGCATAAGCATCTACTTGTTCATTAAGATACAAACATTCATTATAAATTGTAATAGAATTTATAGGGTTAACCGTAACAGCAGTTCCAGTTCCAAACGCTTCTTTTAGTTTTCCTTTTTTATAAGATTCTAATATTTCAGTAACTTTTATTTTCCTTTCTTCTACTTCTATACCATTATCCTTAGCTAAGGTAATTATACTATCTCTTGTAATGCCACTCAGAATACTGTCAGATAAAGAAGGGGTAATTAACTTATTATCTATACGAAACCAAATATTCATAGTTCCCGACTCTTCAATATATTTATGGTCCTTTGCGTCTGTCCAAATTACTTGCTGAAAACCTTTTGCATTTGCTTTCTTTGTTGGATAAAATGAAGCAGCGTAATTACCAGCAGCTTTTGCGAAACCTACACCTCCTTCTGGAGCTCTTGTATAATGTTCTTCAACAACTACATTCATCTCTCCATCATAATACTTAGTAGACGGAGATGTAATTATAACAAAGGTAAATTCTTCAGACGAAGAAGCCTTAATACACTCTCCTGAAGCAAAAATAACAGGACGTATATATAAAGAATATCCATCATCTTTCTTACACCAATCTGAATCTATCGACAATAAAGAATCTAAACCATTCATAAAAATATCTCTAGGTATTTTAGGGATAGATAAACGAACTGCAGATTTATTTAATCTTTTGTAGTTTTCTTCTTTTCTAAATAATAAGACTTCATCTTTATCATTTTTAAAGGCTTTCATTCCCTCAAAAACTGCTTGTCCATAATGAAGAATTTGAGATCCTGGGTTCATATCTAAAGGTCCATAAGGCTTAATCTCTAACTCACCCCATTTTCCATCTATATACTTACAAATAAGCATATGATCCGAAAAGACAGTTCCAAATTTTAAATCAGTAAAATTAGTAGAATGTAATCTAGAGAAACTTGATTTCGATATCTTCATTTATTGTTCTAATTAATGAAATTTTTATGTTGCAAAAATATAAAAAAAAAAATGTAATTACAGCTCAAAAATTCATTAAATTGTTTTTTATATTTGATTAAAATTGAACAATGAAAAAAGAACTAATACTTACTAATGATGGATCTCATTCTTTATTTATAAAAAAACTAAATGAAACATATCATTCTATACATGGTTCTATTGCAGAAGCTAATCATGTTTTTATTAGAAACGGACTACAATTTCACCCTAAACTAAATATTAACATTTTAGAGATTGGTTTTGGAACTGGATTAAATGCTCTACTAACACTTTTAAATTTAAAACAGAAAAGTGTGAATTATACAAGCCTAGAACCGTTTCCAATATCTGATAAAATTTACAATAAACTTAATTTTCATAACTTATTAAAATCTAATAAAGAAACATTTATTAAACTTCACAATTCTGACTGGGATGAAAATGTACCAATTACAGAAAATTTTATTCTAAATAAACTGAAAAAAAAATTTCAATACTTTAATAGTTCTGAAAAATTTGACATTATTTACTTTGATGCATTTGCGCCTGAAAAACAATCAGAAATGTGGAGTATGGAGGTTTTAAATAAATGTTATTACTTTCTAAAACCTAATGGTTTCTTGGTTACTTATTGTGCAAAAGGTGTTGTGAAACGAACATTAAAAGAAGTTGGTTTCATTGTAGAGAGTTTAGACGGGCCACCTGGTAAAAGAGAAATGATTAGAGCTTTAAAAAAAGAGAGTTAAAAAAAAACAATAAACATATTTCCTTTTATCACTATAATTTTTCAAGGTCAAGGAGATGATATACTAAGTACATGGTATATTTATTTTTTATCAAAAATAGATTTCATCAAAAGTCCAAATCCTTTATAGGCAAAAAAGAAAATAAAAGGAATTAATATTATTCCAAGTGTAAGAAATGTATAGTCATTTGCTTTTCTAAGATTGTTAAATCCTGCATAAATACTAACAGCAGAAATAAATATTGTTAAAACAAATACTGAAATCCACATTAAAGCTTGTATTAATTTTTCTTTATCCATTGTAATTATTTATTGCTTTACGAACAGAACCAAATTTTTGCAATAATAAATTTGCAGTTTCATAATCCACTTTTACTTCTTTCATTATCATCTTAATTCCTCGGTGTATTAATTTATTATTTGAGGGCTGCATATCAACCATCTTATTACCTTTTACTTTTCCTAATCTTATCATAACAGCAGAAGAAATCATATTTAATACTAATTTCTGAGCTGTACCCGACTTCATCCTAGTGCTTCCAGTAATAAATTCTGGACCAACAACTACTTCAATAGGATAATCAGAAACATCTGCAACTGGGCTTCCTGAGTTACATACAATGCATCCAGTAGTAATATTTTCATTCTGACATTTTTTAAGAGCTCCAATTACATATGGAGTTGTTCCGGAAGCTGCAATTCCAATCACCACATCATTAAAGTTTATTTTATTTTCTAACAGGTCATTCCATCCTAAATTAGTATCATCTTCAGCAAATTCTACAGCCTTCCTAATAGCTGAATCACCACCAGCCATTAAACCAATTACTAATCCATGATCGACACCAAAAGTTGGAGGACATTCTGAAGCATCTACAATGCCTAACCTGCCAGATGTTCCCGCTCCTAAGTAAAACAATCTACCACCATTCTTCATTTTAGGTACGATTGCATTAATTAATTTTTCAATCTGTGGAATTTGATGTTCCACAGAATTCGATACAGTTTTATCTTCTCTATTTATATTTTTAAGAAGTTCTGAAACTGACATCTGTTCCAAATCCTCATAATGAGAGTCAGATTCTGTAGTTTTTATCATCTAATACAAAGAAGGATATTTAGATGGATTTACCTCATTCATCATTGAATAAACTTTCTCAAAAACATCCTCCGCAGAAGGTTTTGTAAAATAATCTCCATCCTTTCCATATGGAGGTCTATGTGCTTTTGCGGTTAGAGTTTGAGGTTCTGAATCAAGATAATTATAAGCATCTTGTTCTTCTATGATTTTTTGCAATATATAAGCAGATGCACCTCCAGGAACATCCTCATCAATAACTAATAGTCTATTTGTATTTTTCACACTTTCAACGATATCATGAGAAATATCAAAAGGAACTAAAGTTTGTATGTCAATTACCTCACAAGATATGCCTAAACTATCTAACTTTGTAGCTGCATCCATTACTACTCTCCAAGTGCTTCCATAGGTAACCAAAGTTATATCATTACCCTCTCTTGTTGTTTCAACTTTTCCTAACGGAACACGGAACTCACCAATATTGTTAGGCATCTTCTCTTTAACCCTGTATCCGTTCAAACATTCTATAACCATTGCTGGATCATTAGACTGCATTAAAGTATTATAAAAACCTGCAGCTCTTGTCATATCTCTAGGTACACATAGGTACATTCCCCTTGTTCCATTTAACAACATTCCCATAGGAGAGCCAGAATGCCAAATTCCTTCAAGTCTATGTCCTCTAGTTCTTATAATTAATGGAGTAATCTGACCACCATGAGTTCTATAATATAAAGATGAGATATCATCAACCATAGGCTGAAATCCATAGATGACATAATCTAAGTATTGCATTTCAGCAATTGGTTTTAAACCTCTTAAGGAAAGACCAATTCCCTGACCTATAATAGTTGCTTCTCTAATTCCAGTATCTGATACTCTTAACTCCCCAAACTTTTCTTGGAGGCCTTCACATCCTTGATTCACACCACCAATTTTTCCAACATCTTCTCCAAAAATCATTGCTTCTGGTATCGCTTCAAACATATGATGAAAATTATCTCTAATAATAATTCTTCCATCCACCATCTCTGCATCTGGATTATAGGTTGGTTTTACTTCAGTAACATTATGTACTGAAGTAGATGTTTCATTATATAGTTTTGTATTATACCTATTAAAGTTCTCAGAATTAATTCTATTTATAAAATTTCGTAAAGTAGCCTTCTCTTGAATGTTCTCTTTCGCTATTAAAGCCAAAAGTAATCTCGCTTTACTCATGTAATCTCTTCTGAAAATACCAAACATAGAGGATTGGTTCAGATCTTTGATCCAGTCTGCAATTTCTGGAATATTAATTTGGGCAGCTATGGAATTAAAAATACCCAAAAGTTCTTTCCATTCCGCTTTAATTGGAGCTTGGTATTCTGTCCATGCTTCCTTTTTCTGTATCTTTACCGATTCAACAGCTTCTTTATCTATCTGATTTATTTCTTCTTCAGTAGCAATTCCATTTGCAATTATCCATTCCTTAAATTTTTTGTTACAATCATAATCTATCTCCCATTGTAATCTCTCTTTACTTTTATATCTCTCATGAGAACCAGATGTAGAATGACCTGTGGGTTGTGTCATTTCTATTACATGAATTATAGATGGTATATGTTTCTCTCTTGCTAATTTTTCAGCTTTTTCATAAGCCGAAACAAGTTCAGGATAATCCCAAGCTTTTACTTTTACAATATCGAATCCTTCTCCTTTTTTATCTTTTTGAAAACCTTTTAGAACTTCAGAAACATCCGATTTTGTCATCTGAACCTCATTAGAAACAGAAATACCATAACCATCATCCCAAATAGAAATAATTGCTGGAACCTGCAATACACCAATAGCATTTACAGCCTCCCAAAAATGACCTTCTGCACAAGATGAATTACCTATTGTTGCAAAAGCAATCTCACTTCCATTATTTGTAAATCTAGAGTTTCTCTCTGCTAAATTTTTATCTTTTCTGTAAACTTGTGAAGCTTGAGCGAGGCCAACTAACCGAGGAAATTGTGAGGCTAAACATGCCATATCAGAAGTTGAATTCTTTTGTTGCATTAAGTTTCTCCAACTACCATCTTCATTTAAAAATCTTGTGCCAAAATGATTCATCATTTGCCTAGAACCAGAAGATGGTTCTCTTTCTAACTCAGGGTCACCATACAATGCTGAAAACATATGTTTAGGAGAATATTGTCCTAAAGCAGTCATCAAGGCCTGATCTCTATAATATCCAGCTCGGAAATCTCCATTCTTAAACACCTTAGATAACGCAATTTGAGCTAATTCTTTTCCATCACCAAAGATTCCAAAACTTCCTTTACCAGATAAAACATCTCTTCTTCCTTGCGCTCCAGACTCTCTAACTTCAACTGCTAACCTGTAATCTTGTAAAATATTTTCTTTAAATTTATCTTTAGAAATCTTTTGTGGAGTTTCTTTAGTTTTTGTAGTCATAATTATAATAATTTCAAAAATTCAGATTACAAAAATAATTAATAATTACGAAATATTTATCTCTTTTATAGATTAAAAATACACAACAAAAAAATAAATGAATAAAACTTAGTATGTATAAAAAATATAATTATTTTTGCGAGTCCTTAAATATTGAGGAATAATCACGAGATGGTTTAACCAAAAATTAAAATAAAATGGCAACAAGAATTAGATTACAAAGACACGGAAAAAAAGGAAAACCAGTATATAACATTGTTATAGCTGACCAAAGATCTCCAAGAGACGGTAAATTTATTGAGAAATTAGGAATTTATAATCCAAACACAAATCCAGCAACAATTAAGTTAGACTTTGATAGTGCCTTAAACTGGATGATGAAAGGTGCACAACCTTCTGATACAGTTAGAGCTATCCTTTCTTACAAGGGAATTTTAATGAAGAAACATCTTTTAGAAGGAGTTAGAAAAGGGGCTTTTTCTGAAGAGGAAGCTGAGAAAAGATTTACATCTTGGATGAAAGAGAAAAGAAAAAAAGTTGCAGATAAATCTGCTAAAATTTTAAAAGAGAATGAGGAAGCAAAAGTTTCTGCATTAGCTCTAGAAAAAGCTAAAAATGAAGCAAGGGCTACGGAATTAGCCGCTAAGAGCATTAAAGATGAAGCAACAGAAAATACGGAAGATAACGATATTCCACCTCCACCAACAGAAGATGCAGTTGATGATACGACTTTAGATATTAATGAAGGTGAGGTAACTCAAAATAATAAAGAGAATAAAGAAAACGATATTCCACCTCCACCACCGGAAGATGCAGTTGATGATACAACTTTAGATCTTA
>NZRO01000016.1 GCA_002696275.1 Flavobacteriales bacterium
CTAGTGGAAAGAGCTCAACAACAATTTGATGAGGAGGAAGCTCGAAAAATGCAAAAGAAAATTGCAAAAAATACTTTTGGTTTTGATGATTTTTTAAAACAGATTCAACAGATAAAGAAAATGGGTAACATGAAAGATTTGATGGGAATGATACCGGGAATGGGTAAAATGATAAAAGAGGCAGACATAGATGATGACGCTTTTAAAGGAATCGAGTCCATAATTCATTCTATGACACCCTATGAAAGAAAAAACCCTACGATATTGAATGGAAGTAGAAAAAAGAGAATTGCTGTTGGTAGTGGAACTTCCGTTCAGGAAGTTAATCAACTAATCAAACAATTTTCTCAAATGGGTAAGATGATGAAAATGATGCAGGGGGGAGGGGCTAAACAAATGATGCAAATGATGAAAGGTGGCAGTGGAATGTCAGGAATAAGATAATATAAATATGATAATTTTAGACGGAAAAAAGACATCTAACGATATAAAAGAAGAAATTGCAGATGAGGTAAAATCAATAATTTTTTCAGGAGGTAGAATCCCTCATTTATCTGCTATTTTAGTGGGAAATGATGGGGCTAGTGAAACCTATGTAAATGCAAAAGTAAAGGCATGCGAAAAAGTAGGATTTAAATCTACTCTAATCCGGCTTCCAAATAGTGTAACAGAAAAAGAATTACTTTTAGAAGTGGAAAAAATCAATAATAATCAGAATATTGATGGGTTAATTGTTCAATTACCTCTTCCTAATCATCTTGATGAAATGAAAGTTACAGAAGCTATTGATCCAAAAAAAGATGTAGATGGTTTTCATCCATCTAATATTGGGAGAATGTGTCTAAATCTTCCTACATACTTACCTGCAACTCCTTCAGGAATATTAGAACTTCTAAAAAGATATGAAGTAAATACTTCGGGAAAACATTGTGTAGTTATCGGAAGAAGTCACATAGTAGGTTCTCCAATGAGTATTTTGATGGCTAGAAATAGTTTCCCTGGAAATTGCACAGTAACTCTAACTCATAGTAGAACAGAAAATCTAAAAGAAATTACTAAATCAGCTGATATTCTAATTGTAGCTCTTGGTAAATCAGAGTTTATAAATTCCGATATGATTAAAGAGGGAGTTTGCATTATTGATGTGGGTATTACTAGGGTTAAATCAGACAAGACAAAAAGTGGTTGGAAATTATTAGGAGATGTAAATTTTGAAGATGTAAAAAATAAATGTTCTTATATTACACCTGTCCCTGGGGGAGTAGGACCTATGACAATTGCTATGCTTTTACAGAATACATTAATCTCTGCAAAAGGAGAGATTTTCTAAAATAAAACTATTTAATAAAAATTACTTACATTTGCACTCATATTCGGGGTTATTCTCGAAACATTAACAAATATAAATTTAAAAAAAACAATTATGGAAGGTACAGTAAAATGGTTCAATTCAACAAAAGGTTACGGATTTATCACTGGTGAAGACGGAACAGATTATTTTGCTCACTTTGGGGAAATCCAAATGGAAGGATTCAAAAAGTTAGTAGAAAATCAATCAGTTACTTTTGAAGTAGGTGAGGGAGAAAAAGGACCAGTTGCTAAAGATATTAAAACTGCTTAATACAGATTCAATATATTTTATCAATAAACAAAAACGGACTAATAAGTCCGTTTTTTTTATATCAATTTACCGTTTAAAACTACTTTTTCAATTATATTATCTCCAAAACTATAAGCTAAATAAGCATACGATGGTATTTCTTTTGTTATAAAGAAATTTGCTTTTTTCCCTATACAAATACTTCCTAATACTTTTTCCATTCCCATAGCATAAGCTGTATTAATTGTCGTAGCGTTAATTACTTGTTCTGGTGTCATTTTCATCTGAATACATCCTAAAGATGCTATAAAATTCATATTTCCACTTGGTGAAGAACCTGGATTATAGTCAGAAGCTAAAGCTACTGGCAATCCATGTTCTATCAATTTATTAGCAGGTCCGTAGGGTATTCCTAAGAAAAAAGAGCAGGATGGTAATATAGTTGGTATACAATTAGAATTTTTCAAAACTTCAAAATCATAATCTTCCATTTCTTCTAAGTGATCAACAGATAGAGCTCCTAAATTCACAGAGGTTTTTACACCACCAATAGAGTTAAACTGATTAACATGTGTTTTTGCTTGTAATCCATATTTTTTACCTGCTTCTAATAATCTTTTAGTATCCTCTGTTGTAAAATAACCTATCTCACAGAATATATCTATATAATCAGCTAAATTTTCTGAAGCTACTATTGGTAACATCTCATTTATTACCAAATCCATGTATCCATCTTTATTATTCTTGAACTTTTTAGGCAGTGCGTGAGCTCCAAGAAAAGTAGACTTTATAGATACTTCAGTACTTTCTTTTAATCTTTTTATAACACGCAACATTTTAAGTTCACCTTCTAAAGATAATCCATATCCGCTTTTAATCTCTATCGCTCCTGTTCCTAATTTTATAAGATTATTTAATCTTTCTAAAGCTCCTTCATAAAGTTCTTCTTCTGAAGCTTGTTGAAGATTTTCTGCAGAATTTAATATTCCTCCTCCTCTTCTTGCAATCTCTTCGTAGGAAAGTCCTTTTATTCTATCTACAAATTCTCCTTCTCTACTTTTAGCAAAAACAAGATGAGTATGCGAATCACAATAGGAAGGAAATACCATACCTCCATCTGCATCTATTATTTCTGTATTATTCCAATTTTCAATACCTTTCCATTCTTCCATATTCCCAAAGGAAGTTATAATACCATCTTCATATTCTAAAAAAGCTTCTTTTATAGTGTTTAATTTATACATTTCTTTTCCAGCGACCCATTTTCTTGGAAATGATTCCGTCTGAATTAATTCTGAAATGTTTTTTACTATAGTTTTCATCTCTGCAAATTTACAAAATTTAGATCAATCTTTATTCTTATATTTGCATTATGGGAAATACTTTCGGGAAAATTTTCAGATTAACTACATTTGGAGAATCACACGGAAAAGCTATTGGTGGAATTATAGATGGTTGTCCCTCCGGAATAAAAGTAGATATTGATTTTATTCAATTCCAACTAGAAAGAAGAAAACCAGGTCAATCAAAAATTACTACTCAAAGAAAAGAAAGTGATAAGGTTAAGTTACTTTCAGGCGTATTTGAAGGAGTTTCTACTGGAACACCAATTGCTTTTATGTTTAAAAATGAAGATGCAAAAAGTAAAGATTATTTTTATTTAAAAGATATATTTCGTCCTTCACATGCAGATTTTACTTATCAGCAAAAATATGGCTTTAGAGATTATCGAGGTGGAGGTAGAGCTTCCGCTCGAGAGACAGCAAATTGGGTGGTAGCTGGTTCACTTGCTCAACAGATTTTAAGTGAAGTAGGAGTCAGTATAAAAGCTTATGTTAGTTCAGTTGGTTCAATAAGATTAAATAAATATTATAAAAATATTAATCTTTCTAAAATTGATGAAAATATAGTAAGATGTCCAGATTCTTCAATTGCAAAGAAAATGATAGAAGAAGTTGAGAAAATTAAAAAAGAGGGAGATACTATTGGTGGAGAAATTACATGTGTTGCTACAGGAGTTCCTGTTGGATGGGGAGAGCCAGTTTTTGAAAAGTTACATGCTCAAATAGGAAAGGCTATGCTCTCTATTAATGCAGTTCATGGGTATAAATACGGTTTTGATGGAATAGATATTTCGACTGCAAAAGGAAGTGAGGTGAATGATGTTATTGAAGATATAAGTGGTACAACAAAGACCAATTTTTCTGGAGGGATCACAGGTGGATTAAGTAATGGAAATGATATTTACTGTGAAGTGGCTTTTAAGCCGGTCTCTACCATTTTGCAAACTCAAAAAAGTATAAATAAAAAAGGAGAAAAAGTAAAATTCAAGGCAAAGGGAAGGCATGATGCTTGTGTTGTGCCAAGAGCGGTACCTGTGGTGGAGTCTATGATGGCTTTATCTTTAGTAGATGCTTATTTAAAAAGTAAAACTAATAAAATTTAATATGAGAAAAAAACTAGCTCTACACTGGAAGATTATTATTGGGATGATATTAGGGGTTCTATATGGTCTTTTAGCTTCTAGATTGGCTTGGGGAGAATTTACTAACGACTGGATAAAACCATTTGGAACAATATTTGTTAATCTTTTAAAACTAATTGCGGTTCCATTAGTTTTTGCTTCATTAATTAAGGGAGTAGCATCTTTGTCTGATATTTCAAGACTAAGCAGAATTGGAGGGAAAACTATTGCAATTTATTTAACATCAACTGTAATAGCGGTAAGCGTTGGATTGTTGTTAGTAAATATCGTTAAACCCGGAGAAGGATTTGATAAGGACTCTGTTTCAAAAACTGAACAAATATTAGATGGGGCCAACAAGAAAATAGCGATTGCTGAAGAGGTGAATGATGAAGGTCCGCTTCAGTTTTTAATTGATATTGTTCCAACAAATATTTTTGACTCTGCTAGTAATAATAGAAACATGCTTCAGGTAATATTTTTTGCAGTTTTATTTGGAATAGCTATGGTAATCTTGCCTAATGAAAAGACATCTAATGTAAAAGGTTTTTTTGATGGAATAAATGATATTATTCTGCAAATTGTAGATATGATAATGATTTCCGCTCCTTATGGAGTGTTTGCACTTTTAGCGGGATTAGTGGTAGATTTCGGAGCTTCCTCAGAATTATTTCTTGCTTTAGCAAAATATTCTGCAACTGTATTCGTTGGTTTATTGTTTATGATTTTTGCTGTATATCCTTTTATATTAAATATTTTTACTAAAGTTAAATATTTGGATTTTTTCAAAGGAATTTCTCCAGCTCAAATGCTCGCATTTTCTACAAGTTCTAGTGCTGCAACACTGCCGGTAACAATGGAGAGATGCGAGGAACATATTGGAGTTTCTGAAGAGGTTTCTTCTTTTGTACTTCCATTAGGAGCTACAATAAACATGGATGGTACTTCATTATATCAAGCTGTTGCAGCTGTATTTATTGCACAGGTATTTTCAATAGATTTGGATATGGGTCAACAACTTACAATTGTCTTAACCGCAACATTAGCTTCTATTGGTGCTGCTGCAGTACCTGGAGCTGGCATGGTAATGTTGGTTATTGTTCTTGGAGCTATTGGAGTTCCTACTGAAGGCCTTGCTTTAATATTTGGAGTTGATAGATTGTTGGATATGTTAAGAACGGTGGTAAATGTAACAGGTGATGCTACAGTAGCTACTGTAGTGGCATCTTCTGAGGGGCAGCTTAGAGAGGTTACACAGGAAGAGTTGATGAGTTAATGAAAATTTTTACATTTATATTATCATTCTTTTTTGTGTTTTTCCTTTCAGCTCAAAATGATTTAGATCTAGATTGTTATGTGAAGAAAAAGAGATCTGAGAAGCTCATGAAAAAATTAAATCAGAATTTGAGACACTATTCATTTTCTGAAGTGAAAAATTTGCTCTCAGACATTGAAACTAGAGAAGGGAGTTCGGCTCAAATATATGACATGTATGCTCTTATCTATTGGTTAAAGGATGATATTGTTAAATCAACAGAGTACGCGAAAAAGTGTTTAGCTTTATGTCAAGATAAATTTTCTACCTCTAATTATATTATTGGTATGATTCATTATCAATTGAAAGATTATCAAATATGCGTAGATTATATTGAAAAAGCTAATGAAATTGGTTTAAAAAGTAGATTTAAAGAAAAAGCTACATTTACATTAGAGAGTGCGAAGATTTTGGATCAAATTCTGAGGGATACCGTTCCATATAATCCAAAAATAGTAGAAGGGGTATCTACAGAAGCGGACGAGTATCTTCCGTTAATTTCTCCAGACCAGGAATTAGCTTTGTATACAAGAAGGGGTTTAAGAGATGAGTATGGAGTCGTAGATAAAAAATCTGAGGATTTTGTGTTTAGTGAAGGAAGTATGGATGGTTTTAATGACGGAAAGGAAATGCCCTATCCGTTTAATCAGAACAATAATGAAGGAGGCGCTACTATTACTATTGATAATAAAATTCTATATTTTACAATTTGCAGTCAATTTTATACTTCTTACAACAATTGTGATATTTATTATGTAGAAAAAGAAGAGAATGGAAATTGGTCGGATTTAAAGCCTATGAAAACTGTTAATAATCCTAAAAGTTGGGAGTCTCAACCTTCAATTTCTTCTGATGGGAATTCTTTGGTTTTTGCTTCTGATAGGAGGGGAGGATATGGAGGAATCGATTTGTATTTAGTAAAAAAAGATAAGTTTGGATATTGGGGAGTTCCACAAAATATGGGGGAAGTTATAAATTCAAAGTTAAATGAGAAAACTCCTTTCTTTCATGTAGATGGAGAAACAATGTATTTTTCCTCTCAACAATTTCCCTCCTTAGGTGGCTATGATATGTTTATCTCTAAACTAGGTGAAGATGGTAATTGGAAAGAACCTCAAAACTTAGGTTATCCTATTAATTCAGAAGATGATGAGTTAGGAATGTTTGTAACCACTGATGGTAAAACAGCTTATTTTTGTTCTAATAAATTAGAAGGGGTAGGCGGATGGGATCTCTATTCTTTTGATTTGTATGATAAAGTTAAACCAGAAAGAGTTTTATTCTTAAAAGGCGATATAAAAGATAGTGCTGGATTGTTGGTGGACAGTGTTTCGTTAGAATTAAAAAACCTGACAACTAATGAGGTGACGAAAATATTTGTAAATGGAGGTAGATATGTTAGTGCTTTAACATTAGAAGAATCAGATGATGTGATAATTACCTTTAATAAAGATGGATATGCCTTTAATTCTCACTATATATCTTCAACTGATGAAAGTTTTGATGGTCCTTCAAAAATGGATATAGAAATTAATAAAATTGAAAGTGGTCAAACCTTTGAGTTGAATAATATCTATTTTGCAACAGATTCATTTAATTTAAATGCTGTTTCTAGGTCAATTTTAATTGAGTTTTCTAATTATTTAAAGACTAATATAGGTTTAAAGTTGCTAATTTCAGGACATACGGATAATATTGGTAGTAAAGAAAGTAATTTAATTCTTTCTACAAACAGAGCTCGTGCTGTATATAGTTTTCTAATTGAGAGAGGTATAACAGAGGATAGATTGAGTTATAGGGGTTATGGAGAGGATAGGCCTGTATATGATAATTCAACAAAGCAGGGTAGGGCAAAGAATAGGAGAACTGAATGTACTGTTATAAACTAAAAAATCCCACTATAAAGAATGGGATTTTAAATTTTGTATAAAATAATAAATTATCTTTTTTCTTTTATTCTGGCAGATTTACCAGTTAAATTTCTTAAGTAAAAAATTCTGGCTCTTCTAACTTTTCCTTTTTTATTTACTTCAATTTTATCTATTAATGGTGAGTTTACTGGAAAAATTCTTTCTACTCCAATACCAGATGACATTTTTCTGATAGTAAATGTTTCAGTTGCTCCTGATCCTCTTCTTTGTAAAACTACTCCTTTAAAGAACTGAATTCTTTCTTTGTTTCCTTCTCGAATTTTATAGAATACCGTTATAGTATCTCCAGCTCCAAAATCAGGAATTTCATTTATTGTATTTATTTCTTGAGAAATTTGCTCTGTTAAGTTCATCTGTATTCTTAATTATTGTTTTTGAAAAATGATTTGCAATATTACTAATTATTTTAACATTGATAAAGAAATTTCAACGAGAAAAAAATTAATATTTTATTTAAGAAGGTCTGGTCGAATATTTTTTGTTCTTTCTAACGATTTTTCTTCTCTCCATTTTTCAATTAATTTTTGATTTCCAGAAAGAAGTACTTCAGGAACTTTCCATCCTTTGTATACATTAGGTCTGGTATAAATAGGGTAAGATAGTAGATTGTCTTGAAAGGAGTCCGTAAGAGCTGAGGTTTCATCTGAAATAACACCAGGAATTAGTCTAACTATAGAGTCTGTTAGTACAGCTGCTGCCAATTCACCTCCTGTTAAAACATAATCTCCTATAGATATTTCCATTGTAATTAATTGATCTCTTACTCTTTGGTCAATTCCTTTGTAATGTCCACAGAGTAGAATTATGTTTTTTAAGTTAGATAGTGAATTACATGTCTCTTGATTTAAACTTTTAGAGTCTGGAGTTAAATAAATTATCTCATCATATTTTCTTTTCGATTTTAGTTTTGAAATGCAATCATCAATAGGTTGTATATTCATTACCATTCCAGCTCCTCCTCCAAATTGATAATCGTCTATACTTTTTTGTTTGTTTTTTGAATATTTTCTTAAATCGTGAATATGAATATTTACTAAGTTTTTTTCTTGAGCTCTTTTTAAAATAGAGTGAGAAAAAGGTCCCGTAAAATACTCAGGAAAAATAGTTATGATATCAATTCTCATGATACAAAAATACAAAACAAAAAGTAACTGTAAAAACATCTAGAACAACTACTGACAAAATGACAAAATAATCACATAAATAATTTAAAACCAATATATTATGATCTTTATATAAACAGTTAATTCAATTAATATAAATCTATGGTTTGTGAATTATTTCCGCTTGTTTTATGATGAATTTGAATTAAAAAATTATAAATAAATAAGGATTGATATACTTAAATCCCTTTTAAATAAGATAAAATTTAATTTACAGAAACTTTATTGTGAAAATAATTATTATTTATATCAAAACAACTTACAATATAGATTCCAGATTTAAAATCAGAAGTGTTAATTTTGATTGGGAGATAAACATTTTGATCACTGTATATTTCCTTTCCACTTATGTCAGATATATTAATTTTGTTTAAATGTTTTTCCCCTTCAATAATAATATTTTCTTGAAAAGTAAACACTCTAACATTTTGTTTTTTCTCATTATTAGATAAAGAAATTTCTTCATTTACAGTATAGGTAGTTGTATAAACTTCATCTCCATTATCGTTTACTCCATTACCATTTGCTGTTATTCCTGAAGCATAAAAATCAACTGTCATAATTCCTGTAGTAGGGGCTGTCCAATTAACTGTCCATGTTTTTGTTGCGGATCCTAGTGTTCCTGTATTTTTATGAGTAACAGAGTTATTGTTGTTTGTAAGTTTTGTTTGTGAAGAGTTTGTAATGTTAAACCCTCCAACTTTAATTCCGGAAGATTCAGCTGTAAGTTCAAATCCATACTTAGTAAAAGAAGGGTGAGATCCTTGTATTGTGATAGTATAGGTTTCACCAGAAATAAATCCAGTTGTTGGTACATCTGATGAGATGTTAAATGATCCTGGACCACTATTAATCCCACTACCATGACACATAGTACAATTACCACCATCTAAAGGAGATCCAGATTTTCCACCAGGTGATCCATTAACAAAAGCGGTAGTAAGTTTTGGATATGACAATATAAATATTGAAAATATTAAACCTGTAAATAAGAGAAGTTTTTTCACTTTTATTTAACTTTTAAGTTTTGGATCAAGTGCATCTCTTGATGCTTCTGCTATCATATTATAGATTGTGATAGTAAAGAAGATTGCTAGACCAGGATAAAGTATTAACCACCATGCTTCTAAATTTTGTCTCCCTAGATTTAGTAAATTCCCCCAAGTTACAATATCATCCGGAACTCCAATTCCTAAAAATGATAATCCACTTTCTATCAGTATCGCCGAAGCTATACCAAATGCTATACTAACAAATACTGGAGCTAGTGCATTTGGTAATGCATGTTTAAATATTGTTCTAATTGATGAAAAACCTAGTGATTGAGCAGCTTGTACATATTCAAGAGATCTTATTCTTAAGAATTCAGCTCTTGTAAATCTTGCAATTCTTGTCCACCCAGTAACCCCAATAATAACCATAACTATCCAAATGCTAGGTTCTACAACAGCAGAAATTGTTATAATCAAGATTAATCTTGGAATAGAGTTTAGTAGTTCAATTCCTCTAGATACAAAAGTATCAATAGGAACAAATATCTCCTTGTTAAAACTACTAATCCCAAAAATTCTACTAATTAATCTTAACAATATTATAATTATTAGAAATAAAACAAAACTGATTAAAATTTCCCACATTCCACTAGCGAAACCGTCATTAAATCCATTAGAAATTTCATATTTTCTGAATCCAAATCCATAAAAAATACCAAGAACAACACCAATGATGGTAAAGTAATATTTGATTCTAGTCATTTTTAATTTATTATCTCCAAAGAATCCAGCTAATGCGCCTAAAATTATACCAATAAGAGCAGCAATTCCCATAGATACTAAACCTACCATCAAGGATATTTTAGTTCCATGAATTAATCCAGAAGCCAAGTCTCTTCCAATCCCATCAGTACCCAATTTATGTCTGAATCTATTTGGAATGTCTAAAATTTCTCCACCAGGTGATTTGTATCTTTGTTTTCCTCCGGGTGCAGCGTAATCTCTATTATACCTGTCCATACTATTTGGAGAATAGGGGATAGGCGCCCAAATAACTTTTGAAAGATTTAATTGTCTCCAATCTGTAATATCGTATTGTAATATTTGAATAAATTCTCCATTTTCATCAAAAATTGAATCTTTTCTTGTCTCATCTGCAAATGCAGGGTACATAGTATTTCCTTCATACTCACAATATAATGGTCTGTCGTTTGCGATATAAGGAGCGAAAAGAGCGATTATTACAAGAAAAAGAAGTAAATATAGACTTATCAAAGCTATCTTATTTTTCTTAAATTGATTCCACGCGTATTTTTTAAATGAAAAGTTTTCGTTTGTTTTGTCCATAAAATTATTTGTAAGAAATTCGAGGATCTACAACTGCGTATAAAATATCAGCTATCAAATACCCCAACATTGTTAGGAATCCTGATAAAGTAAATACAGTTACAATCATTGGGTAATCTTTATTAAGTATAGATGTAAATATCTCTAGTCCCATACCAGGTATTGAAAAAATCATTTCAATAATTATACTGCCTCCTATCGCCATTGGGAAAATTGCCGCAAATACAGTAATTATTGGAAGTAGAGAGTTTCTAAGTGCATGTTTCAAAATAACCTTTTTTTCTCCCAATCCTTTTGCTCTTGCAGTTCTTATATAGTCTTGAGAAACAATATCAATCATTCCAATTCTCATAATTCTACTTAAAAAAGCAAAAGAACCATAAGTATATGTGATAATTGGAAGAATTAAATAAGGTATTCTGTGACTTAGTTTTTTAAAGAATCCCCACTCAGGATCAAATATGGTTGGATCCTGAATTCCTGAAACTGGAAACCAACTTAAATTGTCAGGATTTGCGAATTGGAGTAATAAGACAGTTCCAACAAAAAATGAAGGCATCGAATATAAAATAAATAATACTAATGAAGTGATTCTATCTGTTTTAGAATCTTTCTTGTACGCAGAATAAATTCCTATTGGAATACTAACTAAATATGCTAATAATATAGATATTATTGAAAGTCCAAAAGAAATTCCAATTTTATCCCATATTTTTGATGATATAGGTTGACTATCTATGTAAGAAATACCAAAATCCCCTCTAATTACCCCTTTTCTATCCTTTCCATTTCCAAACAACCATAAATGATATTGATTTTTTGTACCATACCAAAGTATTGTTGGGATATATGTTTTCCATTTGGTCGCTTCAGATATTAAATCCCCTCTTAATTTTTTAGTTTTTTCAAAATCTGTTTTTAAGTGAGTTAAATATGATTTAGAATCAATAAATGATTGTATTTTATTTAATTTTAAATCAATAAGATTAGCTTCAGATGTCTCGCATAAACTTCCAACTTCAAAACCAATTTGATTGATTGTTTCATTAATATCATTTAACAATTTTTTTCTATTTTGATTTGAATCAATTTCAGGATACATCTGTATCAATATCTCCTCGGCTATTAATTTTTTAGATTTTCTTTCAAAAGTTAAAATACTTTTGTAGTATTCTGAAACCACATTCCAATTACCACATTTATGACCAAGTTTTTTTATGTTGTCTTTATGAGATCTATCTTGTATTTTATAAAGAGTGTCACTTACTGATAAATTTGAAATATTAATATAAAATATTGGTAAATCTAATCCCAATTTTTTTCTGATTTCTTGTTTTTCTTTTTTTGAAGCCCCAGATTGTTCATCAGCAGTACCTTCACTTCCAGCAGATTTAGTTAATCTTTCAACAGGATCTCCTGGTGCATTAATACTTATAATAAATGCAATTAGTGAAATTGCAATTATCATAGGTATAAAGGTTAATATTCTTTTAATTACATATTTTAACATATTTATTCTCCGTTAGTGTTAGTTAAACTTGTAGATTTGAATGTTTCTTTTAAGTTTAAATTTTGTAACATTACTCCAGGTCTTTCAAAGTACATGCCTCTATTATCAAATCTTTTGTGAATTGCAAATTTTCTTTGTGTTGAATATAAAAATACATATGGCTGATCTTCATAAATTCTTGCTTGTAATTTAAGTAGTGCGTTTTTATGAATTTCTGGATCTAATGTTTCGTTTGCTTCTTTGATTAAAGCATCTGATTCAGCATCTCCAAAACCACAAAAATTTGAACCTTTATTGACCCATGAACTTGTATGCCATAATTGATGAGGATTAGAATATGAGGCTGATCCTCCCCAACCACCTAACATAGCTTCAAAATTATGATCATATGCATTTTTATAAAATATAGAAAAATCCATTGGTCTTAATTCTGCTATAACTCCGGCTTTATACATACTTTCTTTAATCATTAATACAATTTCTTTGGTTGTTGGAGAAGACATGTAATTGAGCTTAAATTTAAAAGGTGTTTTTACACCATCAATAATTTTATCTCTAATATTATCTCCGTCAGTATCAACCCAACCTGCTTCTGTTAAGAGTTCTTTTGCTTTTTCAATATCTAATGGTATAAGTTCTAATGTATCATTGTATGTCTTTTTTAATGCTGAGATATTTGAAGCTTGTCTTCCAGCTTTTCCATGTGCCATGACCTCAATGATCTCATCGACAGGCGTCATGTAAGCCATAGCTCTTCTAACTTTTTGATCAACAAAAAAAGGTTTAAATTTTATACCGTCAGGTTTCATGTTTAATCCAATATAATTAAATGAATATTGATTTAAAAAATCTGAGTCATAGTTATTGTTAAAATATTCTCTTTCTTGAAGTTTCATTAGTTTTACTGTGCCTATTCTAGTAGTTACATCTATATCCTGATTTTTTAGAGCCAAATAGGAGGAAGCATCTTCTTTAATAATTTTAAAAATTATTCTTTCAGGATACGCTCTACTATAAATTGATGTATCCTTTGTTCCCCACCAATTTTCTTTCCTCTCTAGTGTGATATATTGTTCGGTTACCCATTCAGTTACTTTGTACGCACCTAGACCTGTTAATTTTTCCGTTTTGTAAGAATTGTCACCACTATTATATTCATTAAACCACTCTGATATTTCATTAGTTTCTATTTTTTCTTTAAAGTCTTTCGAATGAAGATCCTCAAAGGATATTTTATCTAAAATTCCTTTAGGGTCCCATAGGGATTTTTGAACCATATTTAGTTCAGAAAAAATTGTTCTCGCTCCCCAATTTACTGTTTTCACATTCATTGTGAATTTCATAGGGTTTATTGGGTCTAATTCAATATTTTTAATTATTGTTGAATAATTTCCTCTAATTTGTGAATTATTGGTTAGTGGACATAACATTATTTTAACTGAAAAAGCAACATCTTTAGCGGTAAATGGAGTTCCGTCATCCCAAGTAATTCCATTTTTTAATTCATATGTAAATGATAAATTGTCATCAGATCCCTTAGGGATTTCTTTCACTAATATCGGAATATATTCTAAACTTTCTAAATCTAATTTTATGAGAGTTTTCTGAGTGTAATTAAAAATGTAACTTCTTTGAACAGAATTGTCATTAAATGGGTGTAAACCATCTGGTTGAGTTAAAATGTGAGCTATTACAGTATTTTGTGAAAGATCTCTTTTGTTTATACAAGATTGTATTGTAGTCAGTAATAAAAATATTAAAGTTATTTTTTTAAACATATTCTATTTTTCTTTACGCAAATATAATATTTGAGTTGACTTTATTGTATTAAAATTTGAAAAAAATAAATCTAAAAAAAAATTTGTGAGAATGATAGATTATAATACATTTGCAGACCTTAAATTTTTAAATTTAATTGGAGAGGTGCCAGAGTGGCCGAATGGGGCTCCCTGCTAAGGAGTTGTACCTTTACGGGTA
>NZRO01000017.1 GCA_002696275.1 Flavobacteriales bacterium
ATTTAATTATAATAAAAAAGTAATTTTTGAATAATTAATGTCTAGAAAATTAATATACATTTCTTGCATAGTTTTTATAATTTCATCATGTAAAAGAGAGGATAATATTATTCCAAATAATAACGCTCCATATTATGGAGAAATCCCAACTTTGCTTTTAGAAAACTATGTAAATAGATGTTATATTGATTTATTGGGAAGAGAACCTTTAGATGATGAAATGATAGAAGATGTTCAGTTTTTAAGGGATAATGAGGTTACAATTGATAGTAGGGACCAGTTACTTTATAAACTTCAATTCGATACTACTTTTATTGAAGGTGATTCTTCTTATAATCAAGCTTATTTTCATAGGTTCTACGAATTAGTTAAGGTAAGATTAATTGAAGGAGCAGCTAATTCTTATATAAATTCTGAAAATGCGAATTGGTTGTTTGAGTATGAAAAAGATTCCATTGCGGGTAATATGATTAATGCTTACAAAAGGTTGTTAGAGTATAATAAACTAAACGACATTTTAAAATCTGAAAAGCAATATAGAAATGGTGTGATTTCTGTATCGGAATATCATAGAAGGATGGTTTATAACTCAATTTATGATGATATAAACATGAATACATTTAATTACATAAACGCAATTTTTGATAATTTGCTTTTCAGATATCCTACAAGCTATGAGTTTAATGAATGTAAATTAATGATTGATGATAATTCTACTCAGATTTTAATGGGTTCCTCAGGAAATTGTAAATATGATGTTGCTTCTATAATTTGTAATTCAGATGAGTTTTATGAGGGACTTGTAAATTGGTCTTTTATTACTTTTTTAGGAAGAGAAGCAAATGTTCAAGAAAGAGACGAACTAATGAACAACTTAATAATGTATAATGATTATCAAAGGATTCAAAGAATAATTTTATGCTCTGATGAATATGCCCATTTTGATTAATAAAATGAAAAGGTTACTATACTTATTATCTTTAATTTTAATTATCTTATCTTGTAGAAAAGAGGATGTATATGAGTTAAATGAGGTGCATGCTTCATCTTATAATGCAAATAAAAATAAACTAAAGAGTAGCAACCAATTTATATCTATATTATATGCAAATTTGTTTCAAGAAGCCCTTTCAGCAAATGAATTATTCGAGATTTCTAGATGCATACAATCTATTGGGGATAAGGAGGTTGCACATGAAATTGTTTTCTCTAATTTTATGAATAAAAATGGAGTTATTATACCTAGTGATTCTGTGATGAGAGATGATTTAGACGCATTTATAGAGGAGACTTACAAAAGATTTTTTGTAAGAGATATAACAGAGGCCGAAAGGGAGTTTTTTATTTCCTTTTTTGAGTCTCATCCATATGTTAGTGCAGAAATGGTGTATATGGCTTTTGCTATGTCTAACGAATACCAATACTATTAAAATGAAAAGAAGAGAATTTTTAAAGAAAACTGCTATTGGTGGAGCAGCACTTTCTGTTCCGTTTATTTTACCTAGTGGAAGGCTGTTTGCTTCTAGTGGAAGTAGAATGGCAAATCATGTAGTATTTGTTGCTTTTGCAGGTGGTGTTCGGCAGCAAGAATCAGTATTGCAACAGTATTTAGATGGTAGTCAGGATTATCCATCTGCAGGAAATATAATGTATAATTTATTAGATGGAGCAGCTCCTACAGACAAGTTAGTATATGGTACAAATAATGAAAATAATGAAAATATACCTATTCCAAAATTATTGTCTCAAACATTACAACAGCAGGGAACTTTATTTAAGGAGGTAAACGCATCTACTGTGGGGCATTATGCTGGTGTAAATACATTACTTACTGGAAATTACATGTACTCTCAAGGTTTAAGAGCAAAACCTTTAATGCCTACTATTTTTGAGTATTTAAGAAGGCACACAGGAGAGAAAGCAACAAAATGTTGGTTTGTTGGTAATGGTATTGGAAATTCTATTCCTTTATTGGATTATAGTGAGCACGATAATTACGGATCTCAGTATGGTGCTAATTTCTTAGCTCCAACTATAACATTTGGAGATGATGGAGAAAAACACCTGAAAAACGCTAAAATATATCATCCTGATGATGAGTTAGATCCTATGTATAAAATGAAGTATTTCTTAGATAATGTTTGGTACTCACAAGGGAATGCCTTGCCAACTATAGGAAATACAGTTGAAGAAAAAGCTGAAATAAAGCAATTTGTTAAAGATATGTTTGTTAAAAAGGAAAATGGAACTATTGCATTTCCTCCTTCAGCTTCTAATAATGATGGACAAACTATAGGATATGCTTGTGAGGTAATGAAGAGATTTAAACCAACATTAACAGTAGTGTATCTTTCTAATGTTGACGGTTGTCATGCTAATTTTACTTCCTATTTACAATCTTTACATTCAGCGGATCATGCAGTTGGTCATTTATGGGATTATATACAGAATAATATACCAGAAATGTCAGGTAATACCTCTATTGTAGTAGCTCCGGAACACGGTAGAAACCTAGAATCAAATAATATAAAAGATGCTAATGCTTTTTATGGGTACGATCATTCAGATTCCAACGCTAGGAGAATATTTAATTTAATGGCTGGCCCAGGCATAGATAGTAATTTAACTATTGGTAGTGAAACTAATGGGGTAGGAGATATTGTAAATATTACTCCAACAATTGCTGAAATTTTAGGATTTAAACAAGAGGTGATTAACTCTGGTTTTGTATATAACAACAATTCCTTTTTTGATTTGATATAGATGAGATTTATAGGTTTTTATATTTTTATATTTTTTATTTGTGTATCTTGTCAGAAAGAAACGATAAATCCTTATGACAATCCTGATTTGCTACCACCTTTAGAAGATACTACTACTTATTTTTCGGATTCAACAAATTTTGCTGCTATTTATAAAAATGTATTTATGCCTCACTGTGCAAATTCTGGTTGTCATGATGGTAGTTTCGAGCCAGATTTCAGAACTATAGAAAGTTCTTATAATACATTGGTGTACCAGCCTGTTATAAAAAACAACCCTGATGGAAATTACCAGTTTAGAGTTAAAGCCGGAAACATTGATGAATCTGCATTATATGCTCGTTTACTTTCAAATTCTGATGGTAGTGCTACTTTCGATCCTAATTCTCAGGTCATGCCACTAACTGCGGATATTGTTTATGACCCTAATCAAGAACATATTTGGCATTCAGAAAAGGAAGATCATATTTCAAATATTAAAACTTGGATTGAAGAAGGAGCAAAAGATATGTTTGGAAATCCCGCAGTTCAACCTAACAGTAAGCCAGAAATGCAAGGAGTGGTAGCTTTTATCACTGGAACTTCAACTGCACTTCCAAGAATAGGTAGAGGGACTATTCAGGTTCCTGCAGGTACTCAATCTTTAGATATTTGGTTTTCTGTAACAGATGATAATTTGTTTCCTTATAATTTGACCTATAATAAAGTTAAGTTTTCAAAAAATTTATTTCAATTCCATATACATGAAGAAATTAGTTTAAATGTAGTAAATACTCCAATTTTAGAAGCTGGATATTATGCTTCTAATCAAGTAGAGTACTATCATAATATTACTCATGATATTTCTGATTTGGTTTCTGGAGATGAAGTATTTATTAAAATATATGTAAAGGATGACATGAATGAGATAACTGAAATTCCAAATAATGGTAGTTCTTACCAGTATATTAAACATTTTACTTTTGAAATTTTATAATGAGAAAAGTTTCTTTTTTATTTATATATTTTCTGCTTCTTCTTTCTTGTAATAAAGATGATGATTTGGTTTTTCATCTAACATTAATTTCTACATCTCCTACAGAATTGAATGAATTTCAAGAAAATTTAATTGTAGAAATAGAGTACGAACATTCAGAGGGTTTTATTGGGTTTTATGATCCGGATTATTTGTCTATGGAAGTAAAAGATAGTAGACTTACGAACGCAGATTTTTATCACTTAATTCCTTTAAATCCACCTGATAATCAGCTTTCTATTCGAGGAAGTATTAATCTTGAAATTGACTCTCCTTTCTTGTTAGGAAGTGGAAATTTAGAAACTTTATTTTATACTATACGAATACAAGATAGGCAAGGGGAGTGGAGTAATGAAATTACGACTCCCATGATCACGGTAAATAGAGGGGTATGAAAAAGTATATATTTTTAGTATGTTTTATGATATTGAGTAACAAAATTTTTGCTCAAGTGAATTATAACATGCAGGACTTAACTGTATATGAATGTGAGGGTATCTTAACAGATAGTGAATCGAATGCGTTAAATCCATCTTGGTATTCACATGATGAAAATCTTAATTTTACTATTTGTCCTCCAAATGCTATTCAGATTACTATTACATTTAATGTTTTTTCTACAGAACCTATTAATGATTATCTAACCATATATGATGGTCCGGATAACACCTATCCTGTATTGGGGGTCTACTCTGGTACAAATCTCCCTCCTCAAATTGTTTCTTCTGGATGTATAACTATAGGTTTTTTTTCAGATCAGAATATAGCTGAAGAAGGATTTGAATTGTCTTGGCAAACAGATGTTTCTATCCCCTCTCCTCCAGTAATTAATTTGACAGTAGCTCCAATATGCAGTACAACTATTTTAAATATAGAATTGGATCAGCTTATTCATTGTGACTCTGTTTTTACATCTGTAATAAATGTTGGTGGTCAAATTAATCAGAGTGTAGTCGCTTCACCTTTAAATTGTATGAACGATTCTACAAATCTTTTACAGTTAAATCTATCTCCAGGATTAAATGAAAGTGGAGTGTATAATATTTATCTTGAAAATTACTTTCCTGATGATTGTGGAAACATATGGAACCTTTCTTCAAATTATCAATTTGTAGTTGATGATTGTCCCTTACAGGTAGATTTGACTGCAGATAATACCACTATTTGTTTGGGTGATTGTGCAGATTTATATGTAAATGTAGATGGCGGAGATTCTACTTCTTATAATTATAGTTGGAGCCCTGCTTGGATGAATAGTCCTGGTTTTCAAACAGTTTGTCCCACAACAACTACACAGTATATAGTTACAGTGTCAGATAACGGAACTTCTTCTACAACATCTGATACTATTACCATTAATGTAGTTTCTCCTCCAGTTGCTCAAAATAATATATCTATCTGTCAGAATCAGGGGACTACAGTTTTAACTGCTAGTCCTTTTGGGGGAAACTGGTCTGGAACTGGAATTGTTAGTAGTTCTAATGGTGTGTTTAGTCCAAATGGATTAACTGCTGGAGTTTATACTATAGATTACAGTTTGTCAGGATGTTCAGATGATATGGAGATTACTATATTAGAGATTAATGCGGGTGAAGATATTTCTGCTTGTCCTAACGCTCCAATTTTCAATCTTAATTCTTCTTTAACTACCCCTGGAGGTATCTGGAGTGGAAATGGGATACAGTCAAATGGAGATATCAATGTTGGATCTTCAGTTACAACTATACCCGCAATTTACACTTTATCAAACGGTTGTTCAGATACTATTTTAGTTAATGTGGATGGAATTAATGTGCAAGCAGATGATACTATATGTCAAAATTCTGGAATTTATACTTTGAATTTCTCTCCTCTTAATGGTGTTTGGTCAGTTCCTACAGTAAATCCATTAATAAATAGTAATTGTATTACATCGATTAATAACTTTCCATATCAGATTGGATGGGAGGTTGGTTTTAATAATTGGTCAAATGATCCAGGTAATGATTTTGATTGGTCTATAAATAATGGAGGAACACCATCTGCTGCGACTGGTCCCTCTTCCGCTATTCAAGGGCTAAGTTATGTGTATACTGAGGCCTCTGGATCTAATCATCCGGATAAAACCTCTGTTTTAGTTAGTCCTTGTTTCAACCTTACCGAATACGATAACCCTGTTCTTCATTTTTGGTATCATCAATATGGTATTGGTCAAGGAAGTTTTTCTATTGATATTATTACATCAAATGGTGTAAACTACTATTCGAATGTTTTTCAGTCATCTGGTGATCAAGGAAATCAATGGAATGAAGTTAGTATAGATTTAACTCCATATATATCTTCTGAAGTATGGATTAGATTAAGAGTAGTTACAGGAGATTGGCAATCAGATGTAGCAGTCGATAAACTTTCTGTATTAGGAGGTCCAATCACTTCTGATGGTAATTTTTTAACTGACGTTGCTTCACCAGGGGTGCATAATTTAATTTATTCCATTGAGGGTTGTGAAGATTATGTTGGTATTTATGTAAAAGAAATTAACGCTGGTTCTGATCAAGTTGTATGTCCTACTCAAACAGCATTTAATATTTCTGGAAGTCCCTCTGGTGGGATATGGTCTGGATCACATATAACTAATTCTAATCTTGGTACATTTAACCCTTCTGTAGGTTTAGGTCAAACTATGGTAACTTATTCTATAGATGGTTGTACAGATACTGCTGTTTATAATGTTATAGATACAGATATTTTTGATGATACACTTTTTGTTTGTTCAAATGGTGGTACTCAAATACTAGATTTGAATATTGTGCCAAGAACACCATGGAATGGTACTTGGTCAGGTAATGGTATTGTTTCTTCAAATTATCCTGGAGAATTTAGTCCTGGAATTGCTGGTGTAGGAAATCATATAATTAGTTACACAGCAAATTCGTGTGTAGATAGTTTTATTGTAAAAGTATTGTCCCCTTCATTGTTGCATGATTCTTTAATTTGTGTTTCGTCACCAGATATAATATTAAATATTGATCCGGTAGGGGGGTATTGGGGAGGTAATGGTATTTTGAATAGTAATACTGGCTTATTTTCACCATCTTCTTTATCTATTGGCGATAATCTAATTGGATATATGGCTCCAAATGGATGTCTAGATACTTTTACAGTTGTAATTTATAATGATCCAGTATTAAGTTTTAGTGGGTTTGATAATTATTATTGTTTTAAAGATACTATAATTAACATTAATGTGAGTCCATTAGGAGGTGTTTTGACTGGTAATGGGATAAATGCCTATACTTTTAATCCTTCTGAAGCAGGTTCTGGTTACCATAATATTTACTATACATATGGTATAGGTGATTGCTCTCAAACAATTGATACTGTGATATTTGTAGAAAATAAGTTTGTGAGTGAAACTTATTTTACTGATGATACTATTTGTTTGGGAGAATTAAGTTCTATTGGTGTAAATGTAAGTGGTGGAACTTCAAACTATTCTTTTAATTGGAACAATAGTACAACTACAAGTTTTAATCAATTAGTATCACCAAATTTTAGTACTAGTTATATTGTTACCTCATCAGATGGTTGTTCTGATGATAATATAGATACAATCGATATATTTGTTTTACCTTCATTTGAACTTGATTTTAGTACTTCAGAAAAACAATGTTATGGAGAAATCGGATTTGCTGTAGTTAATACTTTTCCAATAGGTAACTATTCTTATCAATGGAATACAAATCCTGTTCAAGTATCTGATAGTATATATTCGTTTGTAAATAAAAGTTATACTGTAGAAGTTACAGATCAAAATACTGAGTGTGTTTTATCAGACACCATAACAATTCCCGGTTATGACAATATCTTTACTGCATTTTTTACAAATATCAACTCTTGTGTTTCAGTTTTAAATGGTGAAATACAGTTTTTAAATTCATCTTTATATAATGATAATGAATTGTCTTACTTAAGTTATTGGGATTTTGGTGATGGAACTTCACAAAGTTTTGATCCTTCAATAAATCCGGTTCATGTATATACAGATACTGGTACTTTTGATGTTTCCTTAGTATTAGTAAATAATGCTTTATGTTCAGATACTTTTGTTGCTTCTGTATGTATAATACCAGAGAGCAAGATATTTGCTCCTAATTCATTTACACCTAATGGAGATAATTGTAATGATAATTTTTATTTGATAGGATTAGGTGATTTTATGGATTTTAATATAAAAATCTATAAAAGATGGGGTGGTGATGTTATTTATGAATCTACTGATGTGATATATATAGATAATTTCTCAGATAATAATATTTGTAATTATAATCATTATCAAGAGTATTATAAGTTGGGAGAATGGGACGGAAAATTAGAAAATGGGGAAGAGGCAGTACAAGGTACTTATGTGTTTTTAGCAACTTATTATCTTCCTAATAACAATAAACCACAATATATGGTAGGAAATATTCTTTTAATTAGGTGATATTAATCTTCTTTATAACTTCCATTTTCAATAAATTCGTAGCTATAATCTAAGACTTTCCATTTACTTTTATGATCTTGATGTAGTATAATTGTTTCTAAATGATTTATTGTGTTTTTATAACTGCTTTCATATTTAAATTCAGCATAATATCCATCTGGAAAACCTCCAAGAATAGGGTCTATTTCTATTGGGTTTATAACAAAATTCCTATAAATCTCCTCTCTTCCAATAAACTCTCCAAAGCTATTCATCATCTGATTCATTCCTATAATCCAGTCATTTTTATCAAATTTAGACTGAATTTCAAAAGATAATCCTTTAAAAGCTTCTTCAAAGTTACTTGTATTAACATTATTAAACCAATTTGTTGCTTTTAAGTCAGCTTGATTCAAATGATATTCTTTGTTAATTTGAGATAATGAATAAGTTGTTGATACAAATATTAAAGATATGGTGAATATTAGGTTTTTCATTTTTACAATTTTATAATTCAAAGATATGAAAATATGAACTATTTTTAATCTAATAAATTGTATTTTATATGTTAAATTGCCCAATAAATTTACTTCAAAATTAAAGATATTACCTAGAATCATAGAGTTTTTTATTACTAAAAAAGATGTTATATATATAATTTTTTAGTTAGTTTTAAAAGTTATTAACCTTAATATACCTAGTGATTTTTTATTCTTATCTAGTAAAACATTTTTTTAAAAAAACAATATTATATTTATTAAATAACTGATTTTCAGTATTTTAAAAATATATTCTAGGTTAAGTGTTTAATAAGAATAAATTTTTTTAAAAACAAATTTAAGAATCAATTACATTTATATTTTAACACTTATTAACATTGTTTTTAAAATTACTAGATAAGAAAGTAGTTTTCTTTTAATTTTTTTCTATATTTATACCATAAAAATAAATTATTAACCAAAAATTTAATGACTATGGCTTACGAGCACACAAATTCGAAAGGTAAAGTTTATCACCTGAACTCAAAAGATGTTACTTTAAAATCAACTGGAAGAGTTCAAACGATTTACTATTTTTCTAAAGATTCAAGATCTACTGCATGTGATTTGCCTGCAGGAAAACAAGTAATTGAAAATGCTAAGACTGGATTACCTATGTTAAAAAATAAGTAAATTTATTTTAACTTAAAAGTCCTAACTAAGTTAGGACTTTTTTTTATACTTATTTTTTATAATTGAGTTCTATATTTTAATATTATATTAATATAGGAATATAATTAATATTATGTTAAATAGAAAATTTGGATATAAAACCAAACTCATTCTCTCTCCAATAAATAAATTATCATATTAAAGTACATTCACTATTATCTAATAATTCTAAATCTCAGTAGCTGATTCAATTATGTATATTAAATAATTTCTATGTTGTTTTGTTGATAAATTACCTAGATTTGTATTAAGATTATTTTTTAACCAAACTAAATTATAATGAGCATTAGATCTAGATATTAAGTCATAATTTGACTTTTTGTCTATAATCTTAATTAATCTATTTACATAGCTAATTTGAAGATATTGTCTTATACTACTAACACTATTGTTAAAATCTGTACTAAAAATTGATTTTCTTAAATCAATCATATATTCTGTAATATCATACTCATTTCCATATAGCATAGAATTAGTCATTCTGATTAAAACATTTGGATGTAGTAATTGATCAAGAATTCTAGATTGATATCTTAAAATTCTTTCATGTACTTGAGGATCTTCAGAAATTGTAAAACCTCTTCTCTGACTTTGTAAATAAGGTATGATATCATTTCCTATTAAAGCATTGTCGCTAAATGCATATTCAGCAATTATATCCATAGCTTGTTTTTGTGTTTCTTTGTCTACACTTTCAAAAGGTTTTTTTTCAGAGTTTTGGGATATATGTGATAAATCAACTTTTACGCCCCCTATTTGTCTAGAGACTACTTCTAATGATTGAAAATAAGAATATACCAAAGTTCTGTAAGATCTAAATAAGTCATCATATGTATCATTTTTAGAATTGTAATTTTCTTTTAAATTATTAAGTAATCTTTCAACTAATTTAATTCTCTGTATTGAGAAGTTTAATTGATCACTAGATAAATCATAAATCATGGCGTCTGGATCTGTTCCTTTACCTGGTCTTCTCATATCAAAAGCATCATTTGCAAAAGCTAATTCTTTTTCTGTTGATCTAGATAGAATTTTATTTAATCCTATTTTTTCACTTACAGAATCTAAATAACTAGAATATCCATATTGAATAGCCCAAACATCATATAATCCAGGTTTGATATCAAAATAAAGGCCTTGATTCTCAATCTTTTCAGCAATATTTATTGCAGGATATTCCATTACAGAATTACAAATCCCTTTTTCATTTACAATATTTTTATTATTTAATTCTTCGGTTGTAAGTAATGTACTTCCTTTAAAATTATGGTTTAAACCTAATGTGTGTCCCACTTCATGTAAAACTAATCTATATAAAGACTGTTTTAAAAAATCATTTTTAATTTCTTCTGATAAATTTAGAGATTCTAAATAATTTAGGGCAAGAGTATTTTCAAAAGATTGATAATGCGCAGCATCACATTGGTGTTGATCATAATTATCATGGTTTTTAAAATTATTATCATTAAATAAATTATCTTGATAAATTCTGTTAGTAATGTAGGTCCATTCTAACATAATGTCAGCTCCCAATATTTCCCCGGTTCTTGGGTTTACAAAAGAAGGTCCATAACCACTGAATGGTGGCTTTGGAGATGATGTCCATCGAAGTACATTAAATCTAATGTCTCCTGCGTCCCAATTAGCAGAATCAGGTTGTATTTTAACTTGAATAGCGTTAATAAATCCAGCTTGTTCAAATGCTAAATTCCATTGTTCAACCCCTTTTTTAATGACATCTCTAAGTTCGTATGGGGTTGTATTTTCTATCCACCATATTATTGGTTTTACAGGCTCTGATTTGTCAAGTTCTGGATTTTTTTTCTCAAGTCTCCATCTATTAATAAAATCTCTATAGTTTAGTCTATAAAGACTAGTCATATTGTTAGATTTAGTTGTGAAATATCCAACTCTTGTATCATCTTTTCTTGGTACATAATTATCATCTGGCATTTGAATTAAACTATGTTGTACTTTGATTGACACATTTCTAGGGTCTGTAACAGCTTCACTACCTCTGTAAGTTGGATTTTTATTTTCATAGTAATAATTAACAACTACATCTGTATTTTCAGGATAGTTTCTAATTTTATCGTATCTTGTTTTTTTACTTAAGGATCCTAGTTTGAACCCCCCACCCCTATTAAATGTGTACTTAATTTGTTGCAAAGATTCATTTAAGAAAATATTATCTGCATTTATTAAGAAAGTAGTATTCTCATTGTTTTTGGCTATTATTTTTTCAGAAACAACAATTGGTGTATTTATATTTGTTTTTGATGCTCTTTCTAATGGACTTTCTGGATCAAAATAAAATTTAGTATTTTCAATTGTAAATTCTATTTTATCATAATACTTATTTATTTTAATAATCTTTGACCCTCTATAACTACCCTTCATTGCATAAGCGTCAGATACACCATTTTCTATATAACAAAAATGAATAAATTCCTTTCCAATATGTGAGGTGTCAATTTCTAAGTATGAATTTCCGTTTTCCTTTTGCTGATAAAAATTAAATAACCCATTATATTTTATACATTTCTTTGTTTTTTTCTCTATTTCATTTTCTACAACATCTTTTTTTTTCTTTTGAAAGAATTCATCAAAATTATGTTGGCTGAAAATACTATTACAAATGATGAGTTGTATTGATATTATTAATGGTAGTATTTTTTTCATAATATATTATTTTAATGAATTTAAGAAGTTTCTAACTTTTGTTGACTCATCATCCATTCCTAGGCCATAATATATAGTTGCTAAGGTATTTAGAGCAGCTTTATCATATGTGCCTATTCCTTCTGATACCTGGTTTTCTTTTATTTGTGTGTATTTGATTAAATAAGGTAAAGCCTTCTTGTGTAACTCTTCAATTTGACCTTCTAATGAAGCGATCTTAGAAGATTTACTATAATGTGTATCGTTTAACTTCTTAACAATTGGTTCCGTTAAAGATAAATAAAAGCTAGCTAGGTTATTGTTTGCTGACGCTGATTCCGAATTAATATCTAAAGCTTCTAAAAGATCTGATTCTGCTTCAGTTGTTTTACCAATTTTTGTATACATCTGACTTCTTATAATATAGAGTATTTCATTTGAATTGTCGATATCTATAGCGTCAGTTAATTTTTTGATTATATCCTCAGTAGATGACCCCATTTTCATAAGTAAATCAATTTCTGAGTTAATTAGTATTATTTCTGATGGAAATTTTTCTAAGCCTTGTTGAATATAGTTAAGTGCCTTTTGAAGATCTTCTTTTTTTGAGTAAACCGAGCTCATATAATAGTAGATCATTGGATCATTAGTATTTAAATCTATCGATTTTTGAAGATATTCAATTTGTGATTCCTCATCTTCTAATTGTAACGATGCTAGATACATGTTTTTATAAATAGCTTCAGGTACAATGTTTCCTCTTTTTAATAAGTTGTCTTTATCTAGTGGAATGATTCTAAATATTTCATTATATTTTTTTATCGCATTGTTATACTTCTTATTATTATAATCATCAGTACCACTATTAAATAGTTTATATCCACATTGTATAAGCCCATTCAAGACATCTTCTTCTCTAGTCCATTTCCTGACTACTATCCTACCTTTTTTATCTCTGTCTAAACACCTTATATGTGCTTCAGTAGCTTCAAAGACTGCGTTTTCATCTAAGTCAGAGTGATTTGTAATTATTTCAAGATATATTTGAGCTCTATAGTTCCACATTTTAGGATCATTAGAAGTAGAAATATGTTGATATGCTAAGTCGATAAAATACTTAGCTTCTGATATATTAGTTTTAATATTGTCTTTTTCTTGTCTGAATGAGTTATATGCATTCTGTACATTTTTAGATTGTGAAAAGCTAACAAAACTAATTGAAGTTATTAGTAAGCTTATGAATATTTTTCTCATTATTTTATTTCTTTAATTTTATAATTATATCTTATACCATTTTTAGATGTTAAGTTTTCCAACTTCTTTTTTATCAGATAAGAGTTTCCTACAATAACAATTTGCATGTTATCCTTTTTAATATTATTTTCTACTAATAGGTCTATCTCATCTTTTGTAATTGAATTTAAAATATTTGTCTGTTTTTTGATAAAACTTTTATCTAGGTCATACTTTAGTATTCTATTGAGAAATCCAAGTTTCTGCATAGGTGATTCATATTTTAACGCATCCGCATTAAGTAATGAACTTTTAGTGAAACGTAATTCTTCGCTAGTTATTCCATTTGTTACATAATTTTCAACTTCAGACAATATTTCAACTAATGCGCTGTCAGTTACATCTGTTTTAACTGAAGAAAATATAGTAAACATTCCGTTATTTTCTGAACCATTAAAGAAAGAATATACTCCATATGTGTATCCTTTATCTTCTCTAAGATTTAGAAATAATCTTGCTGAAGCTCCGTTGCCTAGTGGATAGTTCATTATTCTAGATTTAAAGTATTCTCCATCTACATCATATTTATTCGATTTGTGTCCCATATAAATTACAGACTGCGAAGCCCCTGGTTTATCTATCAAGTAGATTTGTGTTGGACTTTCCTTTGGATACTCAAAGTTGTTTGGTATTTCAAAATTTTCTTTATTCTTCCAGTTCTTTAAAAATGATAATTTATTTAAAATTTTCTCTTCAGAAATATCCCCTACTACAGTAATAGTACTAACAGAAGGACAATAATAACTATTATAAAACTCCTTAATATGCTTAATTTTTATTTTGTTAATAGTTTTCTCCGATGGTGTATATCCATCTGGAGTATCACCAAATAGTATTTCCTTAAATTTGTTTGATGCTATATATTGTGCAGATTTTTCTTGAGAATTTAAGAATTCTATTTGTTGTTTTTTAGTTGTTTTTAATTCATCATTATTAAAACTAGGATTAAACAATTTTTCTTCTAATAATTTTAAAGTTTCATCAATTTTTTTTGTGAATGAAGAGACAAAAATTGTAGTAGAATTTCCACTTGACGAAAAAGAAATTTCAGACCCTATTTTTGATAAAGCTTTCTCCATTTCTTCACTACTGAAGTTTACAGTACTTTTATTCATTAGTTCAGCTGTGATAGCAGAAAGACCTAATTTCTTTTTATCTTCCAGGTAATTTCCACCATCTATCTTTATTTGTAAAAATACTTTAGGTAATTCTGAATATTCAGTACCTATTATTTTTATTCCATTATTAAATTCTGATTTGTAGTAATCAGGAACGTTAGGAGCTTTTGGTGTTTCAGGTTCAGGTTGTTCAGATCGACAACAATTATCATATTCACTTTCTGATTTTTTATAAACTAAGCCTTTGTATTGAGGATCTTCTTTCAATATTAAACTAGAATTTGGGTTAAAACTTTCTAATACTAATTCTTCATCTGAAAAAGGATTTTTAGGGCTAACATTCATAATTACAGCATTTCTATCTTTAATGTATTTCTTATATACTCTCATAACATCATCTCTTGATACATTATTATATCTACGCATTTCAGATGTTATATTATATTGTCCTTTTGATAACCATTCCCATGATGATATAGAAGAAACCTTTGAAGATAAAGACATTTTCCTATTAATAATTTCCGACTCCATTTTAGTTTTTATCATTGCTAGTTCTTCATCTGTAAAGCCTTTCTGCTCCCATTCTAAGATGGTAGATCGAATCTGAGATTCTATTTCGTTAAAATATAATCTTTCATCTTCTCCCCATTTAGGGTAGGATAAAACAATGAATTGAAACTCTCCAGATAGTTCTCTACATGGATGTTGAACAACAGCTTGTATGGCTTTTTCAGTCTTTACAAAATTTTTATAGAAGACGGAACTATTACCTTCTCCTATAAGAGAAGCTAAAACATCTAGTGCAGCCTCGTCTTTGTGATAATTTGGAACTGTTGGAAAAACAATTTGTGTCATAGGTAAGTAAATATTATCTGTGTATCCACAATATTTATCTTGTGTTAACCTAGGAACATTTGGTCTCATATCTCTAACTTTTGGGCCTCTTTTTATACCCCCAAAGTACTTGTCAACTAGTTTTACTACTTCTTCAGAATTTACATCACCAGCTATAGTAAGTATGGCGTTATTTGGACCGTACCATCTTAAAAAGAAATTTTTTAAATCTTGGAGATTTGTTCTATCTAAATCATCCACATATCCAATTACTGGCCAATTGTATGGGTGATCAGGAGGATATAAATTTTGACCTAAGACTTCATAACTTAGGCCATATTGTTGATTTATTTGAACTTCTTGTTTTTCTTTTTTAACCACATCTCTTTGATTTTCAAACTTTTCTTCAGAAACAGCGTCAAGAAAAAATCCCATTCTGTCTGACTCTAACCACAATGCAGTTTCTAAATAATTACTAGGGATTGTTTGAAAATAAACAGTTCTATCAGATGAAGTGTTGCCATTCATGTTTCCACCAGCTTCACTTATTATTTTAAAATGCATTTCATCAGGTACATTTTCAGATCCTTGAAACATCATGTGTTCAAATAAATGTGCAAAACCTGATTTTCCCGCACTCTCTCTACTTGATCCAACATGATAAGTTACATGGACTTGAACAATAGGATCAGAATGATCTTCATGAATCAGAAGAGTAAGACCGTTAGGAAATTCCCATTTTTGAAAAGGAATATCAAGCTCTCCACTCCCGCTTTTGCTAATTAAGGTTGGTTCACTTATTTCTTGACTGCTACCCGTTGTAAAAAGAAACAATAAACCAAATAAAATACTAATCTTCTTCATTTTATTATAATTCTTGATTATTATCCGTATTTTCATTTGTGTCTAGCGTATCTGTGTGATCTTCAGATATAGGGTTTCTTTCATCATCCAGAATAATTTCCTCTTGCTGCTTAAATTTAGATACTTTTGCTACAGAAGCAATAGAGTCATCTTCTTTTAATCTAATTATTTTGACTCCTTGAGTTGCTCTTCCCATTTCTCTAAGTGTATCAACACCTATTCGAATAGTTATACCAGATTTATTAATTACCATCAAATCATCTTCATCTGTTACATTCTTAAGTGCGATCAAGTTTCCTGTTTTATCAGTTATATTAATTGTTTTAACACCTTTTCCCCCTCTATTGGTAATTCTATATTCCTCAATGGAGGATCTCTTACCATATCCATTTTCAGAGACAACTAATACACTAGATTCCATATCATTTACACAAATCATTCCAACGACTTCATCCTTCCCATCTTTTAGGGAAATACCTCTTACTCCAGAAGCAGTTCTTCCCATTGACCTCACTTTTTCTTCTTCAAATCTAATACATTTTCCAGATTTCACTGCAATCATAATTTGTGAAGATCCATTGGTCATTTTTGCTTCAAATAATTGATCCTCTTCTCTAATTGTTATCGCATTTATTCCATTGGTTCTAGGTCTTGAATATTGTTCTAAAGAGGTTTTCTTTACTTGACCTTTTTTAGTACACATGACTATGTAATTTGAATTTATATACTCTTCATCTTTTAAATCCTTTGTATTGATATAGGCCATTACCTTATCATCAGATGGTATATTTATCAGGTTTTGAATAGCTCTTCCTTTTGATGTTTTGCTTCCTTCAGGAATTTCATAAACTCTTAACCAGAAACATTTCCCCTTTTCTGTGAAAAATAACATATAATCATGATTATTTGCCATTACCATTTCTTCAACAAAGTCCTCGTCTCTAGTTGTAGCTCCTTTACTTCCAACACCTCCCCTTCCTTGAGATCTATATTCGGATAAAGAAGTTCTTTTTATATATCCTAAATGAGAAATAGTAATCAGCACTTCCTCATTTGGTATCATGTCCTCAATACTTACTTCTGATGATGAGTATTCAATATTAGACCTTCTTTCATCCCCGTATTTTTCCTTAATCTCCTTCAAGTCATCTGATAATAAAGAGTATCTTAAGTCTTCATTTGAAAGAATTTCTTGTAAACCTTTAATCCTCTCCATTATTTGGTCATGTTCTTCTTTAATTTTATCTCTCTCTAAACCTGTAAGCTTTTGTAGTCTAAGATCAAGTATCGCTTTTGCTTGAATCTCAGTTAAGGAAAATTGAGATATAAGACCATTTTTCGCATCTTCTGGAGTTTGTGAATTTCTAATTAAAGAAATAATCTCGTCTAGATTATCTAAGGCGATAAGGAGTCCCTCTAGAATATGAGCTCTTTTTTCCGCCTGAGATAATTCAAATTTAGATTTTCTTACTAGTACTTCATGTCTATGGTCAACAAAATGACCTATTAATTGTTTTAAGTTTAAAAGTTCAGGTTTTCCATTTACTAAAGCAATATTATTTACACTAAACGAAGATTGTAGCTGTGTGTATTTATATAGTTTGTTCAGTACAATATTTGGAATTGCGTCTCTTTTTAACTCGTAAACAATCCTCATACCTGTTCTATCGGACTCATCTCTAATGTCAGATATTCCTTCTATTTTTTTACTATTTACTAAATCTGCAGTTTTTTTAATCATATCAGATTTATTAACCATATAGGGAATCTCTTCAACAATAATATTCTCTCTCTGTCCGGACTCTTCAAATCTTACCTTCCCTCTAACTACAACCCTACCTCTACCAGTTTCAAAAGCAGATCTAACCCCATCATATCCATATATGGTTCCTCCAGTTGGAAAGTCTGGAGCTTTAATATGTTGTATTAAATCAGATACTTCAAGATTTCCTTTATTTTCAATGTAAGCAATAGTTCCGTCTACTACCTCAGATAAATTGTGAGGAGGCATGTTTGTTGCCATTCCGACCGCAATACCCGTTCCGCCATTTAATAAAAGATTGGGGAGTCTAGATGGTAATACTGTTGGTTCTCTTAGGGAATCATCAAAGTTATTTTGCCAATCAATAGTATCTTTGTCAATGTCCGCAAGTAAATCTTCAGCTGTTTTTTTCATTCTAGCTTCTGTATATCTCATTGCAGCTGGATTGTCGCCATCTATAGACCCAAAATTCCCTTGTCCATCTACAAGTTGGTATCTCATTGACCAGTCTTGAGCCATACGAACCATTGCGTCATAAACTGCAGTATCTCCATGTGGATGAAACTTACCCAAAACCTCTCCTACAATTCTTGCAGATTTTTTGTATGAAGCAGTGGATTTAACTCCAAGTTCGTGCATTCCATATAATATTCTTCGATGGACAGGTTTTAATCCGTCTCTTACATCTGGTAAAGCTCTAGATACAATTACAGACATTGAATAATCAATGTACTTTGATTTCATTTCCTCTTCAATATTGATGGGAATTATCTTTTCTCCTTCTGACATTTTTATGTTTTTTTATTAATGAAACAAATAAACAAAAATCCCGTATTTTATAATAGAATATGTGTTTGAAATATATTTGTGAGTTATGAACAATTTTTGTTGAAAAAACAATGTTTGTATACAGATTATAAATGTAAAAAATAACTAATTATTGCAGTATAAATTTATTAAACAAATTTTAAGTATATGTATGGAAATTTTTCTGATAGAATGGCTACAGTTTTAGAATATGTAAATGAAGAAGCTTTACGACTTGGAGACGAGAAGATTGGTGTAGAACACTTGATGCTTGGAATCATCAGAGAAGGCGAGGGTACAGCTGTACGAACTTTGAATGTATTGGGGTTAGAAATGGCAGATTTAAAAAGAATTATTGAGGAGGTAGTTTCTGTTAACAGAAGTAAAACTTTAAATTTTAATTCTAATGAAAAAGGATTGACGAAGCAAGCTAAAAACATCTTAGACAAATCTTTAATTGAACTCCAATCAACCGATGAAAAAAAGATTAAAACAATTCATATTCTTTTGTCAATAATGAGAGACCAAAACAATGTAATTTTTTCAACATTAAATAAATTAAGATTAGATTATAAAAAAATATTAGAAACTTATCTTAATATTCAAGATAAGTATAGCGATAATGATAGTCAGGAATCTAACAATGATGACGATCTTTTTGAAGATCCTAAAAAGCAAAAAGTGTCACATTCTAATAAAAGAAGTAAAACCCCTACTCTTGATAACTTCGGAAGAGATTTAACATTAATGGCATCTGAAAATAAGTTGGATCCTATCGTTGGTAGACACAAAGAAATTGAAAGGGTTTCTCAAATATTAAGCAGAAGAAAAAAGAATAATCCAATATTAATCGGTGAGCCAGGAGTAGGTAAATCTGCTATAGCAGAAGGTTTGGCCTTAAGAATTGTTCAAAGAAAAGTTTCTAGAATATTGTTCAATAAACAAATAGTAATGTTAGATTTAGCAGCCTTAGTAGCTGGAACTAAATACAGAGGTCAGTTTGAAGAGAGAATGAAAGGAATAATTACAGAATTGAATGATAATCCAGATATAATCCTGTTTATTGATGAAATTCATACTCTTGTTGGTGCTGGAGGAGCTTCCGGATCATTAGATGCTTCTAACATGTTTAAACCTGCCTTAGCGAGAGGTGAGTTACAATGTATAGGGGCTACTACACTTGATGAATATAGACAGAATATTGAAAAAGATGGAGCTTTGGAAAGAAGATTTCAAAAGGTAATAGTGGATCCAACTACCCCAGAAGAAACTCTTGAAATTCTCCATAACATAAAGGATAGATATGAAGAACATCACAATGTGGATTACACTGATGAAGCTTTAGAGGCATGTGTAAATTTAACAAATAGATATATGAGTGACAGATATCTTCCTGATAAAGCTATTGATGCATTAGATGAGGCAGGGTCAAGAGTTCATATAAATAATATAGTTGTTCCAAAAAACATATCAGATTTAGAAAATGATTTAGAAAGTATTAAACTAGAGAAACAAGAAGCTATTAGTAAGCAAAAGTTTGAAGATGCTGCAAGCATTAGAGACAAAGAGAAAACAGTTGAATCTAAATTAGAGCACGCTAAGAATGTATGGGAAAATCAATTAAAAAGTAATAAGGAACTTGTTACAGAAGTAAATGTAGAAAATGTAGTTTCAATGATGACTGGTATTCCGGTACAAAGAGTGGCTACTCATGAAAGTAATAAGTTATTAAACATGCCTAAGAACTTAAAGAACAATGTTATAGGACAGGATGATGCTGTAGATAAAATTGTAAGAGCGATTAAGAGAAATCGTGTTGGTTTAAAAGATCCAAATAAACCTATTGGTTCATTTATATTTTTAGGTCCAACAGGTGTTGGTAAAACGCAATTAGCAAAATCTTTATCAGAAGAAATGTTTGATTCTGTTGATTCTTTAATTAGAATTGATATGAGTGAGTATATGGAAAAATTTGCAGTTAGTAGATTAGTTGGAGCTCCTCCTGGATATGTTGGTTATGAAGAGGGAGGACAGCTTACTGAAAAAGTAAGAAGAAAGCCCTACTCTATTGTTCTTTTAGATGAGATTGAAAAGGCTCACCCAGATGTATTTAATATACTTCTTCAAGCATTAGATGATGGTCAATTAACGGATAGCATGGGAAGAAAAATTTGTTTTAAAAACACTATCATTATCATGACATCTAACATTGGATCAAGACAACTAAAGGATTTTGGTCAGGGTGTTGGGTTTAATACATCATCAAGAAAGGCTGATATTGATTCTTATTCAAAGGGGGTGATCCAAAAAGCTTTGTCTAAGAGTTTCGCTCCAGAATTTTTAAATAGAATTGATGATGTTGTAATTTTCAATAGTTTAACAAAGGAAAATATAAATCAGATAATTGATATTGAGCTAAGGGGAATTTTAAGTAGAATAAAAGATATTGGTTTTTCTGTTAAAATATCACAAAAAGCAAAAAACTTTATTGCCGAAAAAGGTTATGACAAAAATTTTGGAGCAAGACCATTAAAAAGAGCCATTCAGAAATACTTAGAAGATCCTCTCGCTGAAGAAATAATAAGTTCTGGTGTTTCTGAAGGGGATAGTATAAAAGTTGATTTAAAGAAAGATAACGCTGAACTTACTATAAAAATTTCTAAATCAAAAAAGAAGAAGAAAATATTAGATACTAATAAGGAAAAAACTATATAAAAAAGTAGGGAAACTTAAATGAATATTTTTTAGTATTGGAAATATTTTAAATAGATCACAGAAAAATTTATAAATCATTATTCTTGTCTTTAACAGAATTCATGTAAGTATCCATCACTTTTGCACTCATACCCATATTGGAGAAACCTCCATCATGATATAGATTTTGCATTGTAATTTTCTTTGTGTAGTCTGAAAATAAAGAAATACAATAATTCGCACAATCTTCTGACGAAGCGTTACCTAGAGGAGAAAGGTCATCAGCAAACTTAAAAAATCCGTCAAACCCATCTACCCCACTTCCAGCTGTTGTAATTGTTGGTGACTGGGAAACAGTATTTACCCTAACATTTTTTCTTAAACCATAATGATATCCAAAGCTTCTAGCAATTGACTCTAATAGAGCTTTGTTGTCTGCCATGTCATTATATGTGTGAAAAACTCTTTGGGCTGCAATGTATGAAAGCCCTACAATAGACCCCCACTCATTCATAGCGTCTAAATCCCAGGCTGCTTTAATTGTTTTATGAAATGACATGGCAGATACGTCCATACCTTTTTGAGTCCAATCATAGTTCATCTCATAATATTGTTTGCCTTTACGAACATTAACAGACATGCCAATAGAGTGTAATACAAAATCAATTTTATCCCCAAGGAAATCCATTGACTTTTCATAAAGATTTGTAAGATCATCAGTATTTGTTGCGTCTGCGGGAATAACAATTGAATTTATTTTTTCAGAAAGTTCGTTAATAGTACCCATTCTTAAGGCTATAGGCGCATTTGTGAGAGTAATTTTAGCTCCTTCATTATGAGCGAATTCTGCTACCTTCCATGCAATTGACTTACTGTCTAAAGCTCCAAATATTATCCCTTTTTTCCCTTTTAAAATTCCGTTTGGCATTATTTTTTTATTTTTATTTTAATACAAATATATAAATTATTGACTTAATAATTCTTTTGCATTTGTAATTGATGATTCTGTGACTTTCTTTCCACTCAACATCTTTGCAATTTCTTCAATGCGTTCCTCTTTGTTAAGTAATTTTATTTTAGTGATAGTTCTATTGGAATGTTCTGTTTTGTATACTCTAAAGTGGGAACATGCTTTTGACGCAATTTGAGGAAGGTGAGTAACAGAAATAACTTGTCTATATTGACTTATATCTTTCATCATCTCAGACATTAGATTTGCTATTTCACCAGATACACCTGTGTCAATTTCATCAAATATTAAGCATGATAAGTTCTCGTAATTTGAAGTTAAGTAAGAAAAACATAGCATTAATCTTGATAACTCTCCACCTGATACAACCTTGTTTAACTCTTGTGCATCTGATCCTTTATTTGCTGAAAATAAAAATTTGACATCATCTACACCATTTTGAGAAAATTCCTCCTTCTTATTAATATTAATACTAAAAATTGGAGATTTAATACCTAATTTTCTTAACTGACTCTCAACTTCTAATGTAAATCTACTACACACGGACATTCTTTTTTCTGTCAATTTTTTTGAAGAAAAAATAAGTTTTTCTTTAATCATAGATAGCTTTTGATTTTTCTCCTCAATAAAGGAATCAAAATCAGAAGATGCTTTAAGTTTGAGATTCATCTCTTCTAGTAAGATTAACAATTCAGAAATATCATTTTTTCTGTGTTTTAATAATAATGAATTTAATATGTCTAATCTATTAGAAATGTTAACGAATTTTTCAGGATCTATATTTATAGAGTCATATTTATGCCTTAAATCTTCTTGTATATCCTGTATGTCAATTCTTACAGATAGTATTCTTTCCTTTAATTCATAGAGTGTGTCTGAAAAGTTCGAGATTTTTTTTAGATCACTTTCTATTTCTGAAATTTTTGAGGTCACCCCTCCTTCTGCAGAAAGATTTTGTATTATTTTTGATAAATTTTCAAGTATTGAACTAGAATTCTCAATTAATTTATATTCTGACTCTAATTTTTCCTTCTCACCGACTATTAAGTTAGACATCTTTAATTCATTAATCTGAAATTTTAAAAAGTCCATTTCTGAATTAGACAAAATGTTTGTTTCTTTAATTTTAGCAATCTCTAGATTAAGTGCAGTGTATTCATTGAATATAGATTGATATTCTGATAATTGGGTACTAGAATGAGATATTTTATCTAAAAAATCAAGTTGATTTTCAGGTATTTTTAAATTTAAAGATTGATTTTGAGAATAAATTTCTAAAAAATTTGAAGTAATTAAATTTAATACAGATAAAGTGACAGGAGTGTCATTAATAAAAGCCCTACTTCTTCCTGAATTAAATATTTCCCTTCTAATTATTGTTTCTGAATAAAAATCAATATTATTTTCAATAAAAATATTTTTTTTATTATTCTTAATTATTAAAGAAAGTTCAAGAACGCATTTTGTATTTTTATCAAATAATATCCCGCTATCTGATCTCTTTCCCATTAATAAGGCAATTGCTTCTAACATAATCGACTTTCCCGCTCCAGTTTCTCCTGAAACAACAATAAATCCACTTGAAAAATCAATCTCTAAATCTTTAATTAGAGCAAAGTTTTTAATTAGAAGTTTTTTTATCATTTATCTCTCTGATTTATTTGTAATAGATTGATATAGAGATGAGTTAGAGGGATCTATCTCAACTAGTGTTTTAATAACCCTTGCTTGTTCGTTAGGAAATGCTTCAGAATAAATTTTAGAAATTTCTTCAGCTTTTGAGTCAAAAAATAATTTTAAAATAAATGCAGATGGATTTTCTCTGTAAATTTTTCTTAACTCTTCTATTGACTCTGTAATTTCATATCGTGCATCATCTGGTTCTTCAGCTAATTTATCCATTCCTAACCTATGGTATCTGTATAATACATCATGGATATTCCCGTATCTTGATTCTAAAAAATCATTAGCTATCCAATATCTATTTTTATCATTTTCAAATGCTTTCCAACCAATTTCTGGAGCATTTTGACAGTTATTTACAATGTTCTGAGCTTTAACAAAGTATTCAATACCTCCCTGATCTGAAAATGAAGCAAAATCTAATCCTAAAATTATATTCACATAGAAAGCTAATACAGATGTTAAGTTAGATAAATGAGTAGTTTCAGAAAACTCTAAAGACTGGTATTCTAGATATTTAAATCTAAAATTTTTATCATTATAGTTAAACATTGTAGATTTATAAGATGTACCAAATACAGGTCTAGTACTTTGTACTTGTAAGGTTGCTTTAAATTCATCATTAGATACTCTTTCAGTAATTGATATTAAGAAGGTACATTCAATTCTTTCTTCATTCTGAATATGAGTGTTAGTCCATTGAGTATTATTTAAAAACTCATATATTGAAGTTTGTAGTGTTTGAAATATCTTTCTATCAGAAGTTTGAATTTGTGATGCGTTAACTTGTACATTACACAATAATTCTTGTGAATATACACTTGTACTAAAATATAAACAAAATAATAGTATAAAAATTCTCATCACTATTTTATCTTTTTTAATATGAAAGAAACAATATCTTTAGCTACTTCGGACTTTTCTTTTAACCTAAAATCAGTGATTGTTAAATCCTTCTCAATTATACTAATTTTATTAGTATTAGAGCCAAATGCAGATCCTTTATCTCGAGTTGAATTTAAAATAATTATATCTAAATTTTTCGCTTGAAGTTTTTTAATCGCATTTTCTTTTTCATTTTCTGTTTCTAAAGCAAAACCTATTACTAATTGTGAATCTTTCTTTTTTGAAGACATTTCTTTAAGGATGTCTATATTTTTTTCAAATGAAATGTTCCATACATCCTCTGATTTTTTTATTTTTTGTGGATGATATTTAGAGGGCTTGTAATCTGAAACGGCAGCAGCAAAAACAGAAATATCAGAATTTGGAAAAATCCTATCTACTTCATGATACATCTCATCAGCAGAAACAACATTAATTTGCTTTATATTAGGATGATTTGATTTTAAGTTAGATGGACCTATTATTAAATTTACATTAGCTCCTTTTTCAGCCAAAGCTCTGGCGATTTCCAATCCCATTTTGCCAGAAGATCTGTTTCCAACATAACGAACAGGATCAATATTTTCTTGAGTTGGACCAGCTGTAACTAAACAACTTTTTCCGAACAATTCTTGTTTTTTATTCAAATCTTTAATTATAAACTCTATAATTTCCTGAGGTTCAGCCATTCTTCCCTTTCCTATTAAACCACTAGCTAATTCTCCATGGGTTACTGGAATCATTTTATTCCCAAATTCTTGGAGTTTATTAATATTATTTTTTGTGGATGGATGATTATACATATCAAGATCCATTGCAGGTGCAAAATAAACTTGACATTTTGCGGATAGATAAGAAGCAATTAATAGATTGTTACAATTGCCCTCTACCATTTTCGACATACTTTTTGCAGTAGCTGGAGCGATAATCATTAAGTCAGCCCAAATACCTAAATCTACATGATTAATCCATTCATTTTTCTCTTTGTCAATTATATCAGTTATTACCTTGTTTTCAGAAAGTGTAGATAGAACTAATGGACTAACAAAATTCAGTGAAGCCTCAGTTTGTATTATCCTTACTGAAGCTCCTAATTTTTTTAGTAATCTGACAATGTAAGTAGCTTTATAAGCCGCTATACTACCAGTTATTCCTAATAATACATTTTTTCCCTTAAGCATTAGTTTCAGAATCGGAATTTGTCTCCTCATCTTTTGATTGAATGTAAACTTTATCTTCCATCAATTCTTTTAAGGCAATTGCCCAAGGTTTAGGTAGTTTTTCATAAAATCTTGAAACAGCAATTTGTTCTGAGTTTTCAAAAACCTCTTCAAGTTGGTCGTGATTAGTTGCAAATTCTTCAAGTTTATTAATCAACTCTTCTTTAATATCTCTGTTTATTTGAGAACTTCTCTTTGCCATTATGGAGATTGAATTGTAAAGATTGCCAGTTTTCTCACTTAATTCTATTAGGTCTCTAGTAATAGTTGACTTCTCTGCTCCAGTTTTTTTGTAATTCATTGTGTTAATTATTTAAATTATTTAAATTTTCTCTTGTTTGTTGTTCTATTTTTTCTGCTTGTTTTATATATTTACTATTTGGGTAATTATCATTAAAAACCAAATAAGCATCTATTGTATTTTGTAATCTTTCTTCAATTTTTGAACTGATACTGTTTATTGCCAATTCAAACGAAGATTTTAGAATCAGAAAATGAGCTTCCTCTCTGTGTTTACTTGCTGGATAATCTATTAACATATTATTTAATGAAATAATTGCAGATTTATAATATTCAGTAGTATAATATTGTTTTGCGTTTTCAAAGGCTTTATAAGCTAATTTGTTATGTAATTCTAGAATAAGATTCTCACATTCTGATTTTCTACTTCCATTAGGATATTTATTTATATACTCTTGAAATTCTTCAATTGCTTTTTGAGTGTAAGTAGCATCTAAAGAATAAGATGGAGACTCTGAATAAACACAATAAGCTCCCATAAAGAAACATTCTTCTACATGAGACCCATTAGGAAAAGTACTTACATAATTTTTAAATAAATATGATGAAGTTATAAAGTCAGAGTTATTATAATGACAGTACGCTAAATAATACATTACTTCTTCAGATTTTTTTGTAGCTTTTAACATTGTAGTTAATTCTCTAAATAATGGCATTGCTCTTGCGAAATCTTCTTTTTCGTAATATTCAATAGCTTTATTGTATTTATAGTTTACATCAGAACTTTTCAAAACTTTTTGGTATTCTCCACAAGAAAATAAAAGCAATATAATGGATAGAAATAATAAGTGTTTTTTCATATTTTAAAAATGATGGACAAAAATACTGTTATTTTACTATGAAACCAAATTTTTTTTTTGATGTAATTTTAACTCATTAAAACATCTAATATTGTATTAATAATGTAATCACTTTGTAATTAATTTATTATTATTATTTTCGGCAATTAAAATTAATTAAATTCTAAATAAAAATGACGAAACAAAATAATGAAGTTTTTGGACACCCTAAAGGTTTAATTTATTTGTTCTTTGCTGAACTTTGGGAAAGATTCTCTTATTATGGAATGAGAGCCTTATTGACTCTATACATGGTTAACGAGTTCTTTTTATATATTACTGATGAAGCTGCTAGAGAAGAAATGTCAATTGGTATCTTTGCTGCCTACGGATCTTTAGTTTACGCAACACCTGTAATTGGAGGTATGATTGCGGATAAATATATAGGTTTTAAAAAATCCATAATGTTGGGCGGAATATTAATGGCTTTAGGTCATTTCTTTATGGCTTTTTATTTTGACGCTGAAGATTTTACAAATGGGTTATTTGGATTTCCAATACAAGATATAAATGGATTCTTTTTCTATGCCGCATTAGCATTGTTAATTGTAGGTAATGGGTTTTTTAAACCAAATATTTCTACTATGGTAGGTAGATTATACTCTGAAGGTGATGATAGAAGAGATTCTGGATTTACAATATTTTATATGGGAATTAATATTGGTGCCTTTTTAGCTCCACTAGCTTGTGGATACTTAGGAATGAGTGATGACTGGGGATGGCACTATGGTTTTGGAGCTGCTGGAATTGGGATGTTAATTGGTTTAATATTTTTCTGGAGAGGAATAAAAGATGGTGTGTTTATTGAAAATGGAGATCAACCTCAAGAATATAAAGATAAAAAAATGTATGGAATAAGAACAGACTACTTCTTTTATTTAGTAGCTATATTACTGGTGCCTATTTCTGCTTTTTTAGTGAGATACAATGCATTTGAATTAATTGGGGAATTACATCTACATTCATCAATCTTAATTGTTTTGTTGATTATTATTTTAGGAATTATAGCTAAAAATATGATAAGTTTATCTAGAATAGAAAATTTAAGATTAGTTACTGTTTTAATTCTAACATTATTTATCACTGTTTTCTGGTCATTTTTTGAACTTGCTGGTACTGCAATCACTTTATTTGCAGAAAGAAATGTAAATTTAGTTTTGTTAAATGCTTCACAAACAAATGCAATTAATCCTGGTTATATAATGTTTCTAGCTATTCCATTTTCTTTAATGTGGGTAGCTCTCGCTAAAGCGCAAAAAAACCCTATAACTCCTATAAAATTTGCTTTAGGAATTCTTCAGTTAGGTTTAGGGTTTTTAGTGTTTGCTGTGAGTGCTCAGTATATGGATGCTGTAGGTAAAACACCTTTTATATTTCTAATGGTTGGTTATTTTCTAATGACTACTGGAGAATTGTTTATCTCTCCTATTGGCCTTAGTAAAGTTACTGAATTATCTCCAAAGAAAATGACAGCATTTATGATGGGTGTGTATTTCTTATCTTCATCTTTTGCACATTATATTTCAAAATTTATAGCGAATGCTACAATTACTGGTTCTGAGGAAGTTCCTGAACCGGGATTTATGACAACAATGATTGAAAAGGTTACTGGGTTTGTTGGAGCAACTACTGACTCTACTGTTGAAGGTGTTCAATCATTGTTAAATTATACTTCTGTATTTACGCAAGTTGGAGTTGTAGCAATAGGAATGGCTATTTTAGCGTTTATCTTATCACCTGTTCTGAGAAAATGGATGGGTGGAGTTCATTAATAAAATTTAAAAATAAAAAAATATGAAAAAATTAATCTTACTATTATTAATCACATTTTCATTAAATTCATTTTCTCAAATAAAGGAAGTTGTTTGGGAAACTGATATTAATAAAGCAATAGAGAAATCTCTAGACACAAAGAAACCAATTTTATTTTTCTTTACTGGAAAGGATTGGTGTCCGCCATGTAAAATGACTCAAAAAAATGTTTTTGAAAGTAAAGAATTTGCTAAATGGTCAACTAAAATTATTCCTGTTGAATTAGATTTTCCAAGAGGGCCAAAACAAAAGGATATACCTATTGAGTATATGGAATTAGCTAGAGCATTATCAGTAAATAGCTATCCAACAATGTGGTTTATTGATGTTGAATTAAAGGATAACAAACCTCAATTAAAAAAAATTGATAAAATGGTAGGAGGACAACAAAATCCTATCATTTGGATAAATAATGCAGAAAATATTTTGCAAAGTAAATAATATGAAAAACATAGTTCTTCTTTTCTTTATCTCACTATTTACATATGTATCATATTCACAATCTCAAGGTACTGGTTTTGCCATTAGTTCTAATGGGTATATAGCGACAAACTATCATGTAGTTGAAGGACAAGACAAAATTAAAGTAAAGGGTATTAAAGGAGAATTTACTCAATCTTATACCGCTGAAGTAGTAAAAGTAGATAAATTCAATGATTTAGCAATTTTAAAAGTTAATACAAACTTGGGAAATATTCCTTATGGATTTAAAAATAAAAAAGAAAATGTTGCAAGTAGGGTTTTTGCTTATGGTTTTCCAATAATAGATTTACTTGGCGTAGAAGTTAAGTTCACAGAAGGAAGGATTAATTCTAATAGTGGATTAATGAATGATCCAAGATGGTATCAACATACAGCGACTATTCAATCTGGCAATAGTGGAGGACCTCTTTTTAACAAATATGGTAATATAGTTGGAATAAATGTTGCCGGAATTGATAATGACGAGGTTAAAAAGATTATTGGAACTGAAACAAAAAATATTAATTACGCTATAAAAACAAGATACCTACTAAATCTAATGGAAGATTTAGAACTACAACCAAGTCCTAATATTGGTATTAATAAATTAGATATTGAAGATCAATACATAAAAATTAAGAATTTTGTTTATATAATTTTTGGTGATTCAGAGGAGAAAAATAGACCAAAAGAAAGAGTGAATAATAAACCATCAACTACTGTAACAAAGAAGAAGCCAATAAAAATCGTAGAAGGTCCCCTAAATGAAAAAGGCTGGTATATTGACTTAAATGTAGCAAATGATGTTTCAATAAAAAGTGGGAAACCTTTAATGCTTTTCTTCACTGGTTCAGATTGGTGTGGATGGTGCAAGCGGTTAGTTAAAGAGGTTTTCGATAAATCTGAGTTCGTAAAATGGGCTAAAAACAATGTTGTTTTAGTAGAAATTGATTTTCCAAGAAGATCCCAACTTCCAGAGGACCTTAATAAACAAAATAGAAAACTTCAACAAATGTTTGGTATTAGAGGTTATCCTACTATATGGTTTGTTAGACCTGAGATTAAAAATCAAACTTCGGTGAATTACACTCAGCTAGGATCAACAGGTTATGTTAAGGGTGGGCCTAATAAATGGATTGAAGCTGCCGAAAAGATATTAATTAATAAATAAATATGAGAAAATCAATTTTACTCTTTTCGATTCTTATAGTATCATTTACCTCTTTTTCGCAGGGCAGTAAACAAAATAGGGTCAATTGGATTTCGCTAGAAAGAGCTCAGGAATACTCAAAAAAATATGATCAAAATATTTTACTTTTCTTCTATAAACCTAATTGTGAATATTGTGATAAAATGAAAAAAGAAACAATTTCAGATCCTGAAGTTGTAAATTTAATTAATTCTAACTTTTTACCTGTAAAAATCAATGGGTATACAAAAGATACTATAGTATTTAATGATAAAATATTTGGAAATCAACAACCAGTAAAAGACGGCAGTAATTGGAGACATGATTTTTATTTTGAATATGCAAGGTACAAGAATGGAATTATAACCCCAACATTTGTCGTTTTTAACCCAAACTTAGAGAAAGTAACTCAGTTTACTGGGTATCAACCTAAGATTCAATTTTTGAGAGGTATAAAACGATTTATTAAGTAATAAAAAAGGAGTTGAATTCAACTCCTTTTTTTTGGGTGACTGATGGGATTCGAACCCACGACTCCCGGCACCACAAACCAGTGCTCTAACCAACTGAGCTACAG
>NZRO01000018.1 GCA_002696275.1 Flavobacteriales bacterium
ACGAAAAAAGATAAAGTTTCAAATGATTAAAAATAAACTAAAATGAAAAAAATAAATCAAATTTCAATAGCAATATTATGTATCGGAGGATTTTTTAAACACAATTCATATCCTTATGCTAATATTTTAGTTTCAATAGGTTTTATAGCAGTTGCTGTTACATTAATTGCAATGGTATTTTCAAAAAACCAACATTAAATTAAAATGAAAAAACTAGCAGAGGTCCTATACATTGTCCTACTAAAACAAGAAACCCCTACAATCGCTAGATTATAAGGGTTTGTATCTTGCGGTCTGGACGGGACTCGAACCCGCGACCCCATGCGTGACAGGCATGTATTCTAACCAGCTGAACTACCAGACCGTACAAAAAGTGATGCAAATCTAATAGATTTTTTTTATACTCAAAACATTTTTTGTCTTTTAAGTAAATAAGAAATTAATATTTGTTCCACCCCCTTATTTATATCTACTTCCACTAAGTCAATTTTATGTTGTAAACACCTTATTTTTAAATCCTTTAGAAAAGATTTTGATTTATTTTTAAAACTCTCCCTTATTTCTATAGGATTTAATTTTATCTCTTCTTTCGTCTCAATATCAATAAAATTATGAGGAGTATTTGGAAAGCGTAATTGAAATTCAGTCTTTTCTTCAGATAAATAAAACAATACAACTTCATGTTTTTGAAATTTTAAATGTTGTAGAGCTAAAAATATTTCAGACAAATCTTCTGATCCGTCCAACATATCAGTAAAAAATAACACTAATGATCTTTTCTGAAGTTTACTTGCAATTTTATGTATAGAATCAACAGAGGAAGTTGTTTTGAATTGAGTCGTAGAACATAAGACATCTAACATTCTTTTCTTTAAGAAAATATGATGTTTATTACTTCCTTTATTGGGAGAATGGAAATACAAATCATCTGAATATAGCGACAAACCTACCGAGTCTCTTTGTTTTTTAAATAAATTCATGAGAGCAGCTGAAGAATATACAGAATAAAGTATCTTATTAGGATTAGATAATGAAGGATTTTTTACTTGAGGATAAAACATTGATGACGAAGTATCAATTATAATCTGACACCTCAAGTTTGTTTCTTCCTCATATTTTTTCACAAAAAGCTTATCAGTTCTACCAAAAAGCTTCCAATCTACATATTTTGTAGACTCACCTTTATTATAAAGTCTGTGTTCTGCAAATTCTACTGAAAAACCATGATAAGGACTTTTATGTTTTCCTGTAATAAATCCTTCTACTAAATTTTTTGCAAAAAACTCTAAAGTTTCTAATGATGATATGTTTTCTATATCTTGCAAAAAACTTTGTATTACATATATGCCTCTAACTTCTCTATGATCTGTGATTTTGGAACAGCTCCAACTAATTTGTCTACAACTTCGCCATTTTTAAAAACTAATAATGTAGGGATATTTCTTACTCCATAATTTGCAGACGACTCAGAGTTTTCATCGACATTTACTTTCCCTATTACGGCCTTACCTTCTAATTCTGTATGTAATTCATCAACAATTGGAGCAATCATTCTACAAGGACCACACCATGTAGCCCAAAAATCTACTAAAACTACCTTATCTGAGTCTAACACCACTTCTTTAAAATTTCCGTCTGTAATTTCTACTGCCATTTTTTTTATTTTATTAATTAATATTACAAATTTATAATTTCTTTTAAGATTCTATAGAAACTTTTATATCATTTATTTTATTTAGTGAATTAAATAAGTTATTGTTTAAACTTAACTTAGTATTTCTAGAAAGTAAATCAACCGAATACCTATCTTTATAATTCATTAATTTCAACTTAAGAACATGCTTTCCTTTGTTTTTGACAATCGTTGAACATAATTCATGAATTAATGAATCATTAACTCTATCAAAAGGAATCTCAAGAATTATATTTCTTTTTTCTGAATCAATTAACTGATCTAGCATTTCTATTTTATTAACCTTGAATTCTAGTTGATCAGTATCTCCCCATGTTCTAGCTTGTACACTTCCTTTTATAAATAATACCCAACCTTCTGTAAGAAAGTTTTTATAATTAATATAATCCTTTCCGAATAAGAATAATTTAAAACTATCAGTATAATCTTCTAGATAAACAATTCCAAATTTCTTGCCATTTTTATTTTCTTTGTGTTCTATAGCTGTTACAACTGCTGCAAATCTTAAATCTCTTCCTTTAACTTCTTCCATGTTTTCTAGACAATCAAAAGAAGAATTTACAAAATTTTCAATCTCTAACCTATAATCATCTAAAGGATGACCAGATATGTATACTCCTACTACTTCCTTTTCTTTTGATAAAAGCTCCATTGTGCCCCATTTATCTATTAAGGGAGGGGCAGGAGACTGTATAGTCGACTCACCTATTTCTCCAAACATATCAATTTGAGTTGAATTTCTTTCTGCTTGAACTGCTGAACCATATCGCATCATTTTCTCAAGATAACTTAAAGAATCCTCTGTGTAAAAGAGTTGAGATCGAAAAATATCGAAAGAATCAAAACCACCAGATAAAGAAACACTTTCAAGAGTCCTTTTATTTGCTGATTTTAAATTTACTCTACTCACAAAATCTTCTAAGGAAGAATAATTTCCATTATTTTTCCTTTCGTCTACAATAGCATGTACAGCTGCCTCTCCTACTCCTTTTACCGCTCCTAATCCAAATCGTATTTCTCCTTTTTTATTTACAGCAAACTTGTAGAAACTTTCATTCACATCTGGTCCAAGTACTTTTATCCCCATTCTTCTACATTCCTCCATATTTAGAGATACATCTTTAATATCGTTCATGTTTGATGTTAAAAGAGCAGCCATTAACTCTGCAGGATAGTGTGCTTTTAAATAAGCAGTTTGATAAGCAATTAATGAATAACAAGTTGAATGAGACTTATTAAAAGCATATTCTGCAAATTTCTCCCAGTCTGACCATACTTTCTCTACCTTTTCCAAATTAAATCCATTTTCCTCACATCCTTTCAAAAATTTTGGCTTCATTTTGTCAACAACTGACTTTATTTTTTTACCCATTCCTTTTCGAAGCATATCCGCCTCTCCTTTAGTAAAATTTCCTAGCTTTTGTGAAAGTAGCATCACCTGCTCTTGATAGACTGTAATACCATATGTGTCTTTTAAGTATTCCTCCATCTCAGGTAAATCGTATTCTACCTTACTTCTTCCATGTTTTCTATCTACAAACTCTGGGATATATCCCATAGGACCTGGTCGATATAATGCATTCATAGCAATTAAATCTTCAAATTTATCTGGTTTAAGCATTTTAAGATACTTTCTCATACCATCTGAAGAAAACTGAAATATACCTACCGTATCTCCTTTTTGGAAAACTTCATACGCCTTTTTATCTTCTAAGGAAATTGCATCAATATCAATTTCTAATCCATGTATTTCCTTTATTATCTTTACACAATCTTTGATAATAGATAGGTTTTTAAGTCCAAGAAAATCCATCTTTAGCAGTCCAGCATTTTCCACAACACTATTATCGAACTGGGTTACTAATAAATCCGCTTCCTTTGAAGTGGTTATTGGAATAAGATCGAGTAATGGTTCTGGTGTAATTATAACCCCACAAGCATGAGTTCCTGTATTTCGGACAGAACCTTCTAATTTTCGAGCTAAACGTACAGTATCACCAGTAACTCCATTTTCGTCAGCTAATGAAATTAGTTGCTTTGCAGAGGAAAATTGATCAGATGATACTTTTTGTTTAAGTTGTTTATCATTAAAATCAAAGAGTTTTTTTAAAGAAATCATATCTGGGACCATGTTAGCAACACGCCCTGCTTCATCTAAAGGTAGATCTAAGACTCTAGCAGTATCACGTATTGAAGATTTTGCAGCCATTGTTCCATAAGTAATGATCTGAGCAACTTGATCAAATCCATATTTATGTACTACCCAATCAATAACTCTACCCCTACCTTCATCATCAAAATCAATATCAATATCCGGAAGTGAAACCCTTTCTGGATTTAAGAACCTCTCGAATAGTAGACCATACTTAATAGGATCAACATTTGTAATTTTAGTACAATAAGCTACTACTGAACCAGCTGCAGAACCCCTCCCCGGACCAACAGAAACATCCATCCTTCTTGCTTGTTCAATAAAGTCGGCTACAATAAGAAAATAACCAGGATAACCTGAGTTTTCTATGGTTTCTAATTCAAAATTAATACGATCTATTATTTCTTGATTAAGATTTGGATATCTATCTTTTGCTCCTTCATATGTAATGTGTCGTAAATAGGCATTTTCTCCTCTTTTTCCCCCATCTATTTCATCTTCCTTATTAATAAACTCATCTGGAATATCAAAAGCTGGAAGTAACACATCTCTTTTTAAGTTGAAAACTTCAATCTTATCAACTATTTCAGTAATATTTTCAATTGACTCCGGTATATCTGCAAAAAGCTCTTTCATCTGGTCCTGAGATTTAAAATAATACTCATCATTAGGAAGTGCATATCGATACCCTCTACCTTTTCCTTTTGGGGTAGATTGAATTTCTCCGTCTTTTATACAAAGTAAAATGTCGTGGGCATTTGCATCATTTTGATTTAGGTAAAATACATTGTTAGAGGCAATAACTTTCACTTTATATTTTCTTGCAAACTTAAGAAGTATTCGGTTTACATGATCTTCTTCATCAAGATTATGACGAACAAGTTCTACATAAAAATCTTCTCCAAAATTATCCTTCCACCAAACAAAAGCTTCTTCCGCCTGCTGCTCACCTACATTTAATATAAGATTAGGAATTTCTCCGTAAGTACTACCGGTTAGAGCTATTAAACCTTCTTTATACTGAATAATTAAATCTTTATCTACCCTAGGAATGTAGTAGAATCCGTCTATGTATCCTAAAGAACTAAGCTTAGAAAGATTATGATAACCATTTTTGTTTTTACAAAGAAATACTTGTTGAAATCCAAAATCTCTAGATTCTTTATTTTTATGATTTCTACAAACAGAAAGTTCACAACCAATAATTGGTTTTAAAAGTTCACCTTGTGAGTTTCCCTCTAATCCATAGATGGCTTTTATGAATTTGAAAGATCCAAACATATTATGATTATCAGTAATGGCAACAGCTGGCATTTTCATTTCAATAGCTTTTTCTACTAAGTCATCTATGTTTGAACTAGCCTGTAATATTGAATACTGTGTATGCAAGTGTAAATGAGAAAAAGGAGCATCTATACTATACTTAGAAAAAGATTTAGAGGACGACTCATTATCAGTTTCTTCTACATCAACTTCTTGATTTAGAGGAGTATAAGGCTGTGTATCTAAACCTAATAGCTGAAAAGGTGATGGGTTAAGTTCTTTAAACTCTTCTAGCTGTGCTTCTGTAAGATTTACCTTTTTTGCAGATATCACCTCTAGACGAATAAGTTCTAAGAAACATCTAGTTGTTGCTTCTACATCTGCAGATGCATTATGTGCTTCAGCAAAGACTTCTCCAAAAAGTTTTTGGTGGAGATCGGTAAGAGAAGGATATTTATAACCTCCACCTCTCCCTCCAGGTATTTGACAAAAATCTACTGATAGTTTCATACTATCTAAACAAGGGAAATCAGATAAGATATTATCCATTTCTTTACGTAGAAGTTCACAACCTACTATATTATTATCGAAATCTACATTATGCCCCACTACAAATTGGGAGTTTTGTACATCAGTTATGAATTCTTTTAATACCACTTGTAACTCTACACCTTTTTTGTGAGCTCGCTGAGTAGAAATTCCATGTATTTTTTCGGCATTATAGGGAATATCGAATCCTTCTGGTTTTATGATGAAATTTTTTACAGAAATTAACGCGCCTTTATTGTCGTGGATTTGCCAAGCAAGTTGGACCATTCGTGGCCAATTATTAAAATCTGTAAGTGGAGCTTTCCAATTTTGGGGAAGTCCAGTAGTTTCTGTGTCGAATATCAGATACATATATAGTATTTACGGCATTATAAAATATGATGTAAATTTAAAAAACAAAAAAAAGTCAGCACACTAAAATGAACTGACTTTTTAAATAAGTTAATAACTTTTGATTTTTATAAAAAACCTTGCTGTTCCATCCAGTCATCATTAAACAGTTTACCTACATAACGGGTTCCATGATCATGAAAAATCACTACAACAACATCTTTTGGTAACAACTCATCCTTAAGTTGGTTAATAGCAGCCACAGCACTTCCTGCAGAATAGCCGACCATAATCCCCTCTTCTCTACTCAATCTTCGAGCCATTATAGCTCCATCTCTATCTTTTACCTTCTCAAACCTATCAATAATACTAAAATCTACATTCTCTGGTAAGATATCTTCACCAATTCCCTCTGTAATATATGAATAAATCTCCTTCTGGTCAAACTCCCCAGTTTCATGATATTTCTTAAAAACAGAACCATAAGTATCCACTCCCCAAATCTTAACCATTGGATTTTGTTCCTTTAAATATTTTGCGGTACCAGATATAGTACCTCCTGTTCCAACTCCTACTACCAAATGAGTAATTTTACCCTCCGTCTGTTCCCAAATTTCCGGACCAGTACTTTCATAATGAGCTAAAGCATTTGAAGGGTTATCATATTGATTTACATACCAAGAATTTGGTATCTCTTGAGACAATCTTCTAGCAACCGAATAATATGATCTAGGGTCATCAGGTTCAACATCAGTAGGACATACTCTTACTTCTGCACCAACAGCGCGTAAAATATCCATCTTTTCTTTTGACTGTTTATCAGATAATGTAAAAATACATTTGTATCCTTTTTGAATAGCAGCAATAGCTAAACCCATTCCAGTATTACCAGAAGTACCTTCAATAATTGTACCTCCAGGTTTAATCTTTCCATTTTTCTCTGCATCCTCTATCATTTTAAGAGCCATCCGATCCTTAGTTGAATGCCCAGGATTGAAAGTCTCCACTTTTGCTAACACTAACGCATTAGAATCGTTTACTTTATTTAATCTAACTAAAGGAGTATTACCAATAGTTTCTATAATATTATTGTAGTATTTCATGAATATTAATTAAGTGAATGCGAAACTATAAAATTCTACTGAAACCGAATAGCTTTAATTGGGGATATTTTTGTTATTACAATTGTAGGTAAAATCATCATAAGAAGAGAT
>NZRO01000019.1 GCA_002696275.1 Flavobacteriales bacterium
CATTGTTTGATGATGGAAATGGAGATCAGAGATTTATAAATCTTGATGTGAGTATAGACACAAGAATTACATTAAAAAATTATTTATCAATTTTTGCAAAAATACAAGCATTTCCACTAGAAGGAATGGACTTTTATGAATCTAGAACAAATGACTTCAATAATCCAGTAATTACATCAAAAATGTATAAAGGAAGACTGTATTTATCTTCAGATTATCGTAAGAAATTTGCTTTGGATATTGGATCCACAGTTGGAATCTCTCCGTTGTATAATGGTATAAGTTATTATACAAGAATTTCTCCAAGATATAGATTTAATGACCAGATATCTTTAAAATATGTTTTGGCTCTTGAAAATAAATATAATGATATAGGATGGGTTCATAATGATACTACTCAAACGCAATCAAGATTGATCTATGGAACTAGAAATGTATATATGATAACAAATGTATTCGAGACTAGCTACATCTTAAATAATAAAATTGACTTATCAACCAAACTAAGACACTATTGGAGTGGATTAAAATATAATAATGAATTTAATCAACTAAATCCGGATGGATATTTATACTCAAGTGACTACACAGGAGAACATGATGACAACTTTAATATATGGACAATTGACATGTCTCTTAATTGGTGGTTTGCTCCCGGCAGTCAGATGAGTATTGTTTGGAAAAACATTATGCAAGAAGATAAAAATATTTTAATTCGAAACTTGTTTAGTAACATTAGTAATACATTTAATACAATGCCTCAAAATAGTTTTTCTTTTAAAATTGTATATTATCTAGATTATCTATATCTTCGTAAGAAATGATTACTGCAAAAAACATACATCTACAATATGAAAAATTAAAAGTATTAAAAGGACTTAATTTACATATTCAAAAAGGAGATTTGGTATCTATTATTGGATCTTCAGGAGCTGGAAAAACTTCTCTTCTTAATTTATTAGGAAGTTTAGAAACTCCTACTGAAGGAACAATTATTATTAATGGTACTGATATTACAAGTTTATCTGACAAAGAACTTTCCCTATTCAGAAATGAGAATATAGGATTTGTTTTTCAGTTTCACAATCTTTTAGATGAATTCACAGCATTAGAAAATGTATGTATACCTGGTTTTATAGCAAAAAAGAAAAAAATTGAAGTTGAAAAAAGAGCATTAGAATTACTAAATATACTAAATATAAAAGAAAGGAAAGATCACAAACCTAGTCAACTTTCTGGAGGAGAACAACAAAGAGTTGCTATCGCAAGAGCTCTAATAAACAAACCTTCTATATTACTTGCTGACGAACCAACAGGTAACTTAGACTCTAAAAACTCAAAAATACTACATGATTTACTATTAAAATTAAACGGAGAACTAGAACAAACTATAATAGTAGTAACTCATAATGAAGACTTAGCAAATATTACTCAAAAGAAATTTGAGATAAAAGATGGAGTTATCAAAAATAACAATTTAAAGAAAAAATAGTTCAATACTTTTAAAATTCTCTTATTTTAGCGCTTTGATGAGATATCAAAACCCACAGTTTCTATATTTTCTATTTGCGATAGCAGTACCAATTATCATTCATTTATTTAATTTAAGAAAACATAAGACTGTTTATTTTTCAAGTATTTTATTTTTAAAAGAAGTAAAATCTGAAAAAAGAAAGAAAAACAAACTAAAACAATTACTTATTTTATTTAGTAGAATCTTAACGATTTCAGCAATTGTATTTGCCTTCGCAAAACCTTTTATTCCAAGTAAAGAAAATCAAGAGTCATCCAATTTATTTATATACATAGATAACTCTTTTAGTATGGATAATATATCGAAAAAAGGAAGATTATTAGATGTTGCAAAAGAAAAAGGAATTGAAATTTTAGAAAATTTCAACCATCAAAACATTAGGATTATTACAAATAATTTTAATTCTACAGAGAATTTAATTAAAAACAAAAAGGAATCAAAAGATTATATTTTAAACATCAAAAGTTCCTCTAAAAACAGAAAAACTTCAGATATTTTACAAAAAGTTGAAAGTATTACATCTGATCCATACACCCTATTTATCATCTCTGACTTTCAAAAAATCAGTTGCAATTTAAATGATTTAATTGATAATGATTCTACTTCAAAGAGAATATTAATACCAATAAGCAAACAGACAAATAATAATATTAGTATTGATACTTGTTATTTAAAATCACCAATTAATAATAGTGGTAATTCAAATATCATATGTGCAAGAATCAAAAATAATTCAACAAAAAATGAAGAAGATATTTCTATAAATCTAAAAATTAATGATAAACATAAAACACAACAAATAACTTCCCTTTTTTCTAACGAGAAAAAAGAAATAGAACTTAGTTTTACTTCTAAAGATGAAAGTCATCTTAATGGAGTAATAAGTATTGAAGATCACCCAATTACATTTGATGACAAGTTGTACTTTAGTATCAATGTTAGTTCAGAAATTAAGGTGTGTCAAATTTCTGATTTGGAAAATTCAAATATTAAAAAATTATACGAAAATGAAGATAATATAGTCTATACTCATCAAAACATTCAACAGTTAGACTATAACTTACTTAATGCACAGAACCTTATAATACTTAACAATATCTTATACTTTAGTTCTGGATTAATAGATTTTTTAGAGACATATGTTGATAATGGGGGAAGCATATGCATTATACCTGCTAAAGAAGTTGATATTGAACACTACAACTTATTACTACAAAATCTTAAAACCAATTTATTTAAAAGTCATATTAATTCACAATTAAACATTTCTAAAATAAATTTAGATCACAAAATATTCAATAATGTTTTTAGTACTAAAAAACTTCGAAAAGATATTAATTTGCCTAGTATAAATCAACATTATTCATTACAAAACTCTAATAGGGTTATTAAAGAAGATATATTTACTTTTGAAAATGGAGATAAATTCCTCAACTCATACAATAAACAAAAGGGAGAAATATATCTATTTACATCTTCTATCTCTGAAGATAATAGTTTTACAAAACACGCCTTATTTGTTACAACTTTTTATAACATGGCCTTACAATCAGTAAGTTCTGATAAACTATATTACACTATTGATAAGGGGGATGAGATAAAATTAAAAACAGCTAATCCTAATCTTGAAAATATTTTTCATATAAAGTCAGAAAATACAGATATTATAGCAGAACATTTAATAGAAAAAAGAAATCAATATTTGTCTTCACATAATCTAATTGAACAAGCTAATCATTATCAGATTACTCAAGAGAACGAGTTTTTATCGTATATATCTTTTAATTACTCTCGTAAAGAAAGCAATACGGAACAATTTAATGAAAGGGAATTACAAAACTTTATAAAACTAAATAACATTCAAAATACCTCTATTTTTTTATCGGATCTAAATATTAGTGAAAATTTAAACAAACTTGATAAAGATAAAGAATATTGGAAATTATTTATATTGTTATCCTTAATATTTATACTAATTGAAATTTTACTTATTAAAAAAATACAGTCATGAAAGTAATCCTAAAATCTACAAGAATTATTGATGTAAATTCCAAACATCATAACAAAGTTAAAGATATACTTATTGAAGATGGAATCATAACAAAAATAGAAAACAAAATTTCTAAGAAAGGAGTTTCTGAGTATTCAGAAAAAAATCTACATGTTTCTACTGGATGGATGGATATGCATTGTAATTTTCGTGAACCTGGATACGAATACAAAGATGATTTAAAATCTGGTATACAATCTGCAATAAAAGGAGGATATACATCTGTTTTACTTATGCCTCAAACTAAACCTGTGATTGATAGTAAATCTCATGTGGAATTCATAAAAAACAATACAATAGGAAGTATAATAGATGTACACACCTCTGGAAGTGTAACAAAAAACTTAGATGGGGATGAATTGGTGGAAATGCATGATATGAATTCTGCAAAATGCAGAATATTTACAGATGATAAAAAATCTTTAAATAGAAATGAGGTGATGAAATTAGCACTTCTATACAGCAAGGATTTTGACGGATTAATTATGAACTATCCAAATGATAAAAGTATTTTTAATAATGGAAAAATGAATGAAGGAATTACTAGCACTCATTTAGGTCTAAAAGGAATATCACACATATCTGAGGAAATAATGGTAGATAGAGATATCTCTTTAGCTAAATATACAAATGGAAATCTTCACTTATCTTACATTTCTACAAAAGATTCGGTAAAGAAGATTAAAAGAGCAAAGATTGATGGAATACATATCACTTCTGATGTATCGATAAACAACTTAATAATGACAGATGAAAAGTTAAAAACTTTTGACACTAGATATAAAGTACTTCCTCCACTTAGAACTAAAGAAGATAATTCTGCTCTTATAAAAGGACTAAAAAAGGGAATAATAGATGTGATTTGCTCAGACCACTCTCCTGAAGATGAAGAAAATAAAAAAACAGAATTTGACAATGCAGCTTTCGGAATCCTCGGATTAGAAACTTTATTCGGACTATTAGGAAAGCATGTAAGTAAAGATTTAAGTATTGAAGAAATCATTGAAAAGATTTCTACTAATCCTAGGAAGATTGCGTTAAAAGAAGTTCTAAAAATTGAAGAGGGAGAAGTAGCAAATATAACCTTGTTTGATCCAAAATTAGAATGGGAAGTAAGAAAAAAAGATATTAAATCAAAATCCAAAAACACACCATTTATTGGGGAAAAACTCAAAGGAAAAGCTCTTGCAATCTACAACAATAATCAGTTTGTAGTTATTGATTAATAAAGAAGATCGTTTTGTCTACCACAAGCTGTAAATCAGTAGGTAATTTTTCGGCATTGTATGGGTGAGAGGCACCAAATACATGATTTGCATCTTTCAGTATAAATAATTCAGATTTCGGATTCCATTTATGTAAGTCTTTCGCTTCTTTTACCAAAACAGTAGGATCTAAATCTCCATGAATAATTAACTGTGGAATAGATAAGTTACTTACGGCTTTTTGTATATCTAATCTTTCTTTATGCTCTATACAATCGGTATAAAACTGAATATACAAAGGCATGTTTTGTTTGGTTCTTCCATTGTATACAAATGTAACACCCTTATCTTTCCATAAATTGATTCTATCTTCTGGTATTCTGTTCAGAAAATTAGAAGGGGAAGCCCAACTCACTACATTTTTTATTCTTGTATCAGAAGATGCTTTTAACATAGAAATTCCTCCTCCTCTACTATGTCCTAATAATGTTATTTCAGGACTTTTAAACTTACTACAAATCCAGGATATAACTTTATCTAGATCGTATAATTCTTTAGAGAAATTGTTATTTCCAAAAGATTCTAAATCCTTAAAATCTGAGGGACTTTCTAATGTTGTTCCGTTATGAGAAAAATTAAACTTAACAAACACAAAGTTCTGTTCTGCAAAACATTTGGAAACTAAAGGAAAACATCCCCAATCTTTAAATCCTTTAAATCCATGAGAAAAGATGACGATCTTTCTGTGTTCTGAACTCCCTTTATAAGTTAGGTCTACTAACATTTCTTTAGAATTACTTCCTTTTACTCTGTATTGTAAATCTTTCATATTACATTAATTCATCTAGTTCTATCCATCTGAAACTCTTTTCATCTATCATAGAAATAACTTCAGATAATCGTTTAGAATTTTCTACAATTTTATTTACTTCTAAGTTAGGATTTAATAAAGATTTTTCTAGCTCTTCTTTCTCATTTTCCAGCTGCTCTATTTCTTTTTCTAGTTCTCCGTATTCGTACTTTTCTTTGTAAGAAACTTTTCTTTTGTCTGTTTTTTCAATCGAAATATTCTTCTTTTTCTCTACAGATTTTAATTGTTTTTCCTCTTCTTTTTGTAGTTCTCTGAATTCTGAATAATTTCCATAGAAATCTTTTATAAGTCCATCACCTTTAAAAACAAACATATGGTCACTTAACTTATCCATAAAATACCTATCGTGAGAAACGATAATCAAACAACCTTTAAAATCCATCAGAAACTGTTCTAACTTAGTTAGAGTAAGTAAATCCATATCGTTTGTAGGCTCATCTAGTATCAGAAAGTTTGGATTCTTCATCAGAACAGTAAGTAGATAAAGTCTTCTTTTTTCCCCTCCACTCAATTTACTTACATAAGTATATTGCATTTCTGGAGGAAACATAAAATGTTCTAACATCTGTGAAGCTGATATTTTACTTCCATTTGCAAGAACTACCACATCTGCAATCTCTTTTAATAATTCAATTACTCTTTTATCCTCCTTAAGTTTTATACCTCCTTGAGAGAAGTGTCCGTACACAATGGTTTCTCCTACATTTACTTTTCCGCTATCTACTGATTCTTTGCCTGTTAAGATGTTTAGGAAAGTACTTTTCCCTACCCCATTGTTACCTAGTATCCCTATTCTCTCCCCTTTTTTAAAGGTGTAGCTGAATCCATCTAAAATACACAGATCCCCATAAGATTTACGGATGTTCTTTAGCTCTAGTATTTTACCTCCCAACCTACTCATTTTCACCTCTAACTTTAAGTCTGATTTCTTTTTACCAGACTTTGCTTTTTCTTTTATTCTCTCAAAACTCTGTAACCTGGATTTTGATTTGGTAGTTCTGGCTTTAGGAGACCTCCTCACCCATTCTAACTCCTTTTTCATGAGTTTATTCGCCTTTTGTATCTCTACATCAAAATTAGTTTCTCTTTCCTCTCTTTTCTCTAAAAAGTAGGAATAATTTCCTTTATGGTGATAGAGCTGCCCATTTTCCAGTTCCAAGATGTGATTACAAACATTTTCTAAGAAATACCTATCGTGGGTAACCATTAGTAGTGTTATTTTCTGTTGAGAAAGGTATTTTTCTAACCACTCTATCATTTCCACATCTAAGTGGTTGGTTGGTTCGTCTAATAATAAGATATCTGCTTCATCAATTAACAAAAGAGAAAGAGCCAGTCTTTTCTTTTGTCCTCCAGATAAATCCCCAACTTTTTGATTTAAATCTACAATGTTGAATTTACTAAGTATTTGTTCTATTCTTCTTTTGTAATCCCATGCGGAATACTGATCCATTAGTAAGCTAAGCTCCTCTACTTTCTTTTGATTTATTTCCGAAAAATCCTCTGTTTGTTTTGCTACTGCTTTTTCGTACTCTACAATTAGTTTACTCACTCTACTTTGTGCGCTATCTACTAGTTGCTGAATGGAAAGACTTTCATCAAAATGAGAATCTTGAGACAGATAACCTACTTGTACACCTTTACGAAAGACCACCTCTCCAGAGGAGGAAACATCTTTTCCTGCGATAATTTTAAGTAATGAAGATTTACCCGTACCATTATTAGCTACAAGAGCCATTTTATCTCCTCTACTAAGCCCAAAACTTAAATTAGAAAATAATACACGAGAACCATAATCTTTAGAGATTTTTTTAACTGAAAGTAAATTCATAGATCAAAAAACCGAATGTGGTTTTAATTAATAATTTTTGTTAAAGTTAGTAATTTATTTTCTTCTGTTCACCCCTTTATCTCCTCTACTTTTAGGTTTCTTATATTTCGCTCTTCTTTCTCTTCTCCATTTATTCCTATCATTTACTTTTAGATTTTTATCTTTCTTTTTATGAAAAGCGGGATTTTTTTCTTCCTTTTTTATATTTCTATAAAAATTCTTTCCATTTGCTCTGTGTTCTTCTTCTGTTAATTGCTGTGAAATCTGCACATGCTCAGGAAAATCTAATTCAGTAATTTCATATTTCATTAAATGCTCAATATATCCTTTATATTTTTCTTCTCTTTCCGTAAAAAATAGAATTGACTTACCCTTTTCTTTAGCTCTTCCAGTTCTTCCAATTCGATGCATGTAATTTTCAGGATAGGCAGGAGTATCAAAGTTTATTACATGTGATATTTTATCTAAATCTAATCCTCTAGCTATGATATCTGTAGCTACTAATATTCTACAACTTCCTTCATTAAATTTTTTTATAGATTTAAACCTATAATTCTGTGATTTATTAGAATGAATAACCACTACATCCGACACAAAAAATTCTTCTAGCTGTTCGAATAATCTATCTGCAATTTTCTTTGAGGTTACAAATACTAAAACCTTCTTCATTTCTTCTATATCTCTTAATAAATACGATAATAAATTTACTTTAGTTTGGTAATTAGGAACACTATATTTAGTTTGAGATATATTTTCTAGTGGAGTACCACTTAATGCTATCTGAACCTTTTCCGACCTATTAAAATTGGAAGTAATTAAAGTATCTACTTCCTCTGTCATAGTTGCAGAAAACATTATGTTTTGTCTTTTTTCGGGTAATAAATCAAATATATTAATCAGTTGTGGACGAAATCCTAAATCTAACATTATATCTACCTCATCAATTACTAACTTCTTAATTCCTTTAAGTTGTAATGCTCTACATAAAGCCAAATCATACAATCTTCCTGGTGTAGACACAACAATATCTGCTCCATCTTGTAACAATATCTTCTGAGTATTAATGTTTGTTCCTCCATAAACCCCAATAATTCTACATGATATATATTCTGTCAAACTTTCTATGGATTGTACAACTTGAGTAACTAACTCCCTAGTGGGAACCAATATCAATATTCTTGGATTACTTTGATTGGAATAACTTAACTCTTGCAGCAGTGGCAAGCAATAAGCTAAGGTTTTACCTGTACCTGTTTGAGCAATACCTACCAAATCTTTACCTCCAAGTATTTTAGAATAAGTCTGCTCTTGTATAGGTGTTTGATTAGTAAACCCTAAATCAGAAATTGCATTTTGCAACTGCTTATTTAAATTTATTTTAGAAAATTTACTCATAAGGAACTGCTCCGTTTTTTATACGGCTAATCAATCTACTAAAACAAAATTAAAAAATTAATTGGATTTCTTGATTATTCAATTATCTTTAAAATAGTATTCCATAAATTATTGTAAATATCTATATTTTAGTAAATTAGCATTAGAAAAAATACTGTTATGGGAATATTTGACTTCTTAAAACCAAAAAAAGACAAATCACCAATGGATGCGGTGATGCAAATGATGATTGAATATATTGAACAGAATCCTCAAGCATGTAAATCTGATGAAATTCCACAAGGATCTGGAGAGTTTGGATTAGATATTAAAAATCCTGTGCCAGTAAAAACTATCCCAGGAAATGAAATATATCTAAAAAGATTAAGAACTATTGATGGAGAAAATATTACTTGGAAAAGAGATGGATCTAGAGAGATAAATGAGATTTGGGGTAATATAGATGTCTACAACATCTTTGATTCATCAGGTAATAAAATTTCTACTATTTACATATCCCCATATCATTGGAAAATATCACAAAAAGCTCCAAAAGGATTTAAAATAATTTAATATCTCAATTAAAAGAAAAAAAGTCGGGTAGCAGGATTACAACCAACACTTATTTTACTAAAAATTAATTAATAATTACTTTTTTAATAACGCTTCCATCATCATAAATATAAAAATAAGTGTTATTTGAATTTGGTGTTACTTCTCTTCCAAGAATATCAACAATTCTTAAAAGATTTTTATTATTGTTAAAATTTTCCAAACTCGTTATATTGTACTCACATGGAATATCTAATTCAATATTATAGTAAAAATAATAATAACCAGGTTGACTAGCGCTTGAACCAGTGATTGACATAACGGAACCAATGTTATATGGATAAGAAGCTCCCTGATCATTCCTATAAAGACCACTGTTTCCTGATGATAAACCTAATTGTAAATTATTAGAGATTGGAACTTCAAAATTCAACTCAAGTGTTTGATTTCCTGAGGACACAAAATGAGTCGTATCGTCAATTACAACACCATTACTATTTCTTAATTCAAAAGTAATTAACTTTGGGCTCTCAGCGTAAAATTCTGCAGATTTAATGTTAAAATTTGAATAAGCATCAAAAATCAGATGTTGTTCACCATTAAAATAATCACCCGAACTAAAGGAATTATTTAATTCTCCACCAAATAATGAAGATGTATTTGCAATTGGATTGAAATTTGATGCTGTTGAATCTTGACAACCTAATATAGGTAATGAATTATCAATATCCAATATTGCATCTAAATAAGTTATTTGACCATTAACCATAATAGCTTGAAGTGTATCTGATATATATCCAAACTTTGAAAATACTACATCAAAAAGACCAGAGTCTGCATTTCCAGATGTGTAATTTCCTAAAATATCTGTATTAGATAAATTAGGAATAACTGTATTTAAAATAACTACACTAACTCCTGACAATGTTTGGTTATTTACATCGGTAACATTTCCTTGTAAATAACAAGCTTGGGAAAATCCTCTTTCTAATAATAGTAATCTTCCATTTCCATTATTTGATGAGTTTATATCAGATGAAATAATTAAGCCTGATGGTAGGTATGGATATGTTCCCCAACATCCGTCAAATCCATTGCCACTTCCAATATATGAATCATAATTAGCTACTTCAACTAAATTATTAGGATAAGTTGCATCATGAACTACAGTACCATCTCTATACCAGGAAGTTACAAGAAAATTACCATCTACATGAGTATTGTGAGGTATAGAATTTGATTCAGGATTAGATTGTATTCTATCAACTTCTTGTATATTATTCATATCAGTAATATCATAAGCTCCAATATACGAATCAGCTTGTTCATCAGTTGTAAAAACAAAATCACCATCATCAGAAACCCATATATTGTGTGTAAATTGATTAGGTGTAGGATGATGACCTAAAACTTGAGGGTTTGATTTGTTAGATACATCTACCGCATAAAACTCTCCTTCATATATACAACCTGCCCAAAGCGTATCTCCTCTGGCCATACCATCGTGTATATAATAATCATCCCAAGTCCCTAAATAAGAAGGACTCATTGGATTTGTAGTTACATCTAAAAATATGACACCACCATTACCAATATCAGTTCCAAAAATATATGCAACACCATTTTCATCCATATAAATATTATGAGCAGTATTAAAAAAATCAGTAAAGTTTACATATGTTTGTCCAGTAAGATCATTTAAATCAACAATCAACAATCCATCTCCACCTTCATTAATTACATAAGCATAATTCTCCCATGTTTTTATATCTCTCCATGTAGTATTGGCTCCTGGAATAAAAAAAACTTCGTTGGGATTTTGAGGATTTGACAATTCCACAACAGAAAACCCGGTATTTAATCCTACAAGAGCATATTCAACACCAGTAGATGTGTTTCTCCATCCCCAAATATCAGAACCTTCACTATCATAACTTAATCCATTCCAGTCAAACTCACCAACTAATGTTAAATTATAATTTGACTGTGAAAACAATAATAATGGAAAACAAAATGCTAATAGAATAAAATACTTTTTCATTTTTAAAATTTTATGCAAATTTACTATTAATTAATTACATATTAAATAATTGAAAATCATTCTTAAATATTAAATCATAAATCTAAAGTAATTTGCTGTGCACCCTCATCCGACACATTAGGTTTTTTAGAATCTTTTACCTTCTTTTTTTCAACCATTTCCTCTTCTTTAACAGTATTAACTGTGGATTCCTCTTTCTTCATTTTTAATTCTTCTTGATCCTCATTAACTTCTTCAATATGATTAAAAGGTAAAGGATCTAACCATTTAAGCTCTTTAATCTTTTTATTAGTTAACTTATTACCAAGTGCCTTCCATCCTTTTACAGATATAAATTCTTCTATATTAATGATATCAGATTTTCTATCTTTTCCTTTTTCTTTTACATAAAGAACTTGCATCATAGGCCTCCAATCTGTGGATACTAAAGATAAAAATGAATCTTTATGATCGCTTATAAAAGAATATTTTCCTTCAGAAATCTCAGATGTTAAAAACCTTTTTACAAAGTAAGATTGTTTATTTCCATCAAAATAAATTGCTGAAATTGGTTTATTAGGATTTAATTTTTCTAAAATAATCATATCTTCATCAAAGTGAGTAGATAATTCTGTAACAAGTAACTGTATCTCGCCTTTTTGATTAATTGTTAGCAATCTATCTTCTGCCTGAAACTCTCCTAATAAATCTCCTCTATCTTCTACATTTAATCTTTGAATAGTTGTATCAAACCAAATTTTACGAGCAGATAATGTTGATACACCCGCAGATTTTAAGTCAATTTTTTTGATTGGGTTTTTACTAAGTATATTTCCCCCAGAACCTCTTCCTTTAATCGATATCTCAGAAAAATCAGCATCAAAACGTAATTTTTTTAACTTTTGTAAAGCTCTTAAGTAAACTGTAACAACTTCCGCCTCTCCGTTAGGATTAGCGGTAAAGTACAGAACTTTATTTCCTTTTGATGTTTTACACAAACTGTAATCTTTGTTTCTTGTAACACCTGTAACAAAAAATCTTTTAATGTAATTTACAGACTTAGCCCCGTCTTTATAAATCATATTATATACTGTTCGTTTATCTTTTTTCTTAAATACAGCACAATGAATTATATCTTTGCCCATAAAAACTTTAGTCCCTACCTTTGAAACCATAAAAGTTCCATCTTTTTTAAAAGCAATTATATCATCAATATCAGAGCAATCTGAGATATACTCGTCTCTACGTAAACTAGTTCCAATAAATCCTTCCTCTCTATTAACATAAAGTTTTTTATTAGCTACTACAACTTTACTAGCAACTATATTTTCAAATGTTTTAATCTCAGTTTTTCTTTCTCTTCCTTTTCCATATTTTACTTTTAATTCCTTAAAGTAATTTATAGCATAATCAACAAGATTCTCTAACTTATATTTAACATCCTCTATCCTTTCTTCTAATTTCAGAAGTTCTTCCTCAGCTTTATTTAAATCAAATTTTGTAATTCGCTTGATCTTTATCTCAGTAAGCTTTACAACATCATCATCTCTAACTTCTCTCAAAAGATGTGTTATATGAGGTTTTAATCCTTGATGAATTGTTGAAATAACTAAATCCCATTCTTCTAACTCCTCTATCTGATGATATATTCTCTTTTCAATAAAGATCCTTTCTAATGAAGCAAAATGCCATTTTTCCTGTAACTCCTCTAAATTTATTTTTAATTCTCTTTCTAATAAATCAAGAGTATGATTTGTAGAATTTTGAAGGATCTCTGAAACACCTAAAAATTGAGGTTGATCATCGTTAATCACACATGACAATGGAGAAATAGAAAGTTCACAATCTGTAAAACTAAACAGTGCATCAATAGTTTTATCAGGTGATATCCCACTAGGTAATATAATTGATATCTCAACATTTTCAGATGTATTATCTTCAATTTTCTTTATTTTTATCTTTCCTTTTTCATTAGCTTTTAAAATTGAGTTAATTAAACTTGTTGTTGTAGTTGAAAATGGAATTTCAGTAATATGTAGAGTGTTTTTATCAATTTGTAAAATCTTAGCTCTTACTCTAATTTTACCCCCTCTTTTACCATCATTATAATCAGAAAAATCCGCTAGTCCTCCAGATTGAAAATCTGGATAAATTCTAGGTTTTATTCCTTTTAAAACTTTAATCGAGGCGTCAATAAGCTCATTAAAATTATGAGGCATAATTTTTGTAGAAAGGCCAACTGCAATCCCTTCTACTCCATGAGCAAGTAACAAAGGGAACTTAATTGGTAAAGTAATTGGCTCCTTTCCTCGACCATCATAAGATGATATCCAATTTGTAATTTTATTGTTAAATACAACATCTAATGCAAATTTAGTTAACCTTACCTCAATATATCTTGGAGCTGCTGCCCTATCACCAGTAGCAGTATTACCCCAATTTCCTTGCATATCAAGAAGTAAATTTTTATTACCAATTTGAACCATCGCATCACCAATTGAAGCATCTCCATGAGGGTGATATTTCATTGTATGACCTATTACATTAGCAACTTTATGATATCTTCCGTCATCTAATTGTTTTAATGAATATAAAATCCTTCTCTGCACTGGTTTTAATCCATCTTGTAAATATGGAACAGAACGTTCTAAAATAACATAAGACGCATAATCCAAAAACCAATTCTCGTACATTCCAGAAACATGTATAATATTTTCCTGTTTTTGAGAATGGTTACCTACTTCTTCTGTATCTACTTCTTCTGACATTTGTTTTTCTGAATTATATTATCAAGTAAATTACTTATTTTATCTTTAGTTAAATGACTTAATAAAGTCAATGGTATTCTTTTTGCTGACCTTTTACCACTACTGGATACCATCTGGATGAGCAATACATCTGTAATCAAATGTTTTCTTTTCAAAAAACGAAAACCTATTAACATATCATTAGAAAGTTCAATATTAAATAATTTGGATCCAAAATAACTACTTACTGTTCTCTTAGATTTTATTAAAAAAGAAGAGTCTTCAAATTTTAATTTATATTTGTAAATACCAGCATTAATAAAAAATACATAAAAAAAGATTACAACAAAAAAATACAAATAGTTATATTTAAAAAAGTCATAAATAATTGAAGAATTAAAAAATATAAAAAATATTATTGGGATTGCTAAAATCAAAAACAAAAATAAACAAACAAAAACTGTTAAGATTTTTGACTTTTTATAATTATGTAATATTTGCTTCATTTTAAATTTCTATATCCTCTTCTACTCTTAAATTTTCGATAATAAATTTCTGTCTATCTTGTGTATTTTTACCCATAAAGAACCCTAATATTTGTTGAATTTTAGATTCTTTTCCTAAAATTACAGGTTCTAATCTCATATCTTTACCTATAAAATGTTTAAATTCATTTGGGGAAATCTCACCTAATCCCTTGAATCTAGTAATTTCTGGATTTTTTCCAATTTTATCCATTGCTTCCAGTTTTTCTTCATCTGAATAACAATAGATAGTTTCTTTTCTATTTCTTACTCTAAAAAGTGGAGTTTCTAATACATACACATGTCCTTCTTTCACAAGCTCTGGAAAGAACTGCAAAAAGAAGGTTATTAAAAGCAATCTAATATGCATACCATCAACATCTGCGTCCGTTGCAATTACAATTTTATTATACCTAAGCTCATCAATTCCTTGTTCGATATTTAAAGCAGCTTGTAACAAATTAAACTCCTCATTTTCATAAACAATTTTCTTAGAAAGTCCGAATGAGTTTAATGGTTTACCTCTCAAAGAAAATACTGCTTGTGTCTTTATATCCCTAGTCTTTGTAATTGATCCCGAAGCGGAATCCCCTTCAGTAATAAAAATAGTTGTTTCGTATCTTTCCTCTTTTTTAAGATCGTTATAATGAATTCTACAATCTCTAAGTTTCTTGTTATGAAGATTAGCTTTTTTAGCACGTTCTTTAGCAAGTTTTTTAACTCCTGCCATAGCTTTTCTCTCATGCTCAGCTTGTTTTATCTTCTTTTCAATTATTTCTGCGACATCTATATTTCTATGTAAATAATTATCTAAATCTCTCTTTAGAAAATCATTGACATAAGAGCGGACAGTAACACCATTAGGCTCCATTTCTGTAGAACCAAGTTTCGTTTTAGTTTGAGATTCAAAAACAGGCTCTATAATCTTAATACTTAATGCTCCATTTATTGCTTGCCTTATATCAGAAGCATCATAATTTTTTCCAAAATATTCTCTAATAGTCTTTACCAGTCCCTCTCTAAAAGCTAACTGATGAGTCCCCCCCTGAACAGTATGTTGTCCGTTTACAAAAGAATAGTATTGTTCTGAATACTGATTTTTACAGTGTGTAATTGCAACTTCTATATCCTCTCCTTTTAAATGAATAATTGGATACAACATCTCGGCCTCTGTATTCTGATCTAATAAATCGTACAAGCCCTTTTCAGAGTAAAATTTCTCACCATTATAAATTATTGTTAAACCTGGATTTAGGTAACAATAATTCCACATCATTTTTTCGACATATTCGTTTAAAAAACGGTATTTTCCAAACAATTCCTCATCAGGCACAAAGCTTACTTTTGTGCCTTTCCTTGAAGTGTTTTCTTGTATATCTTCATCATTTACAACATTACCCTTCTCAAACTCTACAAACTTACTTTTACCATCTCTTATAGAACGAATACAAAAATAAGATGAAAGTGCATTAGCAGCTTTAGTTCCAACTCCATTCAAACCAACAGATTTTTTAAATACTTTAGAGTCATATTTAGCACCTGTATTGATTTTAGAAACACAATCAATAACTTTTCCTAGAGGAATTCCTCTACCATAATCTCTTACAGAAACTCTATTGTTTTTTACAGAAACTTCAATTGTTCTTCCATTGCCCATAACAAACTCATCTATAGAGTTATCAATAACTTCTTTTAATAAAATATATACTCCATCATCTGGTGAGGAACCATTTCCCATTTTACCAATATACATACCTGGTCGTAAACGGATGTGTTCTTTCCAATCTAGCGATCGAATACTATCCTCATTATATTCCTGTTGTACCATTTAAAAGTAAATTATTATTTTTTAGCACTATAAACTAGAAAGCAAATATAACATACTCCTATTTTTTTTTGAGAAAATTAAATAATTTAGAGATCGTGTTATTAACACTTTTTCAACCAAGAAAATCAGAAAAAAATGAAAGAAAAAAACTAAACATTAAAAAGGAAATGCATTACATCTCCATCCTCGACTACATAGTCTTTTCCTTGAACTTTAATTTTTCCAGATTCCCTACAAGCAAGTTCAGATTCTAAACTATCAAAATCAGAGTAAGATATAACCTCCGCTCTAATAAATCCTTTCTCAAAATCAGTATGAATAACTCCTGCGGCTTGTGGAGCTTTCATTCCCTTTTTAATTGTCCATGCTCTGACCTCTTTTTTACCTGCTGTAAAATAGGTTTGTAAATTTAATAAACTATAAGTAGCTTTTATCAAATTATGAACACCTGGTTTTTCTAATCCCATTTCTTCTAAGAACATTTGCTGTTCTTCTAAATCCTCTAATTCAGCAATTTCAGACTCAATAGCAGTTGCAATAAGTAATATTTCGGCATCTTCCATTTTAACAGCCGCTTTTACCGCATCTACATACTTGTTTCCAGATTTCATTGCATTTTCATCTACATTACATACATATAAAACCGGTTTTGAGGTTAGCAAATGTAAATCTTCAACTGCTTCTAAATCACTTTCGTTTGCATCCAAACTACGAGATGAATTCCCTGTTTCCAAATGAGCAATATATTTCTCAAGGCTTGATACAATTTTTTGAGAATTCTTATTTCCTGACTTAGCAATTTTTATATGTTTTTCTCTTTTCTTTTCTATTGTTTCTAAATCTTTTAGCTGTAGCTCAAAATCAATAGTTTCTTTATCTCTAACCGGGTCTACACTTCCATCTACATGAACAATATTATCGTCTTCAAAACACCTTAAAACATGAATAATAGCATTAGTTTCACGAATGTTTGATAGGAATTTATTTCCCAAACCCTCTCCTTTACTTGCACCTTTTACAAGACCTGCAATGTCTACTATTTCAACAGTGGCAGGATGAACTTTTTCTGGGTTTACCAATTGTGCCAATCTGCTTAATCTATCGTCCGGAACAGTAATTACACCTACATTTGGTTCTATAGTGCAAAAAGGGTAATTAGCCGATTGTGCCTTTGCTTTTGATAAACAATTAAAAAGAGAAGATTTACCAACATTTGGTAGACCAACTATACCACACTTTAATGCCATAAGTTTAATTTTTAAGTTAGCAAATATAATATTTGAAAATTAAGTGTTCAATAAATTATTTTTTTACTTTGAATTGAATTCATACTCTTATATAATTGATTTATTTTTTTAAATAAATTCCAATATGTTTTTTTATTTAATTTATACAAAATCATAGATATTCATTGGCATATAAAACATCATCCTCTTTCTAATATTTTGTTTTAATGAATTCAAATATATTTTTTTTCAACAATGCGTTAATAAAATAGTACTCAAACAAAGAGTCTAAATACTTTTTTTCTTCTCTATTAATTTATATTAGCAGATAAATAACATCATACATAATGACAGATATTCCAAAGTTAGAAAGTATAACTAATCAGGTAAGAAGAGATATTGTACGAATGGTACACGCTAACAATTCTGGCCACCCAGGAGGAAGTTTAGGTTGCGCAGAATTTTTAGTAGCATTATATTTTAAAACAATGAACCATAATAAAGATTTTTCTATGGACGGAGTTGGAGAGGATATCTTTTATCTGTCTAACGGACATATTTCTCCAGTTTGGTACTCTGTACTTGCAAGAAGTGGGTATTTTCCAGTATCTGAACTATCTACTTTTAGAAAAATTGATAGTAGACTGCAAGGACATCCTGCAACCCATGAGGGACTAGAGGGAATAAGAATGGCATCTGGTAGTTTAGGACAAGGTCTTTCTGTAGCAATAGGCACTTGTTTAGCTAAAAAACTTAATAAAGACAACTCTATAGTTTATACATTACATGGAGATGGTGAGCTACAAGAAGGACAAAATTGGGAAGCAATTATGTACGCGTCTGCTAACAAAGTAGATAACATTATTGCCACTGTCGATTATAATAAAAAACAAATTGACGGAAGCTTAGATAATGTTTTAAACATGGGAGATTTAAAAGCAAAATTTGAATCTTTTGGATGGATGGTGTTTGAAGAAGAAAAAGGAAACGATATGGAATCTGTGTTGAATGTATTAAATTCTGCGAAAGGAGAAACTAAAAAAGAAAAGCCAATTGTAATTTTACTACACACAGAAATGGGTAATGGTGTTGATTTTATGATGGGAACACACAAATGGCACGGGTCCGCACCAAATGATGAACAATTAGAAATTGCATTGAATCAAAATATAGAAACATTAGGAGATTACTAATATTATATCAATATATATTATGGAAAGGAAAGACACAAGATCAGGATTTGGAGCAGGACTTACAGAACTTGGTAAAACTAATAAAAATGTGGTAGCACTTTGTGCAGATTTAACAGGATCTTTAAAGATGGGAGATTTTGCTAATAATCATCCTGATAGATTTTTTCAAGTTGGTATTGCAGAAGCAAATATGATTGGAATGGCAGCGGGACTTACAGTTGGAGGTAAAATTCCTTTCACAGGTACCTTTGCAAATTTTTCTACAGCAAGAGTATATGACCAAATCAGACAGTCCGTTTCCTATTCTGGAAAAAATGTAAAAATTTGTGCATCTCATGCTGGATTAACACTCGGAGAAGATGGAGCTACACATCAAACACTAGAAGATATTGGCATGATGAAAATGCTTCCAAATATGGTAGTTATAAATCCCTGTGATTTTAACCAGACAAAAGCTGCTACTATAGCAATAGCTGATCATAAAGGACCTGTTTACCTAAGATTCGGAAGACCCAAAGTAACTAATTTTACACCAGAAAATCAAAAATTTGAAATCGGAAAAGCAGTTCCATTAGTAAAAGGTATAGATGTAAGTATTTTCGCTACAGGACATTTAGTATGGCCAGCATTAGAATCAGTTAAATTATTAAAAGAAGAAGGAATTTCTGCTGAAGTAATTAACATACATACCATAAAACCATTAGACAAAAAAGCAATACTGGAATCTGTAAAAAAAACAAAATGTGTTGTAACTGCAGAAGAACATCAAATGAATGGAGGATTAGGAGATAGTATTGCTCAATTACTATGCAGAGAACTACCAACTCCTTTAGAAATGGTTGCTGTTGATGATAGTTTTGGTGAAAGTGGTCCTCCAATGAAATTAATGGAAAAATATGGACTAACAAAAAATAACATTGTATCTTCAGTTAAAAAAGTAATCATTAGAAAATAATGTTTACTAACAAAGATTTATTTAAAACATTTCAAGCACAAACCTTTCCTTATCCATCATGTCTAGAAATTAAATCAGCAAAAGGTAGCTACATCATAGATATTAATAATAAAAAATATCTTGATTTTGTCGCTGGGGTATCAGCTAATACATTAGGACACTCTAATCCTATTATAAATAATGCAGTTAAAAATCAATTAGAAAAATATTCACATGTAATGGTATATGGAGAATACATCCAGTCTCCACAATACAAATTAGCTAAACTTTTAGCAGACAATCTTCCTGATAAACTAAACACTACATATTTTGTTAACTCTGGAGCAGAAGCAATAGAAGGAGCTATAAAACTTGCTAAAAGAGCAACTGGAAGATCAGAAATAATATCGTGTAAAGGTTCTTATCATGGATCTACTCATGGAGCTCTTTCCATAATGGGAAATGAAGAACAAAAAACAAATTATCGTCCATTATTACCAGATTGTAATACAATTGAATATAATTCCGAGGAATCTTTAGAAAAAATAACTAACAAAACTGCAGCAGTTGTGATAGAAATTGTTCAAGGGGGTACGGGATTTATTACTTCAAAAAACAATTTTTTACAAAAGGTAAGACAAAAATGTAACAATACAGAAACACTTCTAATTTTTGATGAAATTCAAACATGTTACGGAAGATTAGGAACACTATTTGGTTTTGAACAATACAATGTAGTTCCTGATGTATTGTGTATTGCAAAAGGGATGGGAGCAGGAATGCCTATAGGTGCATTTATTAGTTCTTGGAATATGATGAACCTATTAACTTATGAACCTAAACTAGGGCATATAACTACTTTTGGAGGACACCCTGTAAATTGTGCCGCAAGTTTAGCTTGTTTACAACACCTTCTAACCTCAAATATTATTAGAGAAGTAAAGATAAAAGAGGAACTTTTTAGAACTCATTTATCACATCCAAAAATAAAGGAAATTAGAGGAAAAGGATTAATTCTTTCGATTGAACTTGGCGATGAAAAACTAACTAAAAAAGTAGTAGAGAAATCATTAGACAATGGATTGATTTTATTTTACTTTTTATTTACTAAAACTTCTTTTAGAATCACTCCACCATTAACCATTTCAGATAAGGAAATAATAAAAGGATGTAAAATTATAATTGATTTATTAGATGAAAAATCTTAGTTCCCATAATTTTTATTATTTAACATAGGAACAAAAGAAAACTCCCCATGAGTTGTTGTGGAAATTTCACTTTCTGATATTTTTTTAATTAAATACATCACTTGCACATCTCCACTACCAATTGGAGCTACCATTCTGCCTCCTACCTTAAGTTGTTTAATTAATTCTTCTGGTATTTCTGGGGCTCCACATGTAATTATAATTTTATCAAATGGAGCAAATTTTTCCAATCCTTTATATCCATCACCATAAAAGAAATTACAATTATACCCAATCATTGGTAAAAATTCTTTAGCCTTTTGAAATAGTTCTTTTTGTCTTTCAATAGTATAAACATTAGCTTCTAAACCCACCAAAACTGCAGCTTGATACCCCGAACCAGTGCCTACTTCTAATACTTTTTCATATGGTTTTACATCTAATAACTCTGTTTGAAATGCAACAGTATATGGCTGAGAAATTGTCTGTCCACTTCCTATTGGAAATGCTCTATCTTGATAAGCAAATTGAATAAATGCATTATCCATAAACTGATGTCTAGGAATTTCATTAATCATCTCTAATACCCTACTATTTTTAATACCCTTCTCTATTAAACTCTCCACTAATATTTTTCTCAATCCCTTGTGCCTAAAAGTATCCTTCATTTTATAGTTTTACAGATAATAAATTTATATTTTCGCAATTATATTAAACATACCACAAATAAATAATAAAAAAACAAGTAATCATATACATGTATAAATTTAAAAATACACACTTCTTTGTTAATATTAAAAAGAAATGTATTATCTCATTATTTATTTCTATTTCTTTATTCTCATGTGAAAAAAATAAGAACATACAGGAAATACCCTCTTATTTAAGTGTTTCTAATATTGATTTAGTAACCAATTTAGATCAAGGAAAAAATACACACAAAATAATAGATATATGGTTATATGTTAATGATCAATTTCAAGGAGCTTATGAACTACCTGCTGTTATTCCTTTATTACACAAAGATACTAATAACATTAAGATGTTTGCTGGAATTAAAGATAATGGAATTGCATCAACAAGAGTTCGATACCATTTTTATAAATCATTTGAAAAAAATGTTTTCTTAGTTAAAGATAGCATCATAAATATTCAACCTTCTTTCAGATATACTGACAATGCTATCGTAGAATATGAAAACTTTGAAGGAGTAGGCACAAATATAGATACAACCTTAAAATCTGAAATTGATTTTGAAGTTAAAACAGAAAATGGAAATAGCTTCGCATACGCTCATCTAACTGGAAACTATCTTAAATTTGAAGCTTCAACAGATGATTTTGAAAATCTTCCACAACAAGGTTCTCCAGTGTATCTTGAGTTAGACTATCAATCAAATCATACCGCACTTATTGGTGCATACATAAACAACCCTACAAGTGTAATAAATAAAGATTTAGTTTGGATTAGTCCAAAGGAAGAAGATTGGAATAAGATCTATATAAATATGACTAAAACCGTTAGTGAGGCTCTTGGAAATAATTCTATTAAGTTTTATATAAATGTTTTCAGAACTGATACAACTAAAGAAGCTTGGATAAAATTCGACAACTTAAAAATAATATATTAAAACAATAATAATCATGAAAAATATTACTGTAATTGGAGCGGGAACAATGGGAAATGGAATTGCACATACCTTTGCACAAAGTGGATACACTGTTAAGCTAGTAGACATCTCTTCTGATGCATTAGATAAAGCAATCGCAACTATAACAAAAAACCTAGATAGAATGTTATCTAAGGAAAAAATATCAGAAGAAGATAAGAACTCTACACTTTCTAACATCACTATACATACAGATTTAAGTTCTGCTGTAAAAGGAGCTGACTTGGTAGTAGAAGCTGCGACAGAAAATGTAGATTTAAAACTAAAAATATTTAAACAACTTGATGAAGTATGTGATAAAAATACAATTTTAGGTACAAATACTTCATCTATATCTATAACTAAGATTGCTGCTGTAACAAATAGAGCAAATAAAGTAATCGGAATGCATTTTATGAACCCAGTTCCAATTATGAAATTAGTAGAAGTAATTAGAGGATATGACACTTCTGATGAGACAACAAGAAAAATTATGGACACTAGTAAAAGTCTTGGTAAGATACCTGTAGAAGTTAATGATTATCCAGGATTTGTAGCGAATAGAATTTTAATGCCTATGATTAATGAGTCTATAGAAACTCTATTTCAAGGTGTCGCAGGTGTAAGTGAAATTGACACAGTCATGATGCTAGGAATGGCACACCCAATGGGCCCTTTACACTTAGCCGATTTCATTGGACTAGATGTTTGTCTATCAATTTTAGAAGTTATGTACGATGGTTTTAAAAATCCAAAATACGCACCATGTCCATTATTAGTAAATATGGTTACTGCTGGTAAACTTGGGGTAAAGTCTGGAGAAGGATTCTACAATTATTCTGAGGGGATCAAAAATAAAAAAGTATCAAAAGAATTTGTTTAAATAATTTAATGAATAAATATTCTATACATGAGAATACTTTATTAAGTCTTTAATATCAATTACCTTTAAAGATTCTTCATTAGTCGCTTCCAGAATCACTTTAGGAGCGACATTATTTAACATTGCTTCCTTCCATCTTAGTGCACATAAACACCATTTGTCACCATTTTTTAAGCCTTCAAATCCATAATGAGGAATAGGTGTTGTCAGATCATTGCCTACACTTTTAGAAAATTCTAAAAATTCATTTGTAACTATTACACACACAGTATGTAATCCATAATCAGAACTATCAGTATCACAACATCCATTTCTAAAATATCCAGTAATCGGATTTTTTCCACATATAACCATAGGATCACCAAAAATATTTTTATTTGTTTTCATTTAGTGTTATCTTATAAAGACTACTGAAGAATAAGCTTTTTGTTGACTATTCCATTATCAGTATCTAATTCTAATAAGTAAACTCCTTTAAAATTTATCAAGTATCAATTTCTTTTCTACTTTACCATTATCATAAATATAAAAAAGAACTTCTTTATTTCTATCAAATGTTTCCTTTCCTAGTATATTTATTACTTTAATTATTTTATTTTCATTATTTTCTTCCATGATATTTGTTGGAATGTTAGTTACCTCAAAATCTACTGAGTAAACACATCCATTCTTATCATATACAGCACACAAGTAAGTTCCATTACTAGTAACATTAATCATTTGAGAAGTGTCACCATTGTTCCAAGAATAGGTATATGGGGGTACGCCACCATTTGCATATACTGTTAGATTAAGACCTGACTGCATAATATTTGCATTTAGTTGACTTGGTTCAGTAATTACAAAATCTTCAATTGTGATGTTTCCATTATTATCAGTTACAGTTACTTCATACAATCCAGGTGAAAGATTATATATATCCATTGAATTAGATGTAAAGCCATTAGGGCCAGTCCAGGAAAATGTAAATGGATATGCTGTACCTAGAATATCTAACATAATAAAACCATCTGAAGATCCATAACAACTTACATTTACTAACTTGTCAACATTTACCATAGCTGGTGATATAACAATATTGTTAATTGAATTTCCAGCATAATAAATAATATCACCATAGCTATTTCCTAAAGAATCAAGTTCAATTTCTGCTATACTCCATGAAACTGAACTGTCATTTGTTCTCCAAGAACATCTTTTTCCTTCCCAATATACTCCTGTGGAACTAGTATCAAGAAACCATTGTGATGTACCATTTATTGTGTCTAATAATCTAAAGGAAAGATTTTCATATTCATATCTTGTTTGAATTACTCTCAAGGCATCATAAGTTCCTAAAGGAACCTGAATTTGTCCCCAACCATCTACTATAAATGTATCAATACTTCCGTAAGTTTGTTTTATAGAATCAATGATATATGGTCCTGGAACACCAGCAAATATTGCTGGGAATGGACCTATAGTATCTTCATACTGAAAGAAAATATTATTTACTAAAAAAGTATCTAAATAGTTCAGAGGAGTTGGCAAAACTACTTGACTAAACTGTTCTGCGTATCCAGAATCTACATAACCAAGAATTTTGAGACCACTTATTGACCTTTCTAGATAATAATACATAGAGGAATCAACTTTTACACTTAAATTACTATTTGGAAAACTTGATTGGTATGGAGTGATAGCTGGGTCAATAAACCCTAACATCATTTCCAAAGAACCAGCAGCATTAGAAAAGTCCCAAAACTGATTAGCTCCACTATTCCCATGATTATAACTTCCATAATCTGACATAGTTATTACAGTATCACCAATATCTGGAAGATTTGTGTGATTTACATTTATTTGTGAAGACACAAATATTGGTATTAAAAAAGTAAATAATATTAATTTTTTCATTTTGTATTTTTTATAATTTTTTTAGTAAATATTAACTTGTCTTTGTAAATTTCAAAATAATAAATTCCATCTGAAAATTCTCTAAGATCTATGTAATCAACATCATTATTTAAATCGACTTGATCAATCAAATCACCAAGTACATTAAATATTTTTAAAACTGAATTTTCTGAGTTATTTATTGTCACTAAACCTGTAGTAGGATTTGGAAAAATTTGAATTTTTTCTTGGATATCAGGATTAGATGTTGCTTGTGATTGATCATACAAATAAATATCATCAACAGCCGCCTCAACTAAACTTCCTCCATCTAAGTATAATCCATTTCGGATACTATCAGAAGCTATGAATCTGATTTGAAAATTATCTGAGACGGTAACATAATCTTTTACTCTGAAAGCGAATTTTCTCCATCTGTTATCAGATGTTTTGTTATTTTCAACATATGTCCAATTGACTCCATCATCAGTAACCTGCACTTGCCACCAATCAGCCGATGGGTTTGCTCCAGTTGGAGGAGAGTTTGTGTACCATCTAAAATAAGTAAATGTTGGATTTGTATAATCAGTTAAATCATAAACAGGTGATGTTAAAGTTGTATGTCCTCCATCAACATCATTAGCTCCTATTGTACCACCTGTATTATCATTTCCTGTAAAAGCACAATACGCACCTTGAGGTGTATTTTGAGTTCCAGGTTGAACAGGTACAGTACCATCATAATAGGTTCCTTCTGGAACACCTATTTCCCAAAGACCAGTTGTAGCATTGTCAAGTGGGTCACTAACATCCCAAAATCCTATATTAAAATCAAAATCTTGTTCTTCCATTAATTCGTAACCAATCAAAATAAAATATGGAATATTTGGATTTGATTGTAAATTTGAAGAAAATGGAGTAATTGCAGATTTATGACCATAATTATCAATTAAAGTGAGGTAGTAGGAAACTATATTACCACTTGAATATGAAGGAATTTGTGCTGAGTAATCTGAACCTGATACTAAAGTCATTGGAATACTATCCCAGTTGTTTTGATTATTAGGTTTATAGAAGCAATATGCATTTTCAAGTGCCCATGGGTAAGTCATAGATATATTTGCGTCTATATCTGTAATTATCTGATGGAGACCTTCCTCTACTGGATTATGAGTTAAAGTAGCATTTGACAATAATGTTATTCCATGAGCTGCAAACGCATCAACAATAGCTATATCATTTGGAGTACCATTAAAAATATTACCATCATTATCATCAGAATAAAGAAATTCTAACAAAACATCAGTATATATAATTCCTTCAGTTCCATTAGGACCATCAGGACCACTATCATATAAATCAGCAAAAAGTTCTAAAGCTTGGGACATACTACCTAAATTTTCATAGGTTTTCCAAAATGCACCACAAATAATTTCACCATCAGCATGAACTTCTCCTACAAGATCTTGTGGATATACTTTAGTTGTAGAATCATACTCTCTCACATTACTATTAGGATCATTAGTATACCACCCTTCCCCAAGGACTGGGTATTCGGTTAAAGATAGGGCCCATATATCTGCAGTTCCTTCATTTAAGGCTCCATTCCACATTCCAACTTGATTGTTATATCTATAGTCATTAATAGCATGACCGTACTCATGATATGCTACATCTGGAATGTTAGCAGTTGACTGGCAACCACCTCCTTCTGCATAAAAATTAATAGTACCACCACTATAAAATGCATTGCAATTTGCAGTTGAAATATCCACATTAGTTTCCATTGGAAAATCAAGTCCTCCAAATGTTGGGAAAAGATTTTTAAAATGTTTGTGAATTTTATTTACAGCTACATATGCGGTTCTCTCTGGAATAGTTGAATTTGTATTATCAAAACTAACGTTTGATATAGTAGCAGGAATACTAAAACTAGCAGTAGAACCATTAGTCATTACTTGTGAATATAGCCCTTCTAAATAATAGGTTGCCTGTCCGTTATTTGATGACAATAGCGCATCACCCAGAGTGTCAGTGTAATAATCAATGTTATTATGTCTAATTTTTAAATTAACCATATTTTCAACAGAAGTTGGATTAAATGGATTTGATGTATAAACTTCGCCTTCTACATGCACATTTGAAATTGGAGATTCATACTTAACCTCATTATTTCTCATTAAGAGTTCTCCAGTATTAGCATCAACATAACATAAATACTTAGCAGGACCTAAGGAGTTTGTTGTTTCAATAAAAACTTCATAAACTAAATGAAAATCGTATTTATTATTAGAAGGAATAGGTAAAATTTTGAGATTATCCATGATATCTTCTTTCAATATACTATTCGGTAAATCACTTGACGCAGATATTATGGCATCCTCCTCAGATATCGATGGGATAATACTTATGTTAATATCATTAAATAAATCTAGGCCAAAAACCACGACTTCATTATTTTTAGTTTGTTTTATATAAAGTCTACTGTCAATTACATCAAGACCATTGAATAATTGTGTATATATAAAATTGGAGTATTTATCATTTTTTGAGTGTGACTGTAATTTTAAATCACAGTAATTTATATCAAAAATAGATAGTTTTTGATTTATAAAATTATCTATAGAATTAATATATATGCCTTCTCCAAATGCTCTGTGAGGCAGATTATTATATTCATTAAAATACACAAACCAATTTGGATTTTCATTTAAAAAACTTTGCCACTGAACAGAGTTTCTTAATTGATATTGAACATTTTCATTTAAATGAATTGGACTTTTAATGTATCTAATTTCAAGTTCATCTTTTTCAAACTTATGACAATTATCATGAGAATAAGTGAATAAACAATTTGTTAAAAGTATTACTAAGAAAGAAATTTTTTTCATAATTATTATTTTTTACAAATCTACAAAAATATTACCTCTCCATCATATGATGGTGAAACATTTAATGGTAATTCTTTTTCCAAATCAGCATGTTTCCCTAAAAAATGACTCATGTGTATTAATCTAGATTGTTTTGGTTTCACTTCTGAAATTAAATCTAATGCCTGACTTAATGAAAAATGTGATAGGTGTCGCTCTCTTCTGAGAGCATCTATGATCAATAAGTCCGCGTTTAATAATTTTTGCTTTTCAATAGAAGAAATATAACTAACATCGGTTAAATAAACAAATTTATCTATCCTAAAACCAAAAACTGGCAGTTTATAGTGCAAGGCCTCAATAGGAGTTATTTTAGTATTTCCGATAAAAAAATCATTATTGTCTATTAGATTAATATTTATTTTTGGAACACCAGGATATTTATCTTTAGAAAACACATAATGAAATTCCCTCATTAAAGCCTTACTCACTCGTTTCGAAGCAAAAACCTCTACATCCTTTTTCCATTTATAGTTAAATGCTCTTACGTCATCTAAACCAGCTACATGATCTTTATGTTCGTGTGTAAACAAAATAGCGTCTAAATTTTTAACCTTTTCTCTTAACATCTGATATCTGAAATCTGGACCTGTATCAACAACAAATCTTTGGTTGTCAACATCAACCATAATTGATGATCTTAATCTTTTATCTCTCGAATCTTCAGACAAACATACATTACAATCACAGGCGATCAAGGGCACACCTTGTGAAGTTCCACTACCAAGAATAGTTATCTTCATCTGTATAATTTATATTTTGTAAAAATATATATTAATAAACATTTTAAATGAAAATAAGTTAATAAATTTGCCATCTAGATACAATAAAATATATGGAAGAAAAATTAATTCTATCATCCAAACAAAAAGCTCTTAAAATAAATTTAGACAATTCTATCTATGGTTCTATGGTAGAAATTGGAGCTGGACAAGAGGTTGCTCGTCAATTCTTTAGAGCAGGTTCTGCTTCTGGAACAATTGCAAAAACTATGTCCGCTTATGATAAAGATTTTTCAGATGCAATTTATGGAAAAGAAATAGATGGTAGATATGTTTGTGAGTCTAGGTTAGATAACATGTTAGATCATGAGTATAAATTACTTGAAGACAGATTAGATAGAGGTTCTTTTCCTGAAAGAAGATATTTCGCATTAGCTGACACCATAACTACTATAAATTATGAAAAAACTAATAAAGGACATGGATGGATTGGAGTTAGATTTCAAAAAAATGTAAATAATAAACCTAATGACATTATTTTACATGTAAATCTAAATGATCAAGACTCTACTTTACAACAAGAGACAATTGGTATACTTGGAACTAATTTATTATACGCTAGTTTCTATTGTGACGACCCAAAAGATATATTAAAGACATTATATGACAATTTAAGTAGAGATAACATAGAGATTGATACAGTTAGATTTACAGGGCCTGACTTTAAAGATGTTGATAATCGATTATTAAGTTTAACACTCGTAAAAGAAGGTATGACCGATAGTGTAATTTTTACTCCTGATGGAGTTAATCACCAACCTTCGAATGTTGTATACAAAAAGAATATCCTCACAATAAGAGGGAGTTTTAGACCAGTTACAAAAGTCAATATCGACATGTATGAAAATGGATTGAATAAGTTTAAAGAAAATCCAAAAGTAAACTCAAATAATATTCAAGTTCTATTTGAAATTACATTAAGTAATTTAAAATCAGAAGGAGAAGTAGATGAACAAGATTTTCTTGATAGGGTTGACATATTATGTTCCTTAGGCTTCACTGTTATGATTTCAAACTTTAAAAAATATTACAAGCTGATTGAATATTTATCTCAATTTTCAACGGAAAGAATGGGGATTATTTTAGGAGTCGACAATTTAATTGAAATGTTTGAAGAAAAGTATTATAGAAATTTAAATGGAGGTATTCTTGAAGCATTTGGTATTATTTTTACTAGAGATATTAAAATTTATTTATATCCGTTTCAACCTGACAAAAATTCAGAACTATTAAATTCAAGCAATATTCCTATTCACCCTAGAGTTAAAGATCTATATGACTACTTATACATTAATAAAAGAGTTGAAGATTTGAGTTGCAATACAGAGGTGTTAAAAATATTCTCTAGAAAAGTATTAGCTTTAATCAAAGAAAATAAGGAAGGAGAATGGGAAGATATGGTTCCATCTGGTGTAGATAAAATCATTAAAGATAAATGTCTATTTGGATATAATTGTAAAGTTAATCAATAATGAAGAAAATAATATTTTTACTATTAATATTTTTAAACTCAAGTATTCTATATAGCAGTTTCAAAATCGACGCTATATCAGGTGCTACTTGGCAAAAAACAAAGACAATATACGGTACTTTAAGTGGAAAAGTACAAGATTCAGAAGATAAGAAATCTGTGTCATACGCAAATATTTCAATCGTTAATAGATTCGATAAGAATCCTATTGATGGAACTGTGACATCTGAAAAAGGTAAATTTAACTTTGATAAAATACCTGGAGGAAAGTATACCCTGATGGTAAGCTTTGTTGGTTACGAAACTTTTGAGTATGAATTTGAAATCACTGAAAAAAATCCAAATGTAAAAATAAAAAATATTTTTCTAAATCGATCTAGTAATACTATTGGTGAAATTGAAATTAATGAGGAAAAAGCTATTTATGAAAATAAAATTGATAAAATAGTATATAATCCTGAAAATGATATTAATCAAAGTTCTGATGACGCAACAGATGTACTAAGAAAAGCACCTTTATTATCGGTAGATTTAGATGGAAATGTTAATTTAAGAGGAAGTAGTAATATTAAATTCTTAGTCAATGGAAAAGCTTCAAGTTTTTTAACATCCGACATATCATCAGCTTTAAAAATGATACCTGCTGATCAAATTAAATCAGTTGAGGTAATTACAAGTCCTGGAGCAAAATATGATGGCGAAGGTGATGCTGGAATTGTTAACATAATAACTAAGAAAAAAATCATTGATGGATACAAGGGAACATTTTCAGGATCTATGGGAAGTAGAGTTAGCAGAAATAGTCTTAATCTAACTGTTGGAAAAAATAATTTTGGTATATCTGTAAAAGGAGGACTCTACGGGATGTACTGGCCAAGAGTAGGTAGATCAAATTATGAACGTAATGATTGGGATTTAGACAGTTTAGATAATAGAATAAATCAAAATACATTATTAAGAAATGGAGAAACCTTTAGTAGATGGACAGGATATAGAACTGGTATTGATATGTATTACGACTTAAATCCCTTCAACAACTTTACCTCTAGTTTTTCTTTTGGAGGAAGAGATAAATTTAGTGACGACACTACTAATATCACAGATATTGCTAATGGGAATACAGAGGAATATCAATCAATAATTAACACAAATTCTACAAGTAATAATATTGAATGGACATTTGATTATACAAAAAATTTTGTAAATAATCCTGAGAAAGAATTAGCAATAGCTTTTCAAATAAACAATGAATATGAGGATGAAGGAAGTAGTGTTTATGAAAAAAATCAATTAACAACAAATATTTCTGATGGATTTTCAAATGAAAAAACATTCCAAATAGATTATGTCCATCCATTCGGTGAAAAGAAAAAACACAAAAACAATAATTCTGAATTTGAAATACCTTCGTCTAAAAGAAATAAAGGGAAAAAATATGGATCAAAAGGAACAAAAGGGGGTGACAGCTATGAAAACAAATTAGAAGTTGGAATCAAATATATTGATAGAAACAACAATTTTGATTATGTGACTACTCTAGACTCAAATAACCAAGAAACTTATTCAGAATCCGATATATTTAATTATAGTCAGAGAGTGGCGAGCTCATATATTTCTAGTCAATTCGCGCTCCCAAAAGATTTTGGATTAGTTTTAGGCGGAAGGTATGAACTTACTGATATAAATGGCTCATGGGAAAAATCAACATCTAAGAATTTTAATAATAAACCATATCCGAATTTTTTACCAAACATTGTTTTGAGTAAAAAGTTTTCAATGACTAAATCATTAAAACTCTCTTATAACAACAGAATTAGAAGACCAAGTAGTTATTATATAAACCCAAATACCGGAAGAACTGATAATAAAAATATTACAATTGGAAATCCTGATTTACTTCCAGCTGTTTCAGAACAAATAGAACTTGGATACAATTCATTTAGTAGATTCTTCCAATCAAGTTATTATGTATATTTAAAAAACACAAAAGACGTCATTGAATCTATTGTTACAATTAGAGATGGAATCTCAGAAACAACTTATGAAAATATTGGAAAAAATCAAAAATTAGGATTTAATTATTATGGATCAATTACCTTAAAATCAATTAACCTTAGAGGTGGATTCAATATTTTTCAATATTCATCAAATGATGAAAGATTCGGTGATTTAAAAACTATGTTATATAATTATAACTTTGGTGGGACAGTAAATCTTGGAAACAATTTAAAGTTCGAAACATGGGGATGGTACTCTTCTCCACAACAAACAATTCAAGGATATTCAGATAGTTGGTCCATGATGAGTTTTGGAATTAAGAAAGACTTTAAAAACAAAAGAGGTTCTTTTGGCTTAAGGATTGTTGAACCATTTTTAAAAAATGGAGAGAAAATTATGAGAACAGAATTAAGTGGAAACAATTTTGAGCAATCTAGTGAAAGAATAATCGCAATGAGATCAATTGGAGTTAGTTTTAGTTATACTTTTGGTAAGTTAAATTTTAAATCCAAGAGAGTTAATTCTAAAATTAAAAATAACGACCTAATGGACGGTGGAAGTTCTGAACAATAATAATTAAATTTTGTGTAAAAAAATTATTTACTTCTAACTTCTGCTCCTATTTTTTCGTAAGATTGAATTAATTTATTCATTACCTTATCAATGTATTTATCTGAAAGTGTTCTTGATTTATCTTCTAATATAAAACTTAGAGCATAACTCTTTTTTCCTCTTGGTAACCTCTCTCCTTCATACACATCAAAAAGATTTACTGATTTTAGAATTTTCTTTTCAGTTTCGTTAGCTATTTGCAGCAATTCTTCAAAAGTAATTTTGTTATCTATTAATAATGAAAGATCTCTTTTAACATTAGGAAATTTAGTTATTTCTGAATATTTTATTTTAGTATTTAAAACCAATCTTAAAACTAAATCCCAATTAAAGTCAGCATAAAACACCTCTTGCTTTATTCCAAATTTCTTTGTTATTTTTTTATCAACTTTTCCAAAACAAACTAATGTATCTTTTTTAGACCTATACATTATTCCTTCAGATATACCATAACCAATTAATTTTTCTGATTTTAGTTTTGTAATACCTAAACGATAAAGAATATGTTCTACCTTTTCTTTAAGATTAAAAAAGTTTACTTTAGTGTTTGTACTATTCCAACTCTCGGCGTGAACATTTCCAGAAAGTAAAATAATTAAATGCTGATTTTCAACATATTCTGTATCTATTTTGTGATAACTTTTACCAAACTCATATAATTTTAAATCCTGGTTTTTTCTATTAATATTGTAAGAAACATTCTCTAATCCAGAAAAAAGTAAAGATTGTCTCAAGGTATTTAAATCATGACTAAGTGGATTAAGTAAAGTTATATTTTCTTCCGGATTTAATTCTTTAATTAAAGTATTATAATCTCCTTTGGTTAAGGAGTTATTCATAATTTCAGAGTATCCATTACTACTAAGTAAATTCGAGATAACATTCCTAATAGCTTCTGGATTAATATCCTCTGAATACTGAATAGAAGTGTTTAATTTTTCTGAGGTAATAATGGTATTGAATCCATATATTCTTAGAATTTCTTCAATTACATCTACCTCTCTTTGTACATCTGACCTGTATAGGGGAACTTCTAAAGAAAGTCCTTTTTCATTCTGAGAAACTACTTTAATTTCCAAATCATTTAGAATACTTTTTACTACTTTTCTTTCTATCTTCTCTCCTATTAAACTATCTAATTTTTGATATCTTAGATTTATTTTAAAGTCAGAAATGTTATTAGGATATTTATCTACAATTTCTGATGAGATCACTCCACCTGCAATTTCTTGTATTAAAAGAGCTGCTCTTTTTAATGCATAAATAGTATTATTTGGATCACATCCTCTTTCAAATCGAAAAGAAGAATCGGTACTTAATCCGTGTCTTTTAGCAGTTTTTCTAATTGAAACTGCATTGAAGTAAGCACTTTCTAAAAATATTCTAACAGTTTTATTAGAAACTCCAGAATCCAAACCTCCAAATACCCCTGCTAAACACATTTCTTCTTTTTCGTTACAAATCATCAAATCTTCAGAAGAAAGTTCTCTTTCCACATCATCCAGAGTTGTAAATTTAGTTTTATTTTTAGCCTTTCTCACAATTACTTTATTTCCGAATATTTTATCGGCATCAAAAGCGTGTAGAGGTTGCCCTGTCTCGTGTAATACATAATTTGTAACATCTACTACATTATTTATCGGATCTAATCCTATAGATTTTAATCTGTTTTGTAACCAAACTGGAGAATCACTTATTTTTACACCCGATATTGAAACTCCTGAATATCTAGGGCAGAGTTCAGATTCTTCTACTTCTACAGAAATAGATAAATCTGTATTATTAACTTTAAAATCATCTACTTTTGGTAAGCACATTTCTAGTTTAGAACCTCTATGATTCAAGACTGCTTTTAAATCTCTTGCAACTCCAATATGTCCCATTGCATCTGAACGATTAGGAGTAAGTCCTATTTCTATTACGGTGTCATTTTCTATATTAAAATAATCGGAAGCTAAAGTTCCTACTATAGTATCATTTGGAAGTAGCATTATTCCTTCATGAGACTCTCCCAAACTAAGTTCATTTTCCGAGCATATCATCCCCATAGAAACCTCTCCTCTTATCTTACCTTTCTTTATCTTAAAAGATTTTTCACCATTATATAAAGTAGTACCAATTGTTGCTACTAATACTTTTTGTCCAACATCAACATTTGGTGCTCCACAAACTATTTGTAAGATTTCCTCCTTTCCAATATTAACAGTTGTTAATTTTAATCTATCAGCATTTGGGTGTTGAATACAAGTTAAAACCTCACCAATTATTACCCCTTTCAATCCACCTTTTATACTTTCAACATAGCTTACCCCTTCCACTTCCAATCCGGTATTGGTAAGTAATTCAGAAATTTTACTTGTTTCTAGATCTAATCTTATGTATTGTTTTAACCAATTAAGTGATATTTTCATCTTCTTATTTTATAATATCTGCTAAAATATAAATTGTTATCGGAATAAGTAGGCTTAAGTATTAATACTTAACTTTAGCTCATGATAAATATCACCATATCAAATCGAATACGACCTATCTCTTTATCAGGTTTAATAGAACAAAAGCAATTAATAGGTAAAGAAGCTTCTATTATACATACAAATAGATCAAAAATTTATTTTTCAATAATTTTTTTAGAACAATCAATAGTAGGAAAAACCACCCTACCAATCCTATTACAACAGAACTAGACATCCTACTACCCCTCATTTCATACTATATTACAAACTATCTAGGACAGGAAAATATAATTATTAATATATTTGCTTTATGAAAAAGTTTTTATTTTTCAGTTTGTTAACTTTTATATTATACTCTTGCAAACACGATTTGGAAAATCCCACTTGGGAAGTAGATATGATTATTCCAATTGCTAATGCTGAAGTTAATATTTCAGATATTATTGAAGAAAGTAACACTCCTATACTTACAAGCTTAAACTCAGATAGTTTAGTTTCTTTAGTATATTCTACTGAACTATTACAAACAGAATATGAGAGCTTATTAAATATTAACTCTACCTCTGTTGAGAAAAATTTCCGAATAGATTCTGTTCAGTTTGAAGATGTTGAGATTGAATACCTTACAACCATAGGAAGCGTTATTGATCAGTTAGGACCATTAGGATCAGCTTTGTATCCAGACGGAAGTATGAGAGAAATTCCTGCGTTGCCAAATATTATACAAAACGACAGCATTAATATTGATGCTAGCAACTATTTCCAGACCATGACTTTATATAGCGGAATGATGAATTTAGAAATAACGAACGGATTCCCTACCTCAATATCTAACATGACGCTTTTACTTTATAATGCAAATAATCAGAATTTAATTGCAACTTTCAGTATACCACTCATTGAAAGTGGAGAAAGTTATTTTGAAAGTGTTTCTGTAGCAAATCAAACACTTGACAATCTAATGATAGGATTAATAGATAATATGGATATAGACCCAAGTAATGGATTAATTCCTATAAATTATACAGATGCTTTAGTTACTAAAATATCTATTACGAACATACAAATAATGGAAGCCACTGCATACTTTCCTAACCAATTATTACATGAAGAGATTGTAGAACAGTCATTTGATATTGGAAGCGCAAGACTTACAGAGCTAGGTATAAAACAAGGTAATGTATCTATTATTGCTTCAAGTAGCTTACCAGATACCGTAAGTGTTATATATAAAATACCATCTCTTACAAAAAATGATGTATCTTTTGAAACTTTAGTAAAAATTCCTCCTAATATTAATACTACTCCAACCAATTTATTTTTTGACTTTAGTGGGTATAAAATGAATTTAAAAGGGAAAGAAGGACGTATTGGAGGAGACACGGTAAATACCATCTACTCTGAAATGTACATCTATCTAGATTCTACTGGGGAATTAGAAACTATTAATCAAGTAGATAGTTTTAGTTTATATAACATATATAATATTACTCCAGAGTATGCAAAAGGATATATTGGACAGGATACTTTTGTTATAAATTCTGATACAAGAAACACATCTATTTTTAATAATATTACAAATGGTACTATCAGCTTCGAAGAAGCAAATTTAAATCTGTTAATTGAAAATAATGTTGGTGCAGACGCAATATTAAAATTTAATGAGTTTAATACAGATAATACGGAAGACAATTTACCCGCAGTTTCAGCTTCAATAGATGAGAATGGAAATAACATTATTAATTACCCTTATTCAATTGATAGAGCCAGTCTTATTAATGAAATTATCACTCCAACAAAAACAGAAATAAAATTGGACGCTTCTGATATGATAGAAATTCTTCCCAATCAAACTACAATTGGAGCTACAATAATGTTAAACCCAAATGGAGCTCAAAATATTGAAGATTTTATCTATCTAGATTATCCAATAACAGCTAGCTTAAATGCAAATATTCCTCTAAGCTTTATAGCAAACAATCTAACTCTTAGTAAAACAATAGAATTAGATTTAAACTGGGAAAATGATCAGGAGATTGACGAACTTTTTATAACTATTGAAAATGGACTACCTCTTGAGGGTATTATTGATATTACATTTTTAGATCAAAACCATAACCTTATAGATACTGTAATCAAAAATTATAGTATTATTTCAGCAACAACAAATGATGAAAACAATGTTGTTTCTTCAAGTAAGAATACCATTAATCTCTTTAAGACTGATTTTGCAAATGTTTCTAAAATGAATATAAAAGCTTCTTTTACAACATCTTCTATTTCTGAAGCGATAAATATTTATAGTTATTATAATTTAAAACTAAATCTATCTGCTAGATTTAAAGAAATGTTAGGAGAGTGATGAAAAAAGTTTTGTTATATGTTTTTATTATTACTCCTTTTCTATCCTACAGTCAAGAAGAGTTAGTGTTACCAAAAGTTAAAAAAAATAGTATTTACTTAAATTCCTACATATCTATAGAATCAAATAATCTTAACACAAATTTTTTAAATAGTATGTTGTATGGAGGTTTTATTACTGATGAAATCAAAGATAATTGGATTAACTCTGGGGATGAAAAAAATCGGTTAAATGCAGAGTTTACAAATTACTTAAAATATGAATTTCTTAATAAATATTCGAATTCATTTTACTTCCAATTTTCAGATGTAAATTATGTTAACTGTAATTTTAAAGATGATCTTTTAAAACTAAGTCTTTATGGAAATTATGACTATCTAGGAGATACTCTAGATTTTTCAGAAACCTCAATAAGGATTGATAGATACCAACAATATAAACTTGGATACAATTACAATATTCTTAAAAATAATATTAATTGGAGTATAACAACTGCTCTTTCCTTCCTAAATGGAAATCATCATATGCAATTAAATATAGATAAAGGAAGTTTATATACATCTGAAATGGGAACTTCTTTGGATCTTAATTACCATATAAAAAGCATGATGACAGATACCTCAGATTTTTCTCCTTTTGTAGGAAATGGCAATGGGATTGCTATGGATTTCTCATTAAAAATTACAAAAGAGACTGATATTTGGGAGATGAGTATTAGAGATTTAGGGTATATAAAATGGAAGGAAAACTCTATAATAAACAATACAGACAATAATTTAAATTTCACTGGAGTGGAGATTCAGGACTTTAATAATTTACCTGATTTTAACGACTCAATATTAGATATGTCGTTTTCTCAACAGACTAAATCCTTTAAATCTTTTATACCTGCTAGAATAACTTTGAGCTATAATACAATTTTAAAGCATCGTTTTATTAAAAATATTTGTATTGCGACACACAGTAGATGGCAACCATACTATGTAACAGGTAGTATAAATTCAGATTTAATTAATAGAGGATTAAAAGAATCTGGATATATGAATAGATTAGATATAAATACATTGATAGATGCTAAATATCTTTACACTACTGTTGGGATAAATAGAGGAGGATTTACAGACAAAACAAATTTACACTTTAACATTAGAGACAAAAAAGGAATCTGTACAATAGGCAGCTATCATTTAAACGATTTTTTTAAAAATGATAAAAATTCAGCTTCAGTATATTTTTCATTAACACAACGATTTTAGTATGTTAACACAAATTAAAAATTTAACTCATAAAAATAGTGGAAACTTCTTCCTTATTGCTGGACCCTGCGTTATAGAAGGAGAAGATATAACTCTTGAGATTGCAAAAAAAATATCAATAATCTGTAATAAACTTCAAATACCTTTTATATTCAAAGGAAGTTACAGAAAAGCAAATAGGTCTAAATTAGACTCCTTTACAGGTATTGGAGATACGGAAGCGCTTTCTATCTTAAAAAAAGTTGGAGAAAAGTTTAACATTCCTACTTTAACTGACATTCACTCTAAAGAAGAAGCTACAATAGTAGCAAACTATGTAGATGTACTTCAAATTCCCGCTTTTTTATGTAGACAAACAGACCTTTTAGTTGCAGCTGCAAAAACAGGAAAAGTAATAAATATTAAAAAAGGGCAATTTCTCTCGCCTGAAAGTATGATACATGCTGTAGAAAAAGTAACTGAGAGTGGAAATAATATGATTATGCTTACAGAAAGAGGAAATATGTTTGGATACATGGATATGATAGTTGATTTTAGAGGGGTTCCAATTATGAAAAAATTTGGATATCCTGTAATAATGGACATAACACACAGCATACAACAACCAAATCAGAATGGTGGAATTACTGGAGGTAAACCTGAGATGATAGAAACTATCGCTAAGGCAGCAATCGCCACAGGAGTAGATGGTATTTTTCTTGAAACACATCCTAATCCAAGACAAGCTAAATCAGATGGGGCAAATATGTTGAATTTAAATACACTTGAAGAATTACTTACTAAATTAGTAAGAATAAGAAAAGCACTTTAATTTACAACTTCTCCATAAAGGTCGTAATGATCTGCTTTAATGATTTTAATATCAGCAAAATCTCCTATTTTCAAATAAAAATCCTTTGCATTTACTATTACTTCATTATCCACATCAGGAGAATCAAATTCTGTTCTACCAATATAATAATCACCTTCTTTTCTGTCGAATAACACCTTGTATGTTTTACCTACCCTTTTCTGATTTAAATCATACGATATGGAAGATTGTAAATCCATAACTTCTTCCGCTCTTTGATGTTTCACCTCTTCTGGAACATTATCCTCTAATTTATGTGCATGAGTATTTTCTTCATGTGAATATGTAAAAACCCCTAATCTATCAAATTTACTTTCTCTTACAAAATCTAACAACTCTTGAAATTCCTTATCTGTTTCCCCTGGATATCCTACAATTAAAGAAGTTCTAATACTTATTCCTGGAACATCTTTTCGAAACTTTTTAATTAGGTTTTTAGTTTTATCCATTGTTGTTCCTCTTCTCATAGATTTTAATAAATTATTAGAAATATGTTGTAGAGGAATATCCATATAGGTACATACTTTTGGATTATTTTTTATTACCTCTAATACATCTTCTGGAAAAGCTGTAGGAAAAGCATAATGAATTCTAATCCATTCTATTCTATCTACTTCAGAAAGTTTTATCATTAATTCTGCTAATTTCCTTTTCTTATATAAATCTAAACCATAATATGTTAAATCCTGTGCGATTAGGATAAGTTCCTTCACCCCTTGTGCAGCAAGTTTTTCCGCTTCTTTAACTAATTTAGTTATAGGAATTGTTTTATGACCTCCTCTCATTATTGGGATAGCACAAAATGAACATTTTCTATCACAACCTTCAGAAATCTTTAAATATGCAAAATGAGATGGAGTAGTTGTTAACCTTTCACCTACTAATTCATGTTTATAATCTGCTCCTAAAGATTTTAACAATCGTGGTAAATCTCTTGTCCCGAAAAATTCATCTACATTAGGCATTTCTTTTTCCAAATCTGGCTTATATCGCTCTGATAAACAACCTGTGACGAATAGTTTTTCTATTTCTCCATTTTCTTTTCGTAGTATCTGTTCTAAAATCGTATTTATAGATTCTTCTTTTGCGTTATCAATAAATCCACAGGTATTTACAACAACAATATTTGCTGGATCAGTGGTTTCGTGTTTAACATCTATATTATTTGCTTTTAACTGACCCATTAACACCTCAGAATCGTAAATATTTTTGGAACAACCTAAAGTTATGACATTTATCTTATTTTTCTTCCTACTTTTAGCTCTCATCTAATTAAATAATGAATCAACAAATTCTGTCTTATTAAACTGTTGAAGATCTTCCATACCTTCTCCTACACCAATATATCGTACAGGTATCTGAAATTGATCTGAAATTCCAATCACAACACCTCCTTTTGCGGTACCATCTAGTTTAGTAAGTGCTAGGGAATTAACCTCTGTTGCAGCTGTAAACTGAGTAGCTTGTTCTATAGCATTTTGTCCAGTAGATGCATCTAAAATTAACATTACATCATGAGGAGCTTCTGGTATTACTTTATGCAGCACATTTCTTATCTTTCCTAATTCTCTCATTAGGTTAACATTATTATGTAATCTACCAGCAGTATCTATAATTACAACATCTGCTTTGTTTGCCTTTGCAGATTGAAGAGTATCAAAAGCTACAGATGCGGGATCGGAACCCATATCTTGTTTTACAATATCCACTCCTACTCTTTCTGACCAAATAACTAATTGGTCTACAGCAGCAGCTCTAAAAGTATCAGATGCGCCTAAAACTACTTTTTTTCCAGCTTTTTTAAATTTATGAGCGAGTTTACCAATCGTAGTAGTCTTTCCAACTCCATTTACCCCAACAACCATAATTACATATGGTCCATCAATTTGTGGTAATTCCTTATAAGTATCCTTCATTAATGAAGAAATTTCCTCCTTCAGAAAACTATTTAATTCATTAGAATTTAAATACTTGTCTCTTTGAACTCTCTCTTCTAGTCTTTCAATAATTTTAAGAGTTGTTTCTACACCTATATCTGATGTTATTAAAGCTTCCTCAATATCATCTAAAGCTAATTCATCAATAACTGACTTTCCAGCTACTGCCCTAGATAGTTTTTCAAAAACATTTTCCTTAGTTTTTTTTAATCCCTGATCTAGTTTCTCCTTTTTGTCCTTAGATAAAAATCCAAATATTCCCATTATATTAAAAATAGAAAAAGCTCCTTTCGGATTAATGAAAGAAGCTTTTAATTAAAATTTATTAAAAGATTACTTTTTAGCTAAATAATCGTTTACTTTATCTTTAGGTACAATCTCAGATTTAAATGAGTAAGAACCATTCTCGTTCTTTACCATTTTTACTGCCTTTGTAAAAGCTTTTGCTCCTTTCTTTTGTAATGATGCTACTGTCTTCTTTGCCATTTTTTATTATTTTATTTCTTTATGAACAGTCATTTTCTTAAGAATAGGATTATATTTTTTCAATTCCATTCTGTCAGGAGTGTTCTTTTTATTCTTCATTGTAATATATCTAGAGGTGCCCGGCATACCCGAAGATTTGTGCTCTGTACACTCTAATATTACTTGAACTCTATTACCTTTTTTTGCCATTTTGTCGTTATTTTTCGAACTGCAAATCTAATCAAATAATCTGAAAAACAAATTTTATTTTACTTTTTTAATATTAATCAAAAACATCTCCTCGATAACCTTAAAATCTCTAGAATCAATTTTCCCAAGACTCATCTCCTTCCATTCTAAATTTGGATATATCCAAAAATCGGAAGATCCTGAATTTACTAAAAGAGCCATATCAAAATTATCAATAGCTTTCCACCTATATTGTAAAGTAACATTTCTCCCCTCTCTTATTAGTTTATATTGAAACTCCGGTAACTCTACATGATTAAGATACTGAGAGAAGAATACAGAAAAATCTTTTCCACTTTTTTCATTAATATAATTAATTACTTGAAAAGCGTCAATTGTTTGATTCTCAAATTCAATCAATATACCTCTTAATATAGAAAACCATAATTTATCATCTTCTAACAAAGTTCTTAAAGTATGTAACATTAGAGAACCTTTGTGATACATATCTCCACTCCCCTTATTATTTACATGATAACAACCAACAATAGGTTTTTCATTTCTAATAAATCTTTTCTGATTATTTACATATTTAATCATCTCTTCATACCCATACATACATTCAACATACAAAGCTTCGGAATAGGTACAAAAACTTTCGTGTATCCACATATCAGCAATATCATTGGTTGTTACAGAATTACCCCACCATTCATGGCCTGTTTCGTGAACAATAATATAATCAAATTCTAAACCTCCAGAATAAGACAAACTCCCACGATAGCCTGGAAGATAATTATTTCCATAAGCAATTGCAGATTGATGCTCCATTCCTAGATATGGAGTCTCAACTAAAGCAAAACCATCATTCCAATATGGATATCTTCCAAAAATCTGTTCAAAACACTCTAACATAGGAACAACTTGTTCAAAATGAGTTCTAGCTTTCTCCTCATTATAGGACAAAACATAATAACTTAAATCCAAAGTATCCTTTTCACTAATAAATTCATCCTGAAAATGAATAAAATCTCCAATATTTAAAGTAACATTATAGTTGTTAATTGGATAAGAAACAAACCACTCTGATTGATTAAAATAATCTTGAAAATAATCAATCCAAATAGTCGTATCACTTCTTAAGTTTCCATTACAAACTACCTTGTTGGGATATCTAGCCGAAACCGTTATACTCATACTATCTGGTTCATCTGATTGATGATCTTTATTTGGCCACCACACACTTGCTCCAAGTCCTTGACAAGAGACTCCAATCCAAGGATTATTGTTTTTGTCTGTCTTCCAAGAAAATCCTCCATCCCAAGGTGGATTTACAGCCTCTCTTGGGTATCCGGTATACCATACAATAATGAAAGATTGCTCCCCTTTTTTAATTGTTCTTGGGAATTTTACAAACACTGCATCATGTTCTCTTGAATATTCTAGTTTACAAGGTGCTATATCATCACATACTTCATCTGAATCTGGAAACAGAATAGTAAGAATTTCCATATTCTCAGCTAAATCTATTTGAAATTCATCAAAATCAAATTGTGCTGTAAAATGAATTTTATTATAAGATCTTTCAAGAGTTCTTTCTTTTTCATCTACTATTACAAACAAATCATAATAATTAACATCATAACAAGTTCTTAAGGGAGTTAACTCCCCTCTTAAAGAATCTTTTCTGCTAAACTCTTGAGAAAATAAATTAATTGAAATAAAGATGACAAAAAGAAAAAAAGAGATTTTTCTCATAAATCTTTGGATTACTTATTCATTTCAATACTACAATCAATAGATTGAGTACCTATAATAGGAATTTCAAATGAATAAGTTAGATTAATATTACCGGTATTATCAAAATATATAACACCATTTCCCTCAACCTCAACATCAGTTGGAAATCCCATTCCAAAATCTAAAGAAATCGTTTGTTCCTGAACCGTAACATTTCCCGAATTATCTACTTGTCCATTAATAGATATATCATCAATTTCAATATACAAAGTACTATCTTCTTGACCAAAAACCTCAATTGTTTCAGGTAACTGATCATTTAAAGAAATTGTCCCAATTAAAGGAATTTCTATTTCATCACAATCAGGTGTAATATTCCAAACACCTTGAGCTATGTTAAAAGCATAAAGACAAGATTCATCTGACACATTAGCATCTGAATTATAGTTAATAGCATTTGATTCTAAACATCCAAGTACGGTAGGAATACATGAGCCATCGTCAACCTGTGCATCAGGGTTATAATTGTATGCACCTGGATCTATACAACCCATTTCTTTTTTACAAGAAGAAAATATTAGAGTAATAGAAAGAATTAAAAAGGAAAATTTTACCTTCATATTATAAGATTTTTATTTAAAAAAAAAGTTGTCATCAAAGATAACAACTTTTTATAAAATCTAGTTAAAGTACTAAACTAAAACATTTCCATTAGATTTGGCTTCAGATAACACTGCTGAAATACCTTTTTTATCAATTGTTCTAATTGCATTAGCAGAAACTTTTAAAATAACCCACTCACCAGTTTCAGGTACATAAAATTTTTTAGTTTGTAAATTAGGATAAAACTTTCTTTTTGTATGGTTTTTAGCATGAGAAACATTATTTCCTACCATTACCTTCTTACCTGTTATTTCGCAAATTCTTGACATGATTCTGTTTTTTTCGGTCCGCAAATATATACAGATTCTTTTATTTATTACTAAAAATAAATAATTTTATTTCAGAAATTAAATTTTGTAAGGAAGTTTCTATTATTTGATTAGTTATTTCTTGTCTAGATCCCTTAAAATCATATTTTTTCACAACTGTTTCTAAAGGATTTGATATAGAAATAAAAACTTTTCCAACATCAAGTCCATCAGGTCCTGAATAACCAGTAGTGGATATAGAAAAATCTGAGTTGAATTTTCTTTTTACTCCTAATGACATTTGTTTAGCTACAACATCACTAACCTCTGAAAACTTTTTTATATCTTCTTCTCTTACTCCTAAATCCCTCTGCTTACTTAGGTTCGAATAAGCAACAATACCTCCTAAAAAATAAGTAGAACTACCAGGAACAGAACAAATACAAGAAGAAATACCACCTGCTGAGCAACTTTCAGCTACCGATATAGTAAACTTATTTTCTAAAAGAATTTTTGACAAATCTTTAGGAAGAATTTTCATTTTAAAAAGCTGTTGTCGGCTTAGTTCTGCGAACTCTTGCTTTTGGATGAATACTCATCACAGGTATTTCAGATTTATAGATTAAATTACGAGCTGTTACAGACAAGCTGTCTGAGATTGATTCTTCTTTTTTAGTCATTATCATTATTAAGTCAGAATTAAAATTCTTTTCATATTCTAATATAGCTTCTGACAAAGAAATTTTCTTTTCCGCCTCTAAAAGTATAGAAGTACATTTAACACCTGCTTTTGTAATAAAATCTTCAACTAAATTTATATTTCTTTGGAGTTGCCTCCTTACATCTTCATTATCTCTTAATACAACTGATACAATACGAACAGTAGCATCCCAATACCTAGCATATTCTAGTGCGTATGAAACTTTCTCTTTAGTCTCTTTTTCTAAATCTAAAGGAAGAATTATATTATCACAACCTTTTTTATGATCTTTCCCTTTTATAGTAATTACAGGACATTTTGCTGAACGAACCACTTTTTCTGCATTAGAACCAATAAACTTTTTAGCGATTCCTTTTGGAGAACCATTTGTACCCATAACAATTAAATCAGCGGAAATCATATCAGCAACCTCACAGACTTTATCGTAGACAGATCCTTTAGCAACCATAGTTTCTACTTCAACTTGTAATTTTTCAGAGTATTTCTTTGCAATTTCATTTAACTTAGAAAGTACTCTCTTTTTAATTTTTTCAGATTCAACTTCATTATCAGATAAAATATCAAATATTGAATGCTTCTCCTCTATAACAGATAATAAAACAACTTCAGAGTTTTTAATCTTTGCCAAATTAATAGCTTGTTCCATAGCAACGATAGATTGATCTGAAAATCCAATAGGAACTAAAATTTTACTTGCAGTATTAGTCATAATTACTATTTTTGATTCAGCAAAATTACATAATATTATCTTATATAATTGAAAAAAAAATATGAAAAAAAGTTAAAAATATGAACCCCTTAAAGGATACTGAACTAATAATAACTAAAGAAAAAAAAATATACCACTTAAATTTAGAAAAAAAACAAATTGCTGATGACATTATACTTGTTGGAGATCAGGAAAGAGTTTCTCAAATAAGTAAATATTTTAATTCTATTGAATATAGAGTTCAACACAGAGAATTTGTAACACACACGGGAACTTATAAAGGAAAAAAAATAAGTGTTATATCTAGTGGGATTGGATGTGATAATATTGATATTGTTATAAATGAACTAGACGCTCTTGTAAACATTGATTTTGACACTAAAATTATAAATTCTAAAAAGAAAAAATTGAATTTGTTTAGATTAGGTACTTCAGGATCATTACAAGAAGATATTCTAGTAGATACCTATTTGGTATCAGAATATGCGATAGGATTTGATGGACTTGCACATTTTTACCGAGGAACTGAACACATAGAACACCAAATGACAGAAGCATTCATAAAACACTCTCAGTGGCCTAAAAAATTAGCGGAACCATATATTGTAAAAGCTTCTGAATCTCTTTTACATAAATTTGAAGGACACAAATTAGGGATTACTGCTACTGCCTCTGGATTTTATGCCCCACAAGGAAGAGAGCTAAGAATAAAATCTTCATTACCAAATATGCACGAAAAACTAAATACATTTAGATTTAACAGACATAAAATATGTAACTTCGAGATGGAAAGTTCCGCACTATATTATTTAGGACAATCTTTAGGGCACAATACTTTAACAATTTGTGCTATTATTGGAAACAGGATCCAACAAAATCAATCCAAAAACTACAAAGAAACAGTAGAAAAATTAATACTAGAAGCATTAGAAAAGATATGAAAAAATACCTTTTTTAGTATATTCTATTTATTCAATAATTATTTTCTTTTCTACGGAACCATCATCATATATATAGAACAAAGAAGTATTACAAATTTCTTCATTTGGATTAACCTCTCTACCTAAAATATCAACTATTTTAAGAAGTTTTCTATCTTCTGTGTTTGCATCAGATATTCTGATAGATGAAGGTTGATTCCAAATTACTGGACCATCCCAAACTGGTGATCTGTATGGACCTCCCGTAGCACTACACCATGTTCTCCACATTACTCTATATTGCGTTCCTGGAGTTAATCCATTCTTCA
>NZRO01000020.1 GCA_002696275.1 Flavobacteriales bacterium
CATTAAGATTCTTAAAAGACCTTTTAATATAATTATTTAAATCAATAGATCTCATTCTTTTGATTTTAAATAATTCTTTTGAATTTAAATTTAATCTAATGCTTTTGCCTTTAACTTTTCCTGCAGAAGGCTTTAAACTTAAGAAAGTCTCTTTATCATATTCTAATGTAACCTCAATAAATTTATTAGAATCTTTATCATATATTGTCTTTAAAACTAAAATTTCTATTTGAATTAATTTTTTAATCTCTGAGTATAAATCTAAGTCAATATTCAAATTACATATATCACCAGGATTTCCTTTAAGTGACGTTCTTTCTTGAATAACATATTCTGTCTCAGTTTGTTTTTTTAACTTCATAAATTACATCTTATGAATAGCGTATTTTCTCCACTTCGCTATTAGTTCTGAAAAATCCTTTGGTACATCTGAATCAAATTTCATTTCTTTATTTGTTATTGGATGTAAAAACTCCAAAGATTTAGCATGTAAGGCTTGTCTATTACAAACCGAAAAACAATTTTGAACAAATTGCTTATATTTAGTAAAAGTTGTTCCTTTTAAGATTTTATCTCCCCCATATTCTTCATCATTAAAAAGAGGGTGTCCGATATACTTGAAGTGAGCTCTAATCTGATGAGTCCTTCCTGTTTCTAACTTACATTCTACTAAAGTTGTATACCCGAGTCTCTCTATTACCTTCCAATGTGTAACCGCATTCTTTCCAAACTCACCATCCGGAAAAACATCCATTACTTTTCTGTTCTTTAAGCTTCTTCCAATATGACCAGTAATTATTCCTTCATCTTCTTTCATATCTCCCCAAACAAGAGCCACATACTTTCTCTTTAAATCTCTATTTGCAAACTTATCCCCCATTATGGTCATAGATTTTTCATTCTTTGCAATTACTAAAATTCCAGAAGTATTCTTATCAATCCTATGTACCAATCCTGGACGATTTTCATCTCCCATATTTGGTAAATTATTAAAATGAAAAACAAGTGCATTAACTAAAGTTCCTTCCCAATTACCAAATCCAGGATGAACTACCATTCCCGCCTCTTTGTTTACAATCAAGATATCCTCATCTTCATACATAATATTGATTGGAATGTCCTGAGGAATCAACTCATGTTCTCTAGGGGGATTTCTGTATTCAACAGTAACCACATCTCCAGACTTAACTTTATAATTAGGTTTTACAGGAGTTCCATTGACATGAATATATCCATCTTTTGCTGACTGCTGAATTTTACTTCTACTAGCGTTTTCTATAAAATTCATCAAAAATTTATCTACCCTTAAAGGTTCTTGACCTTTATCGGCTACAAACTTATAATGCTGAAAGAGTTCACTTTTTTCAGACATAGATATTAAAACAATGTAAAAGAATTATCAATATCCTGATTATAATTCATAATTAAAATTTCAATACCTTTATTTTGAGTTTTACCTTTTTGCGCGGCAGCAGCTTTTACAAACTCTCTGCTTTCCCATACAAATTTATCTTTAGGAAGCCACTCACTTAACAAGTCAAATTCATAATAAGATAGAGAAAATTTACCCTTTATACTTGCAAGTTGATTACACAATTTTTTATGATCATCTACATCAAAATCATGAAGAGAATAATAATTTTCTGTTTTCCAATATGGAGGGTCTACATAAAAATAAGTTTTTGGACTATCATATTTTTCAATTACTTGTTCGTAACTCAAATTCTCACATTTAGTAATCTTTTTTAACTTATTGATGAATTTAGGATTAGTCAATCTACCTCTAAAAGAATCAAATTTCGATTTATACCTCCCTTTTAAATCAATAAACTTTGCTTTCTCCGCATTCAAACCAGAAAAGACTTGAGTCATAATATAAGCATACTTTTTACCAAACTCAAAATCTCCTAATTCTATCGTGCTTATATCTTTATTCTTAAAGATTTCTTTCTGAAATTTATAGAATAATTTTTCATCCTGAGCTTTTAAATCTATCATAAATTTATAAAATTCTTCAGGGTTTCTGCAGCATTCAAACAGATTTACCATATACCTATTAAAATCGTTATACACTACCTCTTTTAACTTTGGTTTTTCATGTATCTCTCCATTAACATATACCCAAAAAGCTCCCCCAAACACTTCTACATATGTTTCAATATCGTTTGGAATGTATTCTCCAATCCATTTAGCCATTCTACTTTTCCCTCCTATATAACTTATCATATATTTATTTTAATATTATCTTTTTTATTGATTGATTTTCTCCATCAAATATTTGTATAAAATACATTCCACTTTTCATATCATCTACTTTAATATCAACATGCATATTAAAAGAATTAATAGTCTTTAACCTTCTACCCGATATGTCCATTATAGATATTGTTCTTTGCTTAAATTCTGAGAAGTAAATAGTAGTACTTTCCATAAATGGATTAGGATATATCTTGCACTCTAATTCATTATTATTAATTATTGAACTAACTAAAGCTTCAGTAAAATTTACTACTGGACGAATCATCCAAGATCCTGGAAATTGAGAATTTACCCAGCCTCCACCTACATTATACAACATATATTGATTAGATATAGAATTTTTATCTAAACCAATATTTAACAAATCGTTTGTGATTTGCTCCCAACCCACATAAAATGTTCCCACAAGCCCCACTCCTTTTTTTAAATAATAGTTTTTAAATTTCCCTCGATCATGATATTCGATCTCTACTGTATCTTTGTATAATTCTTGACCAGGGATTCCATTGTTATTATTCCAAATAGTCAAAGCAAATTTATTACCTTCTAAATTATCAAGCATTTCTACAAATTTAAATTGTACCATTCTTAATGTATCAGGTCTATTTAACTTAAACTCATACGCTAACTTTGCTCCCTGAACATTAATACCATAAGCAGCTTCAGCACTTCCGTCATCATAGGCAAAATGACTATAAAACCTCTGTAGGTGAGATACTGTATCATTCCTCTTGAAATCATCAGGAGGCGTATTTATAGAGTTTCTGAATGTAAATTCTGCGCTATCTGATGAAGATACAGGAAACATCTGGTTATCCAGCATCACCGGAGGAGAGTTGAAAGAGTAAAGTCCTCCAGAAAAAAAAGGAGGGACATCAACATTTCTAGTAGAATTATTCCCTCCTAAAGTTGGGTAATGATATACTAAATTTGTATTCTTAAATACATCATACCTATAATCAATCGATTGAATATCAAGAGTGTTATTTCGTAAAATGACATCCAAAGAATCATTCATCTCTTGACTAACATCATTTACAAAATGAACCCACGGCATTTCTCTATATCTTTTGAGTATTTTAGGAGTTTCTCTGAAAAATGAAACATCATTTAAATTTGAAGTGTCTGCAGAACTTTGATACTCATCTAATTTTACATAATCAATATTCCAATGATCAAAATTTCCTGTAACAGAAGCAAGATTCCTAAATCTGAATTGAAATTTATCAGTTAAATAACTACTATCTGTAAAAACATAAACAAATTTCTTAAAGTCATATAAAATTCCGCCTTCTTTCTTCCAGATTGTATTCCAAATAGTATTGCCTAAACTATCTGAATTAGAAGAAAATTCTAAAATTAAGGAATCAGTTAACTGAGGATCGTTTCCTAAACCTTGTGTTTGATAAAAAAACATGAAATATGCAGTGTCTATATCAGACAAATCGATTTTTCTAGAGCATAAGGTATCAGCATTTTCAGAGTCTGTACCTATTAAACTCAAATCATAGGGTCTTCCAAAACTATTTAATCCATCAAAAGTAGCTACTCCGATTGTTATCGGATTAACCCCATAATTTTTATTTACAAACACTGAATTGTCTTTCCATAAAATTGTATCTGGAACAATTGAGTTGTAGGAAAAGTCATCAATAAATGGAACTGACAATACAGATTCTGATTTAATTATTGAATAATACTTATTATTTTCTAATAGAGAATTAATCAGTAAATTAGACTTTATTTCTTGTGAAAAAGAATTAAAAGAAAAGAATATTATAAATATTAAAAATCTACTCACTCTGTAAATATTGAATCTGTTTCACTTATTGTATCTAAAAATTGTTTTATTACTATATCAACCATATCACCTGACTGTAATTTTGTTTCAAATAACGGTCTTTGATTACTAATAATTGCAGTTAAAGTATCAGTAATCTCTCCATCACAAATAATTTCTCCTAACTTAAGATTATTTACTTCTAACATTATAAAAGCATCTTCAACAGAAATTCCAGTTAAATTAGGAACTAAAATTTTACTTGTTCCTCTACCACTTCCAAAAAATAGTTTAATCGTAGTTCCTTCAATTAGTTTTTGACCTGGAAAAACTTCTGTATCTCCAACCATCATTTTAGTTACTACAGAAGAAATATCACTATATTTTTCAGACTTTTCAAATTCAATTTTAAAATAAGATTTTAGTTGGTTTAAAGATTGTCTTTTTGATTTATTATAAATATTGGGAAGCGTAAACTTCTGTCTATTAATACAATTTAGAGTAATATAAATCTTTCTTCCCGGCTTTACAAATGTTCCTGACAAGGGATCTTGTGTAAAAACAGTACCTCTTGGAACTGAGTCTGTATAAACTGAATCTGTAATAATATATTCTAAATTTAAAGATTGTATCTCTGTTTGAAGTTCCTCTATAGTTAATGATTGAAAGTTCTTTAATTCAAACTCTTCACCATTTAATGTGTAAACATTCAAATAAATTAATAGAAAATAAAATAATATAAGTGTTGAAGCACAAGCCAATACAATATGAAAATAAAAAAGCTTATTTTTCAAAAAACTTTGATAAACAGTATTCTGCTTTACCTCCTGTATAGAATTTACCACATCAACTTTTAATAATGATTTTAAGTTTTGATATATATTTATTAATATTTTAGTAAACATATTCTTTTCAATACTTTTTCGTTTATAATAGCGACTTTGATTAAATCAATAATTAGAGATCTTCTATTTTGTGTTAAAAAGAAATACAAATATAGAAAATATCAGATGTAAATTAGTATAATAATTTATAGATTTGTACTATTAAATTAAAGATGAAAGAAATAGCCGTTTTAACAGGAGGAGATTCAGCAGAATATGAGATCTCATTACAAAGTGCTCAAGTAGTTTTAAACAATTTAAATTCAAAGAAATATAATGGGACCATTGTTCATATTAAGGATGGAAAGTGGACTGCAATAATCGACGGCAAACACATTCATATAAATAAAAAAAATTTTACTTTAGAACTAAATTCATCTATAATAAGATTTGATTATGTTTTTATGGCATTACACGGACCACCTGCAGAAAATGGAGATTTACAACTATATTTCGACAACTTAAATCTGCCATATAGTAGTTGCAATTCTAAGGTGTCTGCATTAACTTTTAACAAATTAAAATGTAATCAAAAATTATCACAACTTGGTTTTAGATGTGCCAAGTCTTTACATGTAAAAAAAGAGGATAAAATTGAAAACAAGAAAATAAATGAAACTATAGGACTTCCATGTTTTATAAAACCAAATCAGGCAGGGTCAAGTTTTGGAGTATCAAAAGTATATACTGAAGATGAAATCACAGACGCAATACAAAATGCTCTTTTACACGACAATACTGTGTTAATCGAACAATTTATTGATGGAATTGAAGTTAGTTGTGGTGTTGGTATAATAGATGATAAAATAACGGCATTTCCAATTACTGAAATTATAAGTAAAAATGATTTCTTTGATTTTGATGCAAAATACAATGGACTTTCAGAAGAAATAACACCAGCTAGAATTAGTGATAGTATCAGAGTTAAAATAAAAAAAATTACTGAAAAGATATATCTAAAAATGAATCTAAAAGGGATCTGTAGGGTTGATTTCATTATTATGAATGAAACGCCGTATATTATTGAAATTAACACCATTCCTGGCTTATCTGAGGAAAGCATTATTCCTAAACAGGCAAAAGAACTAGGAATTTCTTTAACACAACTTTTTGATAATTGTATTGAATCAACTATAAAATAAATATTTATATTTGCGACTCTAATAAAATTTACAATGAGCGAGAGAACAAATGAAGAAAAACTAAGAATTCTGCAAGAAAGATTAGCACAAATTCAAGAAAAAAAAGAAAGAAAAAAAGAAGATAAAGTTGACAACAAAAAACATGTCGCTCCTGTATTTGAGGAAGATCTTGTAAATGAGAATGAAATTGACCCAATCTCACCAACACCTAGAGAACCTAAAAATAAGAGTACAAGACTAAAATACTTTATAATATTCTTTATAATAAGTATATTAGGATATGGAATGTATGTATTTATGTTCGGATCAGGTATTTCAGAGTCTTTTTTCTCATCTAATGAAATAAAAGAAGTAGCAGAAGAAATTCTTGATAATGAAGAGATAGTTTATTATCAATCGGATTTTAATGGGAAGTATATTATATTGCTAAATTCTTTTGAATCTGTAAGTGACGCAAATTTTGAAGTTAAACAATTTGTTAATGAAGGATATGATTGTAATGTATTTCAACTATCAGGAGTATCAAATTCTAAAGAGGAAATATTCCAAACATATATTGGTCCATTTAACAAATTAGAAGAAGCGAATCAATATTTAAATTCTTCTGATAGGACACAAAATACAGGTAAAATTATTACATTACAATAAATCGTCTGAAAAATCTATAGATTGTATAAAATCGACTGATTTCTGAATATCAGGATATAACAATCTGTCCTTATTTAAGAAAGCAACTTTCTGCCTGTAGGTATCTATAAAATTTTCAATAAATTCTGAAGAGGTATATTTTCTAAAAGTAATTGCTTGAACCGCATTCATCAATTCAATTGCTAATATTCTTTCTACATTTTCTACTACTTTATAAAGTTTAGTTCCAGAATTAGCTCCCATACTTACATGATCTTCTTGTCCGTTAGAAGAAACTATCGAATCAGATGAAGCAGGAACACATAATTGTTTATTCTGACTAACAATACTTGCTGCAGTATATTGTGGAATCATCATACCAGAATTTAATCCAGGTTCCGCAACTAAAAATAAAGGAAGTCCCCTCAAACCTGATATCAGTTGATATGTTCTTCTCTCTGAAATATTTCCAAGTTCAGCGATAGAAAGAGCTAGATAATCCATAGACATTGCTAAAGGTTGACCATGAAAATTTCCTCCAGAAATAATTTTATCCTCTTCTGGAAAAACAGTAGGATTATCTGTAACAGAATTTATTTCAGTAGTAAAAACTCCCTCAACATGCGAAATTACATCTTTAGTTGCTCCATGAACTTGAGGTATACACCTAAATGAATATGGATCTTGCACATGTTCTTTTTTTTGATTTTGAATTTCAGAGCCTTCTAGTAAATCTCTTATATTTTCTGCAGTTTTAATCTGTCCTTTATGCCCCCTAATTGAATGAATTAATTCATCAAAACACTCATTTCTACCATCAAAAGCTTCTAAGGAAATAGCACCTATTATATCTGATAAATAAGATATTTTTTTAGATTTTATTAAAGACCAAACTCCATAAGCGCCCATAAACTGTGTTCCATTTAACAAAGCTAAACCCTCCTTAGATTTTAATTTAATAGACTCCCAATTCATCTCCTTCATGATTTGAGAAGTAGGCTTTTTAACATACTTTCCTTTGTCATTAAGGACATTTACTTCTCCCATTCCAAGCAACACTAAAGACATGTGTGCTAGAGGAGCTAAATCTCCCGAAGCACCTAACGAACCTTGTTGGTAGATTACAGGTAAAATATTTCTGTTAAACATTTCAATTAATCTATTTAATGTAACCAACTGTACCGCAGAATGTCCGTAAGAAAGAGATTGTATCTTTAGTAAAATCATAATCTTAACTACAACATTAGGTACTGCATCACCAATTCCACAAGCATGAGAAACAATCAGATTTTTTTGCAATTGCTCTAAATTATCTTCTGATATTTTATGATTACATAAAGAGCCAAATCCTGTATTAACTCCATATATTGGATCAGAATTGATTTCCATCTTTTTATCCAAATATTTTCTACAAGAAATAACTTTTTCAGTTGATATATCAGAAAGCTCTATCTGTATATCTTCGTTAATAATTTTAGATATGTCTGAAATTGAGATGAAATTTTCTCCTATTTTATATGTTTTTGACATCTACGTTATTTCTCTAATAAACTCAGAAACAGTAGTCTCTTTCTGATTTCCTGTACTCATCTGTTTTACACTAATTTTTCCAGATTTCAATTCGTTTTCTCCAATCATTATAACAAACTCTACTCCTTTCTTATCGGCATAATTCATTTGTTTTTTCATTTTAGAAGAATCAGGATATAACTCAGAACTAATTCCTGAATCTCGTAATTCTTTCAAAATATTAAGACAATAAATCTCCTCTTCTTTTCCAAAATTCGCAATCAATACTTTTGTATTAGTATCAATACCCTTAGGAAAAAGACCTAACTCTTTCATTACAATATATATTCTATCGATTCCAAATGAAATTCCTGTTCCAGAAACATCTTTTAATCCAAACATAGAAGTTAAATCATCATACCTTCCTCCTCCTCCTATCGACCCTATCTTTACATCATCTTGTTTTACTTCTAGGATACAACCAGTATAATAATCTATCCCTCTTGCTAATTTTATATCAAATTTTAATTGTGATGTTTTTAAGCCTAACTTCTCAATATTAGAAGATACAAAATCTAACTCTTCTACTCCTTTTTTACCTATTTCAGAGTTATTTAACAACTCTTTTAAATCAGACATATTATTTACACTAAGGAATTTATCTAAAATTAAAAGTGAGTCCTTAGAAACTCCCTTGATGAACATCTCTTCCTTTACTTTTTCTATTCCAATTTTATCTATTTTATCTAAAGCAATAACAATATCACCAAATAAATTAGTAGAATTCATTAATTCTACCATTCCACTTAATATTTTTCTATTATTAATATATATTGTAATATTTGGTATCTGTAAATCACTGAATACCTCATCATAAAGTTGGACTAACTCAATTTCAGAAAGTAAGGAGTCTGTACCAATAACATCCGCATCACACTGAAAGAACTCTCTATATCTTCCTTTTTGTGGTCTATCTGCTCTCCAAACATTTTGCATCTGATATCTCTTAAAAGGGAAAGTAATATCATTTCTATTTTCAACTATGTATCTAGCCAAAGGAACCGTCAAATCATAGCGCAACGCCTTATTAGATATTTTTTTAGTTAAAGATTGAGAAGTTGTCTCTTCAGAATAGTATATTTTCGACAAATAGTCTCCTGAATTTAAAACCTTAAAAATTAATCTATCTCCTTCATCTCCATACTTTCCAGTAAGGGTTTCTAGATTTTCCATTGCAGGTGTTTCAATAGGAGAAAAACTATATTTTTCGAATGTAGCCTTCAATACAGAAAAAATATAATTTCTCCGAAACATCACAAAAGGAGAGAAATCCCTCATCCCTTTGGGTGTATTCGCCTTTGTTTTCATTTTAATTTTAAAATTTTCGGGCAAATATCGTAAATTAAAATTTAGCTTCAGTCGTTTATTTTTAATAGATTTGAAGCCAATTATAAAACTCGTTTTGACCTTTTATTTTTTAAATTTAAAAAATTTGGAAGGAAGATGGAAAACAACAAAAAATTCTACAACATATAATTAAAAAATGAAACACTATCTATCATTAATAAAATTTAGTCATACTATTTTTGCTCTTCCATTCGCATGTATAGGTTTTTTTTTAGCTTCATCTAACAAAACAATTAATTGGAGCGTCTTTATATATGTTATTTTATGCATGATATTTGCTCGTTCTGCAGCTATGGCATTTAACAGATATATAGACAGAGAAATTGATAAGGAAAATAAAAGAACCTCACTTACTAGAGAAATACCAAATGGAACAATATCAGCGAAGAATGCTCTTATTTTTGTTGTAATTAATTGTTTTCTATTTATTGTCACTACTTATTTTATAAATTCAATTTGTTTTAAGCTTTCCCCTTTAGCTCTTTTAATTATTTTAGGATACAGCTACACCAAAAAATTTACAGCTCTTTGCCATTTAGTTTTAGGATTAGGACTCGCCCTATCCCCTATAGGAGCCTATCTTGCAATAAATGAAACTTTTCATATTCTACCAATATTATTTTCTATATCAGTATTGTTATGGGTAGCAGGATTTGATATTATCTACTCATTACAAGATCAAGAATTTGACAAACAACAAAAACTTCATTCTATACCTGTGTTACTAGGAAAAAAAAAGGCATTGAAAATATCACAATTCTTACACATAATTGTAATAGGTATATTATTGTTTATTGGATATAATTTTAGTTTCAAAGAATTCTACTGGATAGGTTTTACTATTTTTTCTTCACTACTTTTCTACCAACATACACTAGTTTCTGAAAATGATTTAAGTAAAGTTAATCTAGCATTCTTCACAACAAATGGAGTTGCATCTGTCATTTTTGGATTTTTTGTAATTTATGATTTATTAATAAATTAATCTATATGAAAAAATCAATATTATCATTTCTTTTAATTTTATCGATTAACCTTACAGCTCAAGAATATTTCCAACAAGAAGTTAATCATACAATAGATGTTAGGTTAAATGACAAAAACCATACTCTAATAGCTGAACAATCAATAGAATATACAAATAACTCTCCTAATGATTTAGATGTTTTATGGTTTCATATTTGGCCAAATGCATATAAAAATAATTCAACTGCACTTGCTAAACATGAATTAGATGGTGGTAGTAAAGAATTATGGAATGCTCCAGAAGAGGAAAGAGGATATATTACTGATTTGAACTTTACTATCAATGGTAAAAAAGTGGATTGGAGATATCATCCAGAACATATTGATATTTGTAAATTAATCTTAAACAAACCTATAAGAGCGGGGGAAACAATTGTTATAAAAACACCATTTAAAGTCAAAATACCAAATGCAAAATTCTCAAGATTAGGTCATGTAGGTCAATCGTATATGATAACTCAATGGTATCCAAAACCTGCAGTATACGACAAAGAAGGTTGGCATATCATGCCTTATTTAAGCCAAGGAGAATTCTATTCCGAATTTGGAAGCTTTAATGTTAGTATTACTCTACCATTAAATTATACTGTTGGATCCACAGGAGATCTTCAAAATAAAGGAGAAAAAATACGATTAGATGAACTATCTAATATTACAGACACTATTACAAAATTTAGTTCTGATATGAGTTTTCCTAAATCAGATAAAAGAACAAAAACCATTCGCTTTGTTCAAGAAAATATTCATGATTTTGGATGGTTCGCAGACAAAAGATATCATGTTTTAAAAGGAAGTGTTGAATTACCGTATTCTGGAAGAATTGTGGATCTATATACTATGTTTACCAATAATGAGGCTCATTTGTGGAAAGAATCTATAGAATATATGAGAGATGCTGTATATTATTATTCTCTTTGGAATGGAGATTATCCATATAACCATTGTACTGCTGTAGATGGAACTATAGCCGCTGGGGGCGGGATGGAATATCCTAATGTTACAGTTATTGGAGAAAGTGGCACCGCAAGAGCTTTGGAAACAGTAATTATGCATGAAGTTGGACACAATTGGTTCTATGGAGTTCTAGGTAGCAATGAACGGGACCATGCTTGGATGGATGAAGGAATAAATTCTTACTATGAACACAGGTACATGAAAACAAAGTATCCTAATGAAAAATTAACTGATCAGCTTCCTAAAGCTATAGTTAAAATTTTAAATCTTGAAAATGTTACTAATAAGAATATAATGGGAGAATTGATGTATTTTATGGCAGCTTGGACAGCAAAGGATCAACCAATTGACTTTCCATCTGCAGATTATACATCTATGAATTATGGAGGAATTGTATACATGAAATCTGGGATTTGTTTTGATTATTTAGCTTCTTATTTAGGTCAAGATCTATTCGATATATGTATGAAAGAATATTACGAAACTTGGAAGTTTAAACATCCACAACCAGAAGATTTACAGAAAATATTTGAAGAAAAAACTGAGAAAGATTTATCTTGGTTCTTCAATAATATGCTCACGACAACTAATCAACTGGATTACTCTGTCTCTAAAATAAAGCAAGGTCCTAAAAATCTACATGTCACTTTAAAAAATAATGGAAATATTCCTGGTCCAGTAGTGATTTGTGGAGTAACTGATGGAGTAATTAGTGAACAAGTTTGGATTGATGGCTTTGAAGGTTCAAAAACAGTACCATATATCAATGGTGGATATGACCACATTCGAATTGATTATTTTGGAGAAATGCCAGAAACAAACAGGAAAAATAATATTTATAAAACTAAAGGTATATTTAAACAATGGGAACCTCTTAAACCTCAACTTATTGGTAGTTTATATCACCCTGAAAAGACTCAAGTATTTTACCATCCAAATTTGAATTGGAATAAATATAACAGCTATTCTATTGGGTTAAGTTTGTATAACAGATTCATTCCAAAAGGAGGATTCTACTATAAACTATCTCCAATGTATAGTCTTGGAACCAAACAGTTAGTTGGAAGAGGAAATTTAGCTCTAACAAAATACTCACACACCTCCTTTTTTTCTAAAACAAAACTATCTATAGAAGCAGAAAAATTCAATTACACCGCGGATCTTGAATATAAAAAACTGTCTCCAAAATTAGAACTATTTTTAAATGAAAGAAATTTAAGAAGCAAAAAAGAAAGTAAAATTTCAGCAAAATACATTTATATAAATAAGCAAGAATATGTCCCTTCTCAGAATAACAATTCTGTATACCCAAAAATAAACACAAAAGAAAATTACATAGAATTAGGTTATTCCTTCTCAAATAATAAAACATTAAACCCATATAATATAAATTTTGATTTCGAATCCTCAAAATACTTTAATAAATTACATTTAAAGATTTATTATAATTATGACCTAAGTAATAATAAAAGATTAAGTTCAAGATTCTATCTTGGAAATATATTTTCTGAAATTGATAGTTACAACATTCAAATGTCTGCATGGAATGGTAATATGGACTATGCTTTTAACGAAAGATCATTCTCTAGAGAAGATGACGGAAATTTGAGTAGACAAATGTTTATCAGGGAAGGTGGATTAAAACATTATACTGACATTCAATCAAAGAACATACTTACTTCATTAAGTGTAGATTACAACCTACATAGATTAATGAATCTATATGCAGAAGCTGGTTACGGAGGAGAATTTGCCTTTGGTAGTGGATGTGTTTTTAATTTAGGAAACATGAAAATTTACCTACCACTAATTACAGAAAAGGGATTATTTAATGGAGGAGAATTCCATGATGGAATTAGATTGCAGATACAAAGAGAATTAAATATAAACGGATTATTTTAAAATAAAAAACCACTCTTGAATGGTTTTAAAAAAATAGAGTACTTATGCCTGTGCTGTTGGACCACCAAAATTTAAAGGAATTCCTTTGTTAGGATCAACATCAGAAATCTCTCCAAATTGATCTTCATACTTAGTAATATTATCAGTAAGTGCTTGCATCAATCTTTTTGCGTGCTGTGGTGTTAAAATAACTCTAGATTTTACCTTTGCTTTCGGTACACCCGGCATCATTTGTATAAAATCGACAATAAACTCTGAAGGTGAGTGGTTGATAATAGCCAAATTACTATATGTACCTTCAGCAACATCTTCTCCAAGTTCAATGTTTAATCCTTCTTTTTTATTTTCTTCAGACATAAGTATAATATTAATCTCCTTTAGTAGTATCTACTGTTTCATCAAATTTAACAGATTCTAACACTTTAGAAGAAGTTTCACTATTTAAAGATTCAAGTCTCTCCATTTCTTCTTGAGATCCTATAATCAAATCCTTACTATTAAAAAGTCCTGTACCAGCTGGTATCTTATGACCAACAATTACATTTTCCTTAAGACCATTTAAAGTATCTATCTTAGCTCTGATAGACGCTTCATTAAGCACTTTAGTTGTTTCCTGGAAAGAAGCTGCGGAAACCCAACTATCTGTATGTAAAGAAGCTCGTGTAATACCCTGTAGAACTGGAGTAGAAACAGCAGGAGTAGCATCCACTACCTCAACTAATTTCATATCCTTTCTTTTTAATTTAGAGTTCTCTTCTCTTAATTGACGAACAGAAACTAACTGACCCGCTTGGAATTTTTGAGAATCTCCTGGATTTTCAACATATTTTTTGTCAAATATTTGATCATTAGCTTCCATAAATTCATGCTTATCAACCAATTGTTTCTCTAATAAATTTGTATCTCCAGAATCTATTACTTCCACTTTTCTCATCATCTGTCTGACAACAACTTCAAAGTGTTTATCATTAATCTTTACTCCTTGTAACCTATACACATCTTGTACCTCATTTACAATATATTCTTGTACCGCCTTGATACCTTTAATAGAAAGTATATCTCTAGGAGTGATGATACCATCACAAAGAGGAGAACCAGCCCTAACAAAATCGTTTTCTTGTACTAATATATGCTTTGCTAATGGAACTAAGTATTTTTTAATCTGGTCATCTTTAGAAGTAATAATAATTTCTTTGTTACCTCTTTTAATTTTTGGACCAAAAGATACAATACCATCAATTTCTGAAACAATAGCAGGATTTGAAGGATTTCTTGCCTCAAATAACTGTGTTACTCTTGGAAGACCTCCGGTAATATCACCAGAAGAACCAATAGTCCTTGGAATCTTACAAAGAATAGTACCCTTCTTAATTTTCTGACCATCATCTAAAGAAACATGAGCACCTACAGGAATACTGTAAGATCTTTCTCCATCTTTCTTGGAACCTTTAATAACAATAGTAGGGGATTGTTTTCTATTTCTACTATCTATAATTACTTTTTGCTTAAATCCTGTTAAATCATCTTGTTCCAATCTATAAGTAACTCCTTCTTCTATATAATCAAATTCAGTTATACCATCAATCTCAGAAACAATTACAGCATTGTACGGATCCCAATCACATATAATATCACCTTTTTTCACCTCTCCTTCTTTAATATAAATAGATGAACCATATGGAATATTATGAGTAGATATTACTACATCTAGTTTAGGATCTATTACTCTCAATTCAGCTGATCTTGAAATAACCAATTCTACATTATTACCATCCTCATCCTTGGTGTTTATAGTTCTCAAGTCGTCAATAATTATAACACCTGGTTTTTTGATAATTACACTAGCGTCAACAGCTGACCTAGAAGCAGTACCCCCAACATGGAAGGTTCTAAGAGTAAGCTGTGTTCCTGGTTCGCCAATAGATTGCGCCGCTACTACTCCAACAGCCTCTCCTATCTGAACCATCTTTGAAGTAGATAGACTTCTACCATAACATTTAGCACAAATTCCTCTTTTTGTTTCACAAGTCAATGCCGATCTGATTTCAACCTCTTCTATTCCGGCTTCTACTATCTTTTGAGAAATTTCCTCAGTAAGTTCTGATCCTGATTCACAAATTAATACATCATCTTTAGGATTGTAAATATCATGTAGACTTACCCTTCCTACAATTCTATCATATAATGATTCTACAATGTCTTCATTTTTCTTTAGAGCTGTAACAACTAAACCTCTAAGTGTATGACAATCTTCTTCAAGTACTACTACATCCGCTGCAACATCAACTAATCTTCTAGTTAAATATCCCGCATCAGCTGTTTTAAGAGCTGTATCAGCAAGACCCTTACGAGCACCGTGAGTTGAAATAAAATACTCTAAAATTGAAAGGCCCTCACTAAAATTAGTGGTAATTGGATTTTCAATAATAGACTCTCCATGATCTCCTGATTTTTTTGGTTTCGCCATAAGACCCCTCATACCTGCTAACTGACGAATTTGTTCTTTAGATCCTCTTGCTCCAGAATCTAGCATCATGTAAACGGAATTAAATCCTTGGTTATCATTAATCATATCTCTCATTACCGTATCCGTAAGTTTGGCATTTGTATTAGTCCAAATATCAATAACTTGATTATATCTTTCATTATTTGTAATGAATCCCATATTATAGTTATTTTTTACCTCCTCTACTTTCGCATGTGCTCCTTCAAGTAATCCAATCTTCTCTTCTGGTACAATTACATCTCCAAGGTTAAATGATAAACCTCCTTTAAATGCCATATTATATCCTAAATCTTTAATGTCATCTAAGAATTGAACTGTTCTTGGAACACCACATTCTTTTAGAATTCCTCCAATTATATCTCTCAAAGATTTTTTAGTTAAAAGTTGATCAACAAATTCTACTTCATTTGGAACAAATTCGTTAAATAAAACTCTACCAACTGTGGTTTCTTTCATTTCAGTTGTTCCATCAGGATTGTCAACCCTTACATTTATTATTGCATGAAGATCAACTACTTTTTCATTGTATGCAATCTTAACATCTTCTAAAGAATAGAATTTTTTAGACTCTCCTTTTACAGGGAAATCATCTGTTGATTTTCTAGGTTTTGTCATATAATATAAACCTAATACCATGTCCTGTGAAGGAACTGTAATTGGAGCTCCGTTTGCAGGATTCAAAATATTATGAGAACCTAACATTAATATCTGTGCTTCTAAAATAGCTTCTTCACCAAGTGGCAAATGAACAGCCATCTGATCTCCATCAAAATCAGCATTAAATGCAGTACAAGCTAACGGATGAAGTTGGATTGCTTTTCCTTCAATCATCTTAGGCTGAAATGCTTGAATACCTAATCTGTGTAGTGTAGGAGCTCTATTTAATAACACAGGATGTCCTTTCATTACATTTTCTAATATATCCCATACAACCGGCTCTCTATTATCAATAATTCTCTTTCCAGACTTAACCGTTTTTACAATACCTCTTTCAATAAGTTTCCTAATAATAAACGGCTTGTATAATTCAGCAGCCATATCCTTAGGCAATCCACATTCATGCAATTTTAACTCAGGACCTACAACAATTACTGATCTTGCAGAATAATCTACCCTTTTTCCAAGTAAATTCTGACGGAATCGCCCTTGTTTTCCTTTTAAAGAATCTGATAAGGATTTTAATGGTCTATTTCCATCCGTTTTGATAGCTGCAGATTTTCTTGAATTATCTAATAAAGCATCAACAGCTTCTTGGAGCATTCTTTTTTCATTTCTTAAAATTACTTCAGGAGCATTAATTTCCATTAATCTCTTTAATCTGTTATTTCTAATAATAACTCTTCTGTACAAGTCATTTAAATCAGAAGTTGCAAATCTACCTCCATCCAGAGGAACTAAGGGTCTTAGTTCTGGTGGAATTACTGGCAGAACCTTCAGGACCATCCACTCAGGCCTGTTTTCTGTATGTGTTTGAGCTTCTTTAAATGCCTCTACAATTTGTAATCTTTTTAAAGACTCTGTTTTTCTTTGTTGTGAAGTCTCATGTTTTGCTTTATGTCTTAATTCATTAGACAAAGAAATTAAATCAACTCTACTGAGCATTTCAATAAGGGCTTCAGCTCCCATCTTTGCAATGAACTTATTTTCATCTGAATCAGATAAATGTTGATTTGTTGGGTCTAAATTCTCTAAAACATTTAAATATTCTTCTTCAGTAATAAAATCATTAACTTCAATTTGATTTCCTTCTTCATTTAATGCTCCTTCAACTGTTTGAATAACTACATATCTTTCATAATAGATAATTTGATCCATTTTTTTAGAAGGCAAACCTAAAAGATAACCAATCTTATTTGGTAAAGTTCTAAAATACCATATATGTGCAACAGGAACAACTAAGTTAATATGTCCTACTCTTTCTCTTCTAACCTTTTTCTCAGTTACTTCAACACCACACCTATCACAAACAATGCCTCTATATCTGATCCTTTTGTATTTCCCACAATGACACTCAAAATCTTTTGTAGGTCCAAAAATTCTTTCACAAAACAAACCATCTCTTTCGGGTTTGTATGTTCTATAGTTAATTGTTTCAGGCTTTGTGACCTCTCCAAATGATTTTGCTAATATATCTTCTGGAGAAGATAAACTAACTTTTAAAGTACTATAGTCTGAAGATTGCTTTTTTATTTTATTTCTGTTATTATATATCATTTTTTTTCCTTTAAAAGATTATTCAAATGAAACTTTAAGACCGAGCCCTCTCAACTCATGTAAAAGTACATTAAAGGACTCAGGAATTCCAGCTGATGGTAAAGACTTACCTTTGACAATAGACTCATAAGCCTTTGCTCTACCAATAACATCATCTGATTTAATTGTCATCATTTCTTGTAAAATATTAGAAGCTCCATATCCTTCAAGAGCCCAAACCTCCATCTCTCCAAGTCTCTGTCCTCCAAACTGAGCCTTACCTCCAAGTGGCTGTTGAGTAATTAAAGAATATGGGCCAATTGATCTAGCATGCATTTTATCATCAATTAAGTGACCAAGCTTTAGCATATAAATAATACCAACAGTAGCTGGCTGATCAAATCTCTCTCCTGTACCACCATCAAATAAATAAGTTTTACCAAATCTTGGAATACCAGCCGCATCCGATTCTATGTTAATCTGATCCATGGATGCTCCATCAAAGACAGGAGTATAGTATCTCTTATTTAACTCATGTCCTGCCCATCCTAAAATAGTTTCATAAATCTGACCTAAGTTCATCCTAGAAGGAACTCCTAATGGATTTAAAACAATATCAACTGGAGTACCATCTGCTAAGAAGGGCATATCTTCATCACGAACAATTCTAGCAACAATACCTTTATTTCCATGTCTTCCAGCCAGCTTATCTCCTACCTTAACTTTTCTCTTCTTAGCAATATAAACAGTTGCTAGTTGTAAAACTCCACTTGGAAGTTCATCTCCAATTGTAATTGAGAATCTTTTTCTTCTGTAATCTCCAAAAATCTCATTATATTTTCTTATATAACTTTGGATAATCTTTATAATAATCTCGTTATTATCTTTATTTGTTGTCCATTTATTAGGATCAACACTTAAGAAATCAACTTGCATTAGTACTTTCTGAGTAAACTTTACAGATTTAGAAATCACTTCTTCTCCAAGAACATTATTAATTCCTTGAGAAGATTTACCTCCTACTAATTGATACAATTTATCTACTAAGACTTTCTTAAGTTTTAATGATTCTACCTCAAAATCTTTATCGATAGACTCTAACTCTTCTTTATCTTGAGCTTTCATTCTTCTATCCTTAATAGTTTTTGAGAAAAGAGATTTACCAATAACAACTCCAGCATGTGACGGCTTTGCTTTTAATGAAGCGTCTTTTACATCACCTGCTTTTTCTCCAAAGATTGCTCTAAGTAATTTCTCTTCTGGTGTAGGATCAGACTCTCCTTTTGGTGTAATTTTACCAATCAGAATATTACCGGCTTTCACATGAGCTCCTACTCTAATCATCCCAAATTCATCTAAATCTTTTGTAGCTTCCTCACTTACATTAGGGATATCAGCTGTTAATTCCTCTGCTCCTCTTTTAGTCTCTCTTACAGAAACAGTATGTTCCTCAATATGTAATGAAGTAAATAAATCTTCTCTAGCAACTCTTTCTGAAAGAACAATTGCATCCTCAAAATTATATCCCTTCCATGGCATGAAGGCTACTTTTAGATTCCTACCAAGGGCTAACTCACCATTTTGGGTAGCGTATCCTTCGCATAAAACTTGACCTTTTATCACCTTATCTCCAACTTTTACAATAGGACGAATATTCATACAGGTATTCTGATTTGTTTTTAAGAATTTAGTTAATAAATATGTTTTCTCATCTTCATCAAAGCTTATTAATTTTTCTTCCTCAGATTTCTTATACTTTATAGTAATCTTAGTAGCATCTACATATTTTACAACTCCTTCACCTTCTGAATTAATTAATGCTCTAGAATCTTTTGCTACATGAGGCTCTAATCCAGTTCCAACAATAGGAGCGTCTGTTCTTAATAATGGTACTGCCTGACGCATCATGTTAGATCCCATTAAAGCTCTATTTGCATCATCATGCTCTAAGAATGGAATCAATGATGCAGCAATTGAAGCAATCTGATTAGGAGCAACATCCATCAAACCGACATTCTCTGGTTCGGTTACAGGATAATCGTGACCCAATCTTGTTTTTACTATGTCATTTTGGAAACTTCCATCTTTTTTAATTGGAGCATTAGCTTGAGCAATTGTTAAATCCTCTTCTTGTTCAGCACTTAAATATACGGGGTCATCATTAAGATTTACTTTTCCATCTTCTACTTTTCTATAAGGGGTTTCTATAAATCCTAGATCATTTACTTTAGCATATACACAAAGTGAAGATATAAGTCCAATATTTGGTCCTTCAGGAGTTTCAATTGGACAAAGTCTTCCGTAGTGTGTATAGTGAACATCTCTTACCTCAAATCCAGCTCTTTCTCTGGTTAAGCCACCCGGTCCTAATGCAGAAACCCTTCTTTTATGAGTTACTTCGGCAAGAGGGTTAGTTTGATCCATAAATTGAGAAAGTTGTGAAGTTCCAAAGAAAGAATTTATTACAGAAGATAATGTTTTTGCATTTATTAAGTCAGTTGGAGTAAAAACCTCATTATCTCGAACATTCATTCTATCTCTAATTGTTCTAGCCATTCTATTTAAACCAATATAGAACTGATTTGACAATTGATCTCCAACTGTTCTTACTCTTCTATTGCTTAAGTGATCGATATCATCAACATCTACCTTGGAATTTGTAAGTTCAATTAGTTGTTTTATAATCTCTATAATATCTTCATTTGTAAGGACATATTTATCTTCTGGGGTATTAATCTTTAATCTATTATTAATTCTATGTCTTCCTACTGCTCCAAGACTATATCTTTGGTCTGAAAAGAACAATTTATCAATAACTCCAATAGCAGTAGCCTCATCTGGAGGTTCTGCACTTCTTAATTGTCTATAAATATATACAACCGCTTCCTTTAATGAGTTAGTAGGATCTTTTTGAAGAGTATTATGAATAATTGCATGTTCTCCATTTGATTCTTCTCTGTGCAATAAGATTACTGCAGATCCAGAATTAATAATATCATCTATATGGTCTTTTTCAATAACAATATCTCTTTCTAAAATAACTTCATTTCTTTCGATAGAAACTAATTCTCCAGTATCTTCGTCAACAAAGTCTTCCACCCATGATTTTAAAACTCTTGAAGCTAATTTTCTACCAATTACTCTTTTTAATCCGCTTTTTGACACCTTTACTTCATCTGCTAAATCAAAAATCTGTAATATCTCTCTATCACTTTCATATCCAATCGCTCTTAACAATGTAGTAACAGGAACCTTTTTCTTTCTATCAATATAAGCATACATTACATCATTGATATCAGTATTAAATTCTATCCAAGAACCCTTAAAAGGAATTACTCTTGCAGAATATAATTTTGTTCCATTAGAGTGAAAACTATGTCCAAAAAACAGACCTGGAGATCTGTGTAATTGCGATACTACTACCTTTTCGGCTCCATTTACCACAAATGTTCCTTTAGGAGTCATAAATGGAATATTACCAAAATATACCTCTTGTACTATAGTTTCAAAATCCTCGTGATCAGGATCTGTACAATAAAGTTTCAACTTTACTTTTAATGGTACTTTATATGTTAGACCTCTCTGAATACATTCTTCTATAGTATATCTAGGGGGATCAATTGTGTAATCTATAAATTCTAAAACAAAATTATTTCTTGCATCAGTAATAGGAAAAAGTTCAGAAAAGGTTTTATATAAACCTTCTTTTTTTCTTTCATCTACTGTTGTACCAGTTTGAAAGAAAGCATTAAACGTCTCTAACTGAATATCCAAAAAATCTGGATAATCCATCTGTTTTTCAATGGAAGCAAAATTGGTTCTTTGGGAGTTATTTATTGTTGACAAGCTACTAATTTTTAGGTTAAAAAAAGTGTTCTATAAAAAACGAAAGGGTCTAGACCTTATATTACTATAAGATCTAAACCTATCGTATGTAAAAAATATACTACTTAAGCTCTACTTCAGCTCCAGCTTCTTCAAGCTGAGCTTTAAGAGCTTCTGCCTCATCTTTAGCGCAAGCTTCTTTAACGGTTGTTGGAGCGCTATCAACTAATTCCTTAGCATCTTTTAATCCTTTACCTGTTAATTCTTTCACTAATTTAACAACTGCTAATTTAGAACCACCAGCTGCTTTAAGTATAACATCAAACTCTGATTTTTCTTCACCACCAGCGTCACCTCCACCAGCAGCTGGACCTGCTACTGCAACAGCAGCTGCTGCAGGCTCGATACCATACTCTTCTTTTAAAATATTAGCTAACTCATTCACATCTTTTACTGAAAGATTAACTAACTGTTCTGCGAAATCTTTTAAATCTGCCATTTTATTTATTTTTAATTATTTTTATTATTTAATTTAATGTTGGAAGCATTCAATTTTATTATTCAGTTCTTTCTGCAAGAGTTTTAACGATCCCTGATAATTTAGAACTACCAGATTTTAAAGATGAAATAACATTCTTTGCAGGAGACTGAAGTAAAGTTATAATTTCCGAAATAATTTCATCTTTTGATTTAAGCTCAGACAACGCGTCTAAATGCTCTTCTCCAATATAGAAAGCGTCATTTAAATGAGCTGCTTTAAATATTGGTCTATCATGTTTCTTTCTAA
>NZRO01000021.1 GCA_002696275.1 Flavobacteriales bacterium
CCACCTGGAAGGAAAGAGGTTAAAACAGTTTGGAGATCTGATTCTAATAGATTAAAAGTAATTGGTTTTGTTAGAGATCAAATAAATTTAGGTAAACAGGTTTATATTGTATTTCCATTAATAAAAGAGAGCGAAAAATTAGATTATAAAAATTTAATGGATGGATTCGAAAGTTTACAAAGAGATTTTCCTTTACCAGATTATCAGGTTTCGATAGTTCATGGACAGATGAAGGCAGAAGACAAGGAATATGAAATGAAACGATTTGTAGATGGGACTACGGATATTATGGTAGCAACTACTGTAATTGAAGTTGGTGTCAATGTTCCAAATGCATCGGTAATGATAATTGAAAGCGCGGAGCGGTTTGGTCTCTCACAGTTACATCAACTCAGAGGAAGGGTTGGAAGAGGTTCAGATCAATCTTATTGTATTTTAATGAGTGGTAATAAGTTAAGTAATGAAGCTAAACATCGCTTAAAAACTATGGTAGAAACTAATGACGGATTTAAAATTTCAGAAGTTGATTTAAGTTTGAGAGGTGCGGGAGATATTATGGGTACCAAACAATCCGGATATCTTCAGTTTAAAATTGGAGATTTAACAAAAGATATTAAAATTTTAGAATACTCTAGGAAAATTGCTGTAGAAATTTTAAAAAATGATGAAAATTTAACTAATCCAGAAAATAAGAATATTTTAAATTTTTATAATTTATATTCTAAAGAAAAAAATCATTGGAATAGAATTTCGTAATTATCTAATTTATAATTAAAATTTTTTTTTAAAAAAAAACATTAATTTTGTATAACTTTGCTTTCAATAAATTATACTAATACCATGAAAAATTTTTTATTGACCATAATTTTTGCTTTCCTTTTTATTAATCCAATCTACTCTACCCATCTGATGGGTGGAGAAATCACATACACTTGTATTAAAAGTGGTTCAAAGTCAGGATATTATGTATTTAATGTAATTATTTACCGAGATTGTCAAGGGATTCCAATTGATACGAACGCTTTTATTAATGTGCATAACCATCCAACATTACAAACTATTGGATTAAATTATGTTGAAACTAATGATATATCACCAATATGTGATACTATTAATGGTAGTAATATGATGTATAATTGTGGTGGTATGAATATTGGATATGCTGGTAATGGTATAGGAGCAGTAGAGGAACATATTTATCGCTCTGATACAATAAGGATTACAGGTACTCCGGATGTTGACGGTTGGCATTTTACATGGTCTGATTGTTGTAGGAATGGAGCAATTATTAATATTGATAATCCCAATAATTATGGATTTACATTAAGAACTGCAATGTATCCATATACTGATACAAGTGGAATAGTGTGGCCAAATAATAATAATTGTTATGACAACTCCCCTAAATTTTACGAAAAACCAAGGACTATTTTAGAAACATATAACGGATTTAATCCAAATTCTAGTTTCAATGGTTTTACATATAGTCATAACGCTTTTGATGAAGAATTAGATTCTATTTCATATGAGTTTGCGCCTCCCCTTGATGAAACATCTTACGATTATTTAAATCCTAATTCTACAGCCATCCCTTTTTCATCTGGATTTGATTTTAATAACCCAATAAATCAAATTACTTTGGATCCAGTAAGTGGTAGAACTTCTTATCCAGCCGATATGCAAGGTAATTATGTTACATGTACAAAAGTATCTTCATTTAGATGTGGTCAATTGATATCTGAGGTATTTAGAGAAATTCAAGTAGTTTTAACACCTCCAATATGTAATTTAGGTGATACTACTAACGGAAATTTTGGAGCTGATACTTTATGTAATGTTAGACCATCTGTTGTCCCTCCTTTTTATTATCCTAACCAAAATCCTCAATATCAATGGGATACATTAGTTCATTGTGGTGATACAATTAATTTTGATTTTATAGCGAACGATTATGATTTCTATCCAAATGGTTCACAGCAAGATTTACTATTTGAAGTATCTGGTGGTCAGTTTTATGATTATGAAAATAATCAATTGTGTAATAATCCACCTTGTGCCACTTTTACCCAAATTGGAACAAATTCACCTCCTCCATTTATAACCTCTGGAGGAACTGGATCTGGTCATTTTGAGTGGATAACAGATTGTTCCCAATTAAATAATGGATGTTTTAGTCAGGGACCTAGTGTTTTCTCATTTGTTATAAAAGTTTCTGATGATTTTTGTCCTGCTCCTGCAATAGAGAATACAGCACAGGTTATTACTATTACATTATTTCCACCATGTGATAATTTAAAGTCAAATTTTACTGTATATAACTCTACTTGTAACTTAAATGATGGTAAAATTATAGTTTCTCCTTCAGGAGGATTCCCCCCTTATTTAGATTATTATTCTGATCTCAATGGAATTACTGTTAATCCAGATTCATTATTAGCTGGAGATTATATTCTAAGAATAGTTGATTCTACTTTGTGTGAAAGAGTGGATACATTTACAATTGTTGGTCCAAATGTGTTAGTTGTTAATTCTAATGTTAATGATGTAAGTTGTAGTGGGGGTAATGATGGATTTATTGATTTGAATTCAAATAGCAATCTTTCTTATATTTGGAATAATGGAGATACTAGTCAATCAATAAATTCGTTGTCCGTAGGAAATTATACTGTAACATATTCTGATTCATTTGGATGTTTTTCATCTCAAAGTTTTCAGATAAATGAACCACTTCCTTTAAGTTTAGTTTCATTTGTAGATAATATTTCATGTAACGGCTCTAGTGATGGGCAAATTAATGTAACAGTTAGTGGTGGGTTAACTCCTTATGCGTTTAGTTGGAGTAACGGGGATACAATAAACAATATAATTAATTTACCTGTAAATTTATATGATTTATTGATTACAGATTCAAATGGTTGTACATTATTAGATTCTTTTTATGTAAGTGAACCACAATCACTATTGTCTCAGATTACAAGTGTAGATGTTGAATGTTATGGTGATACTGATGGAATGTTGCTTTTAAATGCTTCAGGAGGTACATTACCTTATAGTTATTTATGGAATACAGGAGATACAACTCAGGATTTATATTCAATATCTTCTGGATTATATTTTGTAGACATTATTGATTCTAATGGATGTATATTATTGGACTCTGGTTATGTTAATCAACCTAATGAATTAGTGCCTAGTCTTACAATTGACACAAATGGCATTACGGGATCAGTAACTGGAGGAGTTTCTCCATATGTGTATGACTTTTATTCTCCCTCTGGTATTTATTTAACAACCTCAAACTCTCAGGGAACAGATGTTACTATTTCTACTACAACTGTAGGATATTATAGTTTAGTAATTACTGATGCTAATGGCTGTACAGATTCTGTTAGCGTTTTATATGGTAACAATTTCAGTCCTAATGTTAATGTTAGTTTATCAAATTATATATGTGATAGTTTATCTAGTTTAACTATAGCGGTCAGTCAAGATTCTGGTCAGGTCGATATGTCAACTGCCCTTTTTCAATCAAACGCAGGATATTTTGATATTTCTTCGTTAAATGTTGGTGATACTATTGGAACAGCTGATTTAATTGCTGCAGGTGGAAATATTAATGTTAATACAATGTTAGTTGTTAGCACAATTATATCTTCAAACCAAGTTATAATTACCCCATGTTCCTGGTCTAGTGGTTGTTTAGGAAGTTTTACTATAACAAACATAGTTGGAGGTGGTGTAGAGATGATTAGTCAAAGTGTCCCAGATGGTAATAATTTCACACTTGGAAATTCTAGTACAATTACTTTTGATAATCTATTTGTGAATCCTTGTTCAACATTAATTTTTACAACTACAATTAATTCTGAACTTGGAGATGTGGATAACCAAACTATTACTTACAATATTACGTCCATTATTGAATCTGATATTAAAAATTTATTGATGTATCCTAATCCAAATTTTGGGAAATTTACATTAGAATTTTTTAATTCAAATTCAGAAAATATTGTTATCAGTATTTATAATAATTTAAATTCTTTGATTGTACAAGAAAGAGTTTTTAATTCATATGGATTATATTCTAAAACTTTTGACTTGTCCAATTTCTCTAAGGGAATGTATGTTGTTCAAATCAGTTTGAAAAATGAAGATGTTTACAGAAAGGTAATTTTACAATAATATTTGGATTTTTTTTGATTAATAAATTAAAACTTTTTATAAAAGAAGGGTAAGCTACTTACATCGCACCGCTACAACCTATTACCCTTGCTACATTCCTGTCCTGGGGGAGTTGATAGGGAGCTGGTCGTATAAGACTTACCCTCAATCGCAAAATTAATATTATTCTTCTTTTTTCAAAACATTTTCTCACTTCTATTTTTATGTATATTTGCTCAAAATTTTTTAATGGAAAAACAAGAAAAAGAATATATTTTAAATAAGGGATTCATATTAGGACTGATTTTAATACTTTTTCCTATTACTGACTTTATATTTGGTCTAAACATGAGTAATACTAATTACTTTTTAATTTTCGGACTACTATGGATTGTTGTGTATAGTTACCTTATAATAAAGTGGACAAACTTTGTAGCTTCTTATTATGAGTTTTTCCCTTTTAAAGATACTTTTAGAACACTTTTTCTAATATCCGCAATAGCGTTTGGTATATTAGCTCTAGGTAAAACTCTTTTATGGACTGTTTCTTTCCCAGAAAAGTATGTTGAGATTAATGAAAAAAGAGAGTTAGGTTATTTAAATCTTCAAAAATCTGTAATTGATAATGCATATCAGGAGGGAGCGTTCACTGATGAACAATATGAAGAACAATTACAAGTCTTAAATGAATTTAACTTTCAAATAGAAGATAGGTGGGGTGTAATTCGTTCTAAAGGATTGGGTTCGACTTATTTTTTACAGTCGTTAATTACAGTTCTGTTTTTTATATCTATTTATTGTGCTATCTTAGCATTAATTATTAGGAAAAAAAATAAAAATTTATAATGGATATTTCTGTAGTAATACCTTTATTCAATGAAGAAGAATCTATTCCAGAATTATGTTCTTGGATACAAAAGGTAATGAAAGATAATAATTTCTCATATGAAGTACTTTTAATAGATGATGGCAGTAAGGATAAGTCTTGGAATGTAATTGAAAAATTAAATTCTAAAAATTCTAATTTAAAAGGAATAAAATTTAGACGGAATTATGGTAAATCTGCTGCTTTAAATGTAGCGTTTTCTAAAACTAAGGGCGATGTTGTTATCACTATGGACGCAGATTTGCAAGATAGTCCAGATGAAATACCTAAATTATACAAAATGATAATATCGAATGGATACGATTTAGTTTCTGGTTGGAAACAAAAACGATATGATCCTATTTCTAAAACACTTCCTACAAAATTATTTAATTGGGCAGCGCGAAAGGCATCAGGTATTAATCTTCATGATTTTAATTGTGGTTTAAAATCTTATAAAAATACTGTAGTAAAATCTATTGAAGTTCATGGTGAAATGCACCGATATATACCTGTTATTGCAAAATGGGCGGGTTTTTCTAATATTGGAGAAAAAGTTGTAGTTCATCAAGCCAGAAAGTATGGAGTGACAAAGTTTGGTTTGGAACGCTTTGTAAATGGCTTTCTTGACTTAATGACGATTACTTTTGTAACCAGGTTTGGTAAAAAACCAATGCATTTTTTTGGAGTTATAGGTACTTTAATGTTCGTATTAGGATTTGGTCTTTTTACATATATTGGTGGATATAAACTATATGCAATGTTAAATAGTATAAAAGCTGAAAATATAGCGAATATGTCTGGATTCTATATTGCACTCACCTCTATGGTTATAGGTGTGCAATTGTTCTTAGCTGGTTTTATAGGAGAGCTAATTTCTAGAAATGCACAGGATAGAAATAATTATCAAATAGAAAAGGAGCTTTAAATTTTGAACAGGAAAGTTATTATAATTGGACCTGCTTTTCCATACAGAGGTGGGATTGCAAATTTTAATAATTCTCTCGCGATTGAGTACAAAAAACAAGGAGCGGATGTAAAAGTGTATTCTTTTTCTTTGCAATATCCCTCCTTTTTGTTTCCAGGAAAAACACAGTATGAAAATGGGAATCCACCAGAAAATATAGATATAATACCTGTCATAAACTCTATAAATCCTTTTAATTGGTTTAAAGTTGTAAGAAGTATCAAAAAGGAAAATCCGGATTATGTTATTTTCCGGTATTGGCTTCCATTTATGGCTCCTGCTTTGGGTACTATTGCTAAACTTTTAAGAACAACAACCAAGATTTTTGCAATTACGGATAATGTTATTCCACATGAAAAGAGATTTGGAGATTATTTTCTTACAAAATATTTTATATCTAAATGTGATGCTTTTTTAACTCTTTCCTCTTCTGTACTAGATGATTTAAAAAAGTTCACAAAGTCTGAAGAGAAGATATTTATTCCACACCCTATTTATGATTCATTTGGAGATGTTGTAGATAAAAAAATAGCGAAAAAAAATCTAGGATTAGAAAAAGATGGAAAACACCTTTTGTTTTTTGGATTTGTTAGAAAATATAAAGGTTTGGACATTATGTTTGAGGTAATGGCAGAAAAAAGAATTCAAGAATTAGGAATAAAATTAATTGTCGCAGGTGAGTTTTATGATAATAAGCAGGAATATATTTCGAAAATAAAAGAATTAAATATTTCAGATTATGTAATTTTGAAGAGTGATTTTATTCCTGAAGAAGAAGTGAGAAATTATTTCTGCGCATCTGATTTGATAACACAAACCTACAGGACAGCAACACAAAGTGGAGTTACTCAGATTGCGTATCATTTTGAGAGACCTATGTTGGTGACAAATGTTGGTGGTCTTGCAGAAATTGTTCCTCATAATAAAGTTGGTTATGTTTGCGACATAAATACTTCTGAGATCGCAGATTGTATTGTAGATTTTTATAAAAAAGAAAAGGAAGTTATGTTTTCAGAAAATGTAAAGAAAGAAAAAAAGAGATTTACATGGCAAGAGTTAGTTAACGGGATTGAGAATCTAATTAAAAAACAACTTTAATGAGAAATATAACAACAATACTACTTTTTGTTTTTTCTTTTACATTAAGTGCTCAGAAAATGCTAATTGATAAGAATGGTTTAAAACAAGGAAAATGGCAAGATTGGTATGAAGATGGGTCAATAAAATACATTGGAATTTTTAAAGATGGAGTTGAACAGGGTTTGTGGAAGTTTTATTATAATACAGGAGAATTGAAGGCTACAAAGGAATTCTTTCATGAGGGGAAAGCTGCCGCTACACACATTTATTACAAAAATGGAAATATAAGAGCATCCGGACTGTATGTAAATAAAATGAAAGATAGTACATGGAATTATTTCAATGAAGATAGTGTTTTGATTCTTTCTGAACAATATAAAGAAGGGGAGTTACACGGAATGAGAAAAACATTTTATGAAACAGGTGAAATTTATATCGTAAAACAATGGAATGAAGGAGTGGAGGAAGGGAAATTTTACCAATACTATATTAATGGAAAATTGAGTGTAAAAGCGACAAATAAAAATGGAACTATAGATGGCGTATATACTTCATATAATCCTGATGGATCTGTTTTTTTTGAGGGGTATTATGAAAATGGTATTCGAAAAGGAGAGTGGAAATATTACAATGAATCTGGAGATATAGATACAATTAGATATGAGTAAAGGAAAGGTATTAGTGGCTATGAGTGGTGGTATTGATAGTACTATAGCTTCTTTATTACTTCATGAGGAAGGATATGAGGTAATTGGCATTACTATGAAAACCTGGGATTATGAATCTTCAGGAGGGAATAAAAAAGAAACGGGATGCTGTAGTTTAGATTCCATAAATGACGCTAGACAATTAGCGGTAGATTGCGGTTTTCCTCATATGATATTAGATATAAAAGAAGAATTTGGAGATTATATTATAGATAATTTTGTAGATGAATACATTGCAGGAAGAACACCTAATCCATGTGTTTTGTGTAACACTCATATTAAGTGGGAGGCACTTCTTAAAAGAGCGGACATGTTAAGTTGTGAATATATCGCTACTGGACATTATGCTCAAGTCAGAGAAGAGAATGGTAGATATGTTGTTTCAAAAGGATTAGATAATAATAAGGATCAATCATATGTATTGTGGGGGCTTTCTCAAGATTGTTTAAAAAGAACTATCTTTCCTATGGGGAAATATCACAAAAAAGATATAAAGCAAATGGCTTTAGATAGAGGTTATGTGGAACTTGCAAATAAGAGCGAGAGTTATGAAATCTGTTTTATACCAGACAATGACTATAGAGGATTCTTGAAAAGAAGAGTCGAAGGCTTGGAAGAGAGGGTGAAAGGCGGTGATTTTATTACTAAAACAGGTGAAGTAGTAGGAAAACATGATGGATATCCTTTTTACACAATTGGTCAGAGAAAACTAGGAGTTTCTTTAGGTCAAGAACCAACATATGTAATTGGTATAAATCCTGATAAGAATACAGTAACCGTAGGAACAAAAGAAGATTTAAAAGAGTTGGAAATGACTGTAAGGAATATTAATCTTGTAAAATATAATGCTATACCAGATGGTCTACATGCTGTCACAAAGGTTAGATACAAGCACTCGGGAGAAGATTCTGTTTTGTGTAATGAAGATGGTGATATCAAAGTAATATTTCACCATAAAGTAGAAGGTATTGCTCCAGGTCAATCAGCTGTGTTTTATGAGGGTAATGATGTTTTGGGTGGAGGTTTTATAAAACGCAAATAATTTAATCTATTTTGAATAACTTAGAAACGGTATAAAAACTAATAAAAATATTATTTTTTTCTTAGCTCAAATTCAAATCAAAAATTTTGTAGCATAACTCTATAATTTCCATACATTATTTCAATTTCTTATAAAGTAAATGTTTCTAATCTTTTTCTAAAAATTTTTTAAGTCTTAATCGTGAGAGCATTTTCTTTTCAAAATTCCAAAAAAACTTAAATTGACCAAACAGTGTTCCAATAATTAATATTAGTATCTGATAAATAGGAAATATAATTAATATTCGAATGGGCCAAAATATCCAAGGAACAGCGGTTTTTCCATCTAATCCAATTAAATTTAATATAGGTTTTGTAATAAATACGGCAATAGATCCTGTAATTGAAAATACTAATAAAATTATAATTAATTGAAAGTTGGAGGTGATTCCCCATTTTTCTTTGAGTTTTTTCATGTAACAAAAATAGAATTTAAAACTAATATAAATAGTATGTTTAGTATTGGGATTTTATTGAATCTATTTCTATGTTATTTTTAATAAATAAAATTATAAATGTTCTGAAATGAAAAAAAAGAGTATATTTGCGGGCCAAACAAAAAAGATTTTAAGTTATGCCAAAAAGAACATTTCAACCATCCAATAGAAAAAGAAAAAATAAACATGGTTTCATGGAGAGGATGTCTGACAAAGATGGACAGAAGGTTTTGTCTAGAAGAAGATCTAAAGGAAGAAAGAGGTTGACTGTTTCTGACGAAATAGGTCATAAATAATTGATAATTAATAAATATATAAAAGGTGTTACTATTAATAGTAACACCTTTTTTTTAGGCCGTATTTATCAACATTTTGTTAAAATTTAATTTTTTATTATGAAATCATTCTTTGTGCTAGAATAACAAATCATGTAAATTCGCAATCATATATATATAAAACTATGCCAAAAAATAAAGAAATAAAATCAATATTAATAATTGGAAGTGGACCAATTGTTATTGGTCAAGCGTGTGAATTTGATTATTCAGGATCTCAGGCTGCTAGATCATTAAGAGAGGAGGGAATTGAGGTTTCATTAATTAATTCTAATCCCGCAACAATCATGACGGATAAGGTTGTGGCAGATAATGTGTATTTAAAACCTTTAGAAGTTCAGTCTTTAATTGACATCTTGGAAGAGAGACAAATAGATGCTGTATTACCTACTATGGGAGGTCAAACAGCATTGAATCTGTGTATTGAAGCAGACGAGAAAGGTGTTTGGGAAAAATACGGAGTAAAAATTATTGGTGTAGATATTGATGCTATCCATATTACAGAAGATAGAGAAAGATTTAGGAAACTGATGGGGGAAATCGATATCCCTGTAGCTCCAGCTAGAATTGCTACCTCATTTTTAGAGGGAAAAGCAATTGCTCAAGAATTAGGTTTTCCATTAGTAATTAGGCCTTCATTTACCTTAGGAGGTTCTGGAGCTTCTTTTGTTCATAATAAAGAGGATTTTGAAGATTTACTTTCAAAAGGATTACACGCTTCTCCAATTCATGAGGTGTTGATTGATAAGGCGGTTTTAGGATGGAAAGAATATGAGTTAGAACTTTTAAGAGATGATAATGATAATGTAATTATTATTTGTTCTATTGAGAATTTTGATCCTATGGGAATTCATACAGGAGATTCTATTACTGTAGCTCCTTGTATGACTCTTTCCGACACTTGTTATCAAAGAATGAGAGACATGGCGATAAAGATGATGCGTTCTATTGGTGATTTTGCAGGAGGATGTAATGTACAGTTCGCGGTAAGTCCGGATGAAAAAGAAGATATTATTGCAATTGAGATTAATCCAAGGGTTTCTCGTTCGTCAGCTTTAGCGTCTAAAGCTACTGGATATCCAATTGCCAAGATTGCAAGTAAATTAGCTATTGGATACACTTTAGATGAATTAAATAATCAGATTACAAAAACAACTTCTGCTTGTTTTGAGCCAACTTTAGATTATGTTGTGGTTAAGTTCCCTAGATGGAATTTTGATAAGTTTAAAGGATCTGACACTACATTAGGTCTTCAAATGAAATCTGTTGGAGAAGTAATGTCTATTGGTAGGTCTTTTCAGGAGGCTCTTCAAAAAGCATGTCAATCTTTAGAAATTAGAAGAAATGGATTAGGAGCGGATGGAAAAGGAATTACGGATCAAGATAAAATATTGTATCAGTTAAAACACGCAAGTGGAGATAGAGTTTTTCGTATATATGATGCGATGAGAATTGGAATCCCTACTAAAAAAATTCATGAAATTACAAAGATTGACTATTGGTTCTTACATCAAATGGAAGAAATTGTAGTATTTGAGAGAGAAATTGAAAAGTATACTGTAGAAACATTACCAAAGCATTTATTGCTTGAAGCTAAAATGAAGGGTTTTGCAGATAGACAAATAGCTCATTTGGTAAATTGTTTAGAAAGTGAGATTTATAATAAGCGTAATGATTTAGGAATTAAAAGAGTCTATAAATTAGTGGACACTTGTGCGGCTGAATTTATTGCTAAGACTCCTTATTATTATTCTACCTTTGAAATGCCTCAAGAATCTATAGAAGGGAAGTTTTTTACAGATAATGAAAGTAAATCTTCCAACAATAAAAAAATAATTGTCTTGGGGTCTGGTCCTAACAGAATTGGGCAAGGTATTGAGTTTGATTACTCTTGTGTTCATGGTGTTTTGGCATCTAAAGAATGTGGATATGAAACTATTATGATAAACTGTAATCCAGAAACAGTTTCTACAGATTTTGATACAGCGGATAAGTTATATTTTGAACCAGTATTCTGGGAACATATTTATGATATTATTCAGCATGAAAAACCAGAAGGAGTAATTGTTCAACTTGGCGGACAAACTGCACTAAAATTAGCGGAAAAATTAGAGAGATATGGCATAAAGATAATGGGGACTAATTATAAAGCGTTAGATGTTGCTGAAGATAGAGGTAGTTTCTCAGAATTGTTAAAGAAACACAATATACCATATCCCAAATTTGCTGTTGCAGAAACAGCGGAGGAAGCAATTGAAATTTCTAAAGATTTAAATTTCCCTATTTTAGTTCGACCATCTTATGTATTAGGAGGTCAAGGAATGAAAATTGTAATTAATGAAGAAGAGTTAGAGCATCATATTGTAAATCTTTTAAAAGACATGCCAGGAAATAAAGTATTGCTTGATCACTATTTAGATAAAGCAATTGAAGCTGAGGCAGATGCAATATGTGACGGAGAAAATGTGCATATTATTGGTATTATGGAACATATTGAGCCATGTGGGATTCATTCAGGAGATTCATATGCTGTTCTTCCTACTTTCGATTTGTCAGATAATGTTCGTCAGCAAATGATTGATATAACTAATAAGATAGCAATTGCTTTAGAAACAGTTGGATTAATTAATATCCAATTCGCAATAAAAGATGAGATAGTATATGTTATTGAGGCAAATCCAAGAGCTTCTAGAACAGTTCCTTTTATTGCTAAAGCTTATGATGAACCTTATGTAAATTATGCTGCAAAAGTAATGTTGGGGGATAAAAAAGTTACTGATTTTGATTTTAATCCCAAAAAAGAAGGATATGCAATTAAAGTTCCTGTGTTTTCGTTTAATAAGTTCCCTAATGTCAATAAAGAATTAGGTCCAGAAATGAAATCAACTGGAGAATCAATTTATTTTATTGATAATTTAGAAGATGATTATTTCACAAAGGTATACTCGGAAAGAAATTTATATTTAAGCAGATAAAATGTTAGTAGGATTAATTAGATTTCTATTTTGGTTTTTGATTATATCTTATATTCTAAAGTTGTTAGGAAGATATATAATTCCGTACTTATTAAAAAGATATGTAAAAAAGAAGCAATCAGAATTTAATCAACAATTTTCACAGAGACAATCTAATGAAGAAAAAGAAGGTGAGGTAAGTATAAAAACTAAGCCAAAGAAACCAAAATCAGACACTTCCAAAATGGGTGAGTATATAGATTTTGAAGAGGTCGATGAATAATAATTAAAACTTTAGATAATGAAAAAATATATACCTCACTTGATATCTATTATAATTTTTGTAATAATTTCTGTAGTTTATTTTTCACCTGTTATAGATGGTAAAATCCTTTCTGCTCATGATATTGATACTTGGAAAGGAATGAGTAAAGAAGTTCGTGATTACAGGTCAGATACTGGAGAAGAAGCTTTGTGGACTAAGAGAATGTTCTCTGGAATGCCTGCTTATCAAATTTCTACACGATCTAATGGAAATTTAATTCAATATGTAGATAAAATCTTTAGACTTGGATTGCCAAGACCAATGGATATGTTATTTTTATATCTAATAGGATTTTATATTTTATTATGTTCTTTAAAAATTGATTATCGTCTATCTATAGTTGGAGCAATTGCTTTTGCTTTTTCTTCCTATTTTATTATTATAATTCAAGCAGGACATATGACTAAAGCACATGCAATTGCATATCTTCCACTAATTGTAGCTTCAGTATTATACACTTACAGAGAGAAAAAATGGATGTTAGGAATAGTCTTTACTTCATTATTTGTTGCACTTCAATTGTATTCTAATCATTATCAGATTACTTATTATACTATTATAATTTTAATTTTTATTGGTTTTGTTCAATTTGTAAAAGAGTTACAAGACAAAAATTTGATGGATTTCTTTAAAAAATCAGCTCTTTTGGTTTTGGCTGGAACACTTGCTGGAGCTACTAATTATACAAGATTATCAACAACACTTGAATATGGTCCTGAAACACAAAGAGGTAAGTCAGAACTTATAAATGAAGAAGGTAAGGAAAAGAAGGACGGTTTAGGACTAGAATATGCTACACGATGGAGTTATGGAAAAGCTGAAACTATGACTTTTTTAATTCCAAATTTTATGGGTGGATCTACTGGTAGAAGTGTTTTAAATGAAGAGGGTTCAAAAACATTATCTCATTTAAGGGGTATAAGAAATAAGAAGAAGCAACAGAACTTACAACAACAGACATCTTCTTATTGGGGAGATCAACCTGGAACATCACCAACTTATGTTGGATCAATAGTTGTATTTTTATTTATACTGGGAATCATGTATGTAAAATCCACTTTTAGAATTTGGATTTTATTTACTACTATTCTATCTATTGCGTTAGCTTGGGGTAGTAATTTTATGCCACTTACAGAGTTCTTTTTTAATTACGTTCCTGCTTACAATAAATTTAGAGCGGTGACTATGGCTCTGATTATTGCAGAGTTTGGTATTGCTTTATTAGCAATACTTGCTTTAAATAAATTTTTGAACAATGAAGAAAACAAAGAAAAGGAAGAAAAACTAAAATTAGCATTTTACATTTCAGCTGGTATTACATTAGTTTTTGCACTATTTCCTTCAATTTTCTTGAATTTTCTTTCCTCTAAAGAATCTTTATCAATTATTGAAACATCTTTAAAAACAGAGAAGGGCTCAACTCTTTCTAATTTACCTCCATTTTATGAGGCTTTAACTTCTGATAGATCATCACTTTTACAATCTGACGCTTGGAGATCATTTGTTTTTATTTTATTGTCTGCTACTGCTTTATGGATGTTTTTAAAGGGAAATTTAAAGAAGCATATCGTTGTTGGTTTTCTAGGTATTTTGATTATATCTGATATGTGGTCTATTGATAAAAGATTTTTAAATGAAACTCATTTTGTAAAAGAAAGGAATGTTTCAATCAAACCTTCTCAAGCAGACAGAACTATTTTAAAAAATAATAACAATCAGTCAAGAGTGTTTAATTATAATAATCCATTTAATGAAAGTAAGACTTCTTATTTTCATAATTCAATAGGGGGTTATCATGCTGCGAAATTATTAAGGTACCAAGAGTTAATAGATAATCACTTAACTAAAGGTAATGTTTCTGTACTCTCAATGTTAAATTGTGGTTGGATAATAACTCCTCAAGGTATAGCTATTCGATCTACTTCCCAGGGGATTAATCCCTTAGGGCATGCTTGGTTTGTTTCGGAAAATAAAATAGTTGAAAACGCTAACGATGAACTAGAAGCTTTATCATCTTTTAATCCTTTAAATACAGCAATAATCGATAAAAGATACACAGATAAAATAAAAGATTTTATTAAGGATGAATCTGCAACAATTAATTTGGACTTAAAATCATATCAACCAAATCATCTCATTTATAATGTGCAAAATGTGAATTCAGATCAATTAGCTGTGTTTTCGGAGATATATTATAAAAATGGGTGGAATTCATATATAGATGACAAAATTGTTCCTCATTTTCGAGCAAACTATGTTCTAAGAGCAATGATCGTGCCAAAGGGAACAACTAAAATAGAGTTTAAGTTTGAGCCATCTTCTTATTCAATTGGAGAAAGTGTCGCCTACGCTAGTTCAATATTTCTTTTGTTACTTTTAGGTTTTGTTTCTTACAGAGAACTAAAATAAAAAATGAATAAAGTTTTAATCATTACATACTATTGGCCTCCATCAGGAGGTTCAGGAGTACAAAGGTGGTTGAAATTCTCCAAGTATCTTCCTCAAAATGGATGGAAACCTATAATTTACACTCCATTATCTCCTTCTTTTGATATTGAAGATAAAGATTTGTTAAATGAAATTCAAAAGGATGTAGAAGTATGGAAAACTTCTATATGGGAGCCATACTCCATTAGAGATAAATTATTTGGTAGGTCTGAAAATTCTAATGCTGGAATTATCCACGATAAATCTTCATTAAAGAATAGGATATTTAATTGGATTAGAGGTAATATTTTTATTCCTGACCCCAAGATTTATTGGGTAAAACCCTCAATAAAATACTTATCTAAGAAATTAAAAGAAGAGAGAATTACTCATATTATTTCTACAGGGCCACCTCATTCAATGCATTTAATAGCTTTAGGTTTAAAAAAGAAGTATCCAAAACTTAAATGGATAGCGGATTTTAGAGATCCATGGTCAGAACTAGATTTGTTAGATGAGTTCAATTTAACAAAGAGTTCAAGAACTAAATATCAAAAATTAGAGAGGGAAGTTTTAGATAATACAGATGTTTGTTTGACCGTAAGTGAAACTTGGGTTGATTCTTTTAAGCGACTAGGTTCTAGAAACGTAAAATTAATAACTAATGGATTTGATGAAGATGATTTCAATGTATTACAGAAGGAGGGTGATACTTTTGTTATTGGGCATTTTGGATTATTAAATCATTTAAGAAACCCAAAAAATTTATGGTATACACTTAATGAAATATGTGATGAAAATCCTCAATTTAATGAGAAGTTAGAGATAAGACTATCTGGTAATATTGATACGGAAGTTTTACAGAGTATTACTCAATATTTTTATCTGAAAAGTAAAGTAAGAGTATTAGGATATTTGAATCACAAAGAAGTTTTAAACGAATACAATAATTCTTCTATTTTATTGTTGCTGTTGTTTAATTCTGAAAGTGGAAAAGGCAATTATCCAGGAAAGATTTTTGAATACTTTGCGTCTCAACGATCTATTTTGGCTTTTGGCCCAAATAATAGTGATACTCAGAATCTTATGAAAAAACTACATTGTGGAAACTATTTTACATATGAAAATAAAAATTTAAAAGAAAAGATTTTAGATTTATTTAATGAAAGTGATAAAGTAAATATTTCAGATGATATCAACGAATTTACAAGAAAGAATTTAACCAAGAAACTTTCAGATTTATTAAATGAGATTTAATGGGAATAGTTAGAAAACAAAGTATTCAGAATTCAATTTATTTTTATATAGGCTTACTATTTGGAGCTCTTTCTACTATTGTTTTATATCCTAATGCATTTAATTCTCATCCAGAACATTTAGGGTTACTTCAAATAATTGTAGCTTATTCTACAATTATTTCGACATTTTCTTTTTTAGGAACTCCAAAAACTTTAATTAGATTTTTTCCTAAGGTTGAAAATAAGAATCAATTAATTTCTCTTTCTTTTTTAATTCCTATAATTGGATTTCTTTTTGTTGTTTTATTATATTTTTTATTTAAGGAACCATTCTTAGATTTTATAAAGCCACATTCTTTAGATACAAAAGAGATTTTAACTTATAATTTGTTGAAAGAAAATTTTCATCTAGTGTTTTTAATGGTTGCATTTCTTTCTTTTTTTGAAGTATTTTCCTCATTGTCTCGTTCTTTGCTAAATGCGACTATACCTATTTTTCTTAAAGAGATATTTTTAAAAGGGATGAATATTTCATTATTATTTTTACATTGGTTTAATTATATAGATTTTCCATTATTCTTAAACTTATACATCTCATTATATCTAATAATGACAATTATATTATCAATAAGTATCTTTAAAACATTTAATTTCACTCCAACACTTGTATTTACAGATTTAGAGAATAAGAAGTTATTTTTATTTGGATTATATGTATTAGTTGGAGGAGCTTCTGCAATGTTAGTTAGTAAGTTGGATATGATGATGATTGGTAAATTTATTGGATATCAAGAAGTTGCTTTTTATACTGTTGCTTTTTTCATAGGTAACGTAATAAGAGTTCCTGCTAGATCAATTGGTTCTATTGCAACTCCACTTTTAGCTAAAGCATGGGAGAGGAATGATATTAATGAGATTAGTAGGATATATTCAAAATCTTCTATAAACCAATTGATTATTGGAGGTTTAATATTTCTAGGTTTATGGTTGAATATAGATGATGGATTGAGTTTGCTTCCTGAAAAGTTTCAAGGAGGAAGATTGGTAGTTTTGTTTATTGCATTTTCTCAATTATTTAATATTACAACTGGGGCAAATGGAATTATCATTGTAAACTCTAAATACTATAAATTTGACTTATATGCTAACTTTATTCTTTTGTGTATAACTCTGTATACTAATTATTTATTTATCCCAGATAGTAGTCCATTATCAAAATATGATATTGTTGGGATCAATGGAGCTGCCTTTGCGACAGCGTTGTCTGTATTAATCTTCAATTTCATAAAATTATTATATTTATACTTTAAAATGAAGATACAACCATTTGGAATTCAAACTATAAAAGTAATAATACTTATTTTACTTACATATTATATAGTTGATTTAATTCCTGAAATAAATCATGTGATTTACAATATCATTTTTAAATCTTTAGTTATTTTTTCTCTTTATAGTTTATTAATTGTACTATTTAAACCCTCTGAAGATATAATTAAATTTATGAAAGATTTGTGGAATAAGTTTAAAAGGGTTTAATATCCTATTTTATTCATGTTTTCTTTACATATCTCATAGATTTTAGAGTAATTTTCGTCTCCAAAAAATACTTTTACATCTTGATTTTTTCTTCTTCCTTTTGGTTGAAATTGCTTGTCAAGTAAATGTGCTATATCTCCTATTTGACTTAGATCTAATTTTTTGGCTAATATTTGTATTGTATTATTCTTATCAGATATAAAGTCTTCATATTTTACTAATATGATATTTTCCTTATTTTCTAAGTAAACATTACTGATAATATTCCATCTTTCAGCAAGAACTTCAATATAGTGATTTTTTGAACCCCCAATCCATTTATTATTTAGTAATAACTTCCAAGAGTGAAAGAATTTTTTTCTGTCTTTTTCATTTAGTAAAATTTTCTTTCCCTTAACATCTAATCTATCTAATATACTTCTGATATTATCAAATGGATTTCTTATTATCATTACAAATTTTGATTCAGGATATTCTGTTTTAAGTTCATCAAAAAAGATAGATAAATGAGGTTCCTTTATTATTTCTGCAGAAAATTCAACTTTATTTTTATTTATAAAATCTTTAGTGCTTATCTTTTTAAATTTCCAATTTGTAAAATGTGAATAGCGAAAACCACTTAAGAATAAATCAATTACAGTAATTTTACCTGAGAAAGCTCCTAATAAAGAAGCGATTACTGAAGTTCCTGACTTTTGATTTCCTAGTATAAAAATAGGATAGGGGTTTATTTTTCTATTTATACATTTAAATTTATAAATAAGTGTACGAAAAGAAAATCCAATATCTCTAGATAATGGTTTTAAGGAAATAGGTAGTATTTTATTTATGATTCCCATTTTATAATAGCTAATTTACAATTAAAAATTACTTTATTTTAGATAAATTTGCCAAAATGAACAAAGAAAATATAATATTTATTTATCCAAAATTATTTACTTTTATTAAAACAGAGATAAAGATTTTAGAATCAGAGTTTAATCTTATTAGTATTAAACAGAATTGGTCTAATAAAATAATTTTACCATTCAACTTCTTTATTCAGTTCTTTTTTTTGATTTTCAACCTTCATAAGTCTAATATAATTTTAGTTTCTTTTGGCGGATATTGGTCTTTTTTTCCAGCTTTATTTGGTAGAATGTTTAATAAGAAGGTTGCTATTGTAGTACATGGAACAGATTGTGTTTCTTTCCCTGAGATAAACTATGGTAACCTGAGAAGTTCTTTAATGAGTTGGTTTACTAAAAAGTCATATCAACTTTCAAATTTAATTCTTCCTGTAAGTGAATCTTTAGTATATACAGAAAACACTTATTACTCGCGTGAGAAATTAAAATTTGGATATACATATCACCTTAAAAACATAAAAACACCTTACAAAGTAATACCAAATGGACTAATAACTGAAGACTGGGAAAGTAATTGTGTTGAGAAACAGATGAATACCTTTATTACTGTTATGACCAATGATCAGATCAAAAGAAAAGGTGGCGATTTAATAATAGAAGCAGCAAAAGAATTGAAACATTGTACCTTTTATTTTGCTGGAACAAATAATTTTAAAAGTGAAGATATTCACCCGAAAAATGTAAAATTCTTAGGAAAGTTAACTCCTGTTGAACTAAAAAAATATTATAATAAAACTCAATTTTATCTTCAGTTGTCTAATTTTGAAGGTTTTGGAGTTGCAATTTGTGAGGCTATGTTGTGTAAATGTGTTCCGATAGTTTCTGATGTAAACTTTTTACCAGAAATTATAGGAGATTCAGGTTTTGTTCTTAGAAAAAGAAATAAAAAAATGCTGATTGGTTTATTAGAAGAAGCAATGTCTTCTAAAATAGAAGAACTATCTAAATTATCAAAACAAAGGATAAAACAAGAGTTTTCTGTGAAGAAAAGAAAAGAAATGTTAATTTCTAATTTAAAAAATTTAAAATGAAGAATTTATTTCACATAGGATATCACAAGACCGCTACTACTTGGTTTCAAAAGAAATTTTATCCGTTTTTAGAAAATTATATTCAAGTAGAAAGAAGTAAAATTAGAGATTTCTTTTATGAAAATAAATTCCAGGACTTTAGCTCAGATAAAAACCTAATTTTTTGTGATGAGGAACTTTCTGGAAACATACATAATGGAG
>NZRO01000022.1 GCA_002696275.1 Flavobacteriales bacterium
GCAATTTTCTTTTGCATTTTTCGAGCTTCCTCCTCATCAAATTGTTGTTGAGCTCTTTCCACTAGAGAAATAACATCACCCATACCAAGAATTCTAGACGCCATTCTATCAGGATGAAAGACATCTAAACCATCCATTTTTTCAGAAGTTCCTATGAACTTAATTGGCTTGTCTACTACAGATCGAATAGTAAGAGCAGCTCCCCCTCTTGTATCACCATCTAACTTTGTAAGAACTACTCCATCAAAATTTAATCTATTGTTGAAAGCTTTAGCAGTATTTACAGCATCCTGTCCGGTCATAGAGTCTACTACAAACAATATCTCGTTAGGATTAATTGCCTGTTTAACATCTACAATTTCTGTCATCAATTGATCATCTACAGCTAGTCTTCCAGCAGTATCTACTATTACTACATTATGTCCGTTTGCTTTTGCATATTTTAAAGCTTTTTTAGCAATTTCTACTGGATTTTTATTTTCAAGTTCCTTATATAAATCTACATTCACTTGATCTGCCAGCACACCAATTTGATCGATTGCCGCAGGACGATAAACATCACAAGCAACTAGTAAAGGTCTTTTATTCTTTTTACTTTTAAGATGAAGTGCTAATTTTCCAGAGAAAGTTGTTTTACCCGAACCTTGTAAACCTGCAATTAATATAACTGTAGGATTTCCTTTTAGATCAATTTCGGAATGAGAACTTCCCATAAGTTCAGCAAGTTCATCTTTCATTATTTTAGTAAGAAGCTGTCCGGGTTCAATAGCAGTTAATACCTGCTGACCTAATGCTTTTTGTTTTACTTTTTCGGTAAAAGATTTTGCTGTTTTAAAATCCACATCTGCCTTTATAAGAGCTTTACGGATTTCTTTCATAGTTTGCGCTACATTTATTTCGGAAATAGATCCTTGGCCCTTTAGGGTTTTAAATGCTTTCTCTAACTTTTCTGATAAATTCTCGAACATAGTTATGTGTTTCTATTAATGTGATGCAAATATAGTTTTTTGATTTATAGTAGAAATAGAATACTATTAATTTGTTATACTAAAAAAATCTATAAAACACACGGCTATTAAGTGTTAATAATTTGGTATTTGAGTATATTAATCTTCCTGCAAACTTCTTTTAAGTATCATTTTTCTTGTCAATAAAGATACTGGAACCATAATCAATAAAAACATTCCTATTAAAGAAAAATAACTATTGTAAGATCTTTTAGATAGTTCAACTCCTTTTTCTAAAGAAATAATTTCTGACTTAGTATATCTTTTAAGATTCGCAAGGGAATCTTTTTTTTCCTCCTTATCAAATAATTGAACTGTAAGCCTAACATTTTCCCCTGCAACCAAATTATCTAACACGAACTTTTGAGGATAGGAATCTTTATCCGACAATTTATTATTTACCCAAGCCCCTTTCAATATATTATTAAAATCCTCCTCAGAAATTTCAGTAGGCAGTACAATTGAGTCTGAAATACTTAGCTGAGAAACAACTCTCTTCTCTGGATTAAAATAATCTAAATAAGCATTGAAGGTGTTCTGAAGTCTATTTTCTGGACCAATAGTCAATAACAAAATACTAATCAATGCTCCAGCTGAAAAAAACTTCAATCTTCTAAACATAATTTATAATGCAGTAATAATTAAATCTAAATCCTTGTACGGAAACTCAAACATTTTACTTAATGTTTTATTTGTCATCATACTTTTAAATGTATAAATACTACTTCTAATTCCCTCATCTTTTTTAATCAAGTTCTTTATTCCTCCCTCTTCTCCAATTTTTATAAGGATAGGAGAAATAACATTACAAATTGAATAAGATGAAGTACGAGCCACTCTCGAAGCTATATTTGGCACACAATAATGAATTACTCCATGCTTTGTAAAAACTGGATTTTTATGAGATGTTACCTCAGAAGTTTCAAAACATCCACCAGAATCTATACTCACATCAATTATCACTGAACCCTCTTTCATATCCTCTATCATTTCCTCACTTACCACACAAGGTGTTCTACCATCTCCAGATCGTAAAGCTCCTACTACAACATCCGCCCTCCTCAATGCTTTTCTTAATATTTTTGGCACTATTAAAGAAGTACTTATATTTCTGTTTGAAATATATTCGAGCCTTTTTAATCTAGAAAGTGAAGTGTCAAAAACCCTAACATTCGCTCCCAAACCTATTGCCGTTTTACAAGCATATTCCCCTACTGTTCCTGCACCAATAATTACTACATCCGTAGGTGAGACCCCTGTAATACCACCCAGGATTAAACCCTTTCCATTATTTACATTACTTAAGTACTCAGAAGCAATTAACAAAGAAGAAGTACCCGCAATCTCACTCATACTTCTTAAAAGCGGAAGTTTTCCTTCTTCATCTCTTATATGTTCTATAGCTATAGAAGTGACATTTTTATTCAATAAAGATTGAAAATATTTCTTTTCTCTTGTTTCTAATTGAATAGCTGATATAAGTTGTTGGTCTCTTTTAAGTAGCTTTATTTCCGAATCAGTTGGAGGTTCAATTTTTACTACTATATCCGATTGATAAACCTCTTCTTTACTAAAAACTATTTCCGCTCCCGCATCGGAATACTCCTTATCACAAAAATTAGAACCTTCACCTGCAGAACTTTCTAATATAATATTATGACCATTGTGGACTAACAAGGATACTGCATCAGGTGTCAACGAAATTCTATTTTCTTGGAATGATGTCTCTTTGGGAATACCTATTTTCAACTTTTTAAAGTCTTGTTTTACTTCTAACATCTCTTCCTTAGTTAAAATACCAAAACTTCCATAAACATTCTCTTTTTTCATAATTTATAAAATTTCTATTATTCTAGTTTCTTTCTCTTTTGTAATTTTTACTTTCAATACTTCTTCAGGTATAAGAGACGGAATCTTCTCCGGCCATTCGATAAAACATAAACTATTCTTGTAAAAAAACTCCTCACAACCCATATCTAAAGCCTCCTCTTCATCTTTTAATCTGTAAAAATCAAAATGATAAATGGACTCCCCTTCTGAGGAAACATACTCGTTTATAATAGAAAAAGTAGGGCTACTCACATTATCTTCTACACCTAAATCCTTACAAATAACTTTTATTAAAGTTGTTTTCCCAGCCCCCATTTCCCCATAAAAACAAATGATATTCCTATCTTTTCTGATGTTTAGTATTATTTTTGAAAGCTCATTTAAATCTGAAATGCAATTTACAACAATTTTCATTAATTTCTTTTAGATTTTAAGATTACTACAGGAATTAACATCTCTTCTAAGGAAATACCTCCGTGTTGATAAGTATTTTTATACATTTTTACAAACTGATTATAATTGTTTTGATATACAAAATACATATCTTCTTTCGCAAAGATATATTTTGAACTCACATTTTGTTTAGGTAAAAAACAATCTTCGGGTCGGTTTATTACATACACATCACTTTGTTTAAAATCTAAATTCTTTCCTTGTTTATATCTAAGATTAGAATTTACCTTTCTATCTCCAATTATCTTTGAGGGTTTATTTACATTTATAGTACCATGATCAGTAGTAATAACAATATTTGCATCTTGTTTAGCTATTTGCTTCATTATATCTCTTAATGGAGAATGGTCGTACCAAGAGGAAGTTAAAGAACGGTATGCCGCATCATCATCTGCGAGTTCCTTTATAACTTTCATGTCAGTTCTGGCATGAGAAAGCATGTCAACAAAATTATAAACTATTACATTTATATCATTAGACTTCATATTTGGAATCCTATTTACTACTTTTCTTCCAAAATCAATGTTTGTAATCTTTGTATAAGAATGTTTTGAATCTCCTTTTCCTAACCTTTGTAACTGATCAATGAAGAAATCTTCCTCAAACATATTTTTTCCTCCCTCATCTTCATCATTTTTCCATTTCTCTGGATATCTTTTCTCAATTTCAGAAGGTAACAAACCAGCAAAAATGGAGTTTCTAGAATATTGTGTTGCGGTTGGTAAAATACTGTAGTACATTTCATCTTTTACAAGATCAAAATCTTGTACAATAGTAGGTTCAATTATTTTCCATTGATCATATCTTAAATTATCAATAACAATTAAGTAAGTTGGTATCCTTTCTTGCATTAATGGTAGAACCTTCTTTCGAACTATATTATGAGAAAACAATGGAGCGTCCTTTCCATTTATCCAATCTTTATAATTATTTTTTATAAACTTGAAAAATTGTTTATTTGCTTCTATTTTCTGCATGGAAATAATATCCTCAACACTTCTATCCCCCGCTTGACCAAGCTCAAGCTCCCAATAAGTTAATTTTTTATAAATTTCTTTCCATTCATGTTTGTCTAAATTAGAAGATAGACTCATAGTGATATTTCTAAATTCTGTTTGATAATCTCTAGTAGCCTTTTCCTCTATTAATCTACTCGTTTCAATATTCTTTTTTATAGAAAGTAAAATCTGGCTTGGATTTACAGGTTTAATTAAATAATCTGATATTTTTGATCCGATTGCCTCTTCCATAATACTCTCTTCTTCATTTTTAGTTATCATAACAATTGGAATATTTGGTCTTTTTTTCTTAATAAGATTAAGAGTTTCAAGACCTGAAAGTCCAGGCATGTTTTCATCTAAAAACACTAACTGAAATAAACTTTCATCTAATAATTCAAGAGCTTCATTACCACTATTAACAGGAGTAATTTTGTATCCTTTCGCTTCCAAATAAATAATATGAGGTTTTAATAATTCTATTTCATCATCTACCCAAAGTATTGATATCATCTTTTATTAATTTAGTTTTACAAAAATCAAAAAATAATCCGTTATTTGCCCTATAATGAATAAAACAAAAAAGATTAAAATTATTAACGATCCAATTTATGGTTTTATTACCATAGAAAGAGGAATAATTTTTAAGTTAATAGAACATCCATTTTTTCAAAGACTAAGAAGAATTTCTCAACTAGGACTCTCATATTTAGTGTATCCTGGTGCATACCACACTAGATTTCATCACGCACTGGGGTGTATGTTTTTAATGGAAAAAGCAATAGATCAATTAAGAAACAAAGGAAATGAGATCACGGATGCGGAATCAGAAGCATTAAAAATAACAATTTTATTACATGATATAGGTCACGGCCCCTTTTCTCACGCATTAGAACATAGTATAGTTAATAATATTTCTCATGAAAATTTATCAAATTTATTTATGAATAGATTAAATGAACAGTTTAATGGTAAACTAGATTTAGCTATACAAATATTCAATAATAAACACTCTAAAAAATTCTTACATCAATTAGTTTCCTCACAGATCGACATGGACCGATTAGATTATCTTAAAAGAGATAGTTTCTTTACTGGAGTTGCGGAGGGTAACATTGGAATAGAAAGAATTATAAATATGTTAGATGTTGTTAATGATGAATTAGTAATTGAAGAAAAAGGAATTTATTCTATTGAGAAATTCTTAATTGCTAGAAGACTAATGTATTGGCAAGTATATTTACATAAAACTGTATTATCAGTAGAACATACACTTATAAAAATTTTACAAAGAGCAAAAGAATTAATAAAAGGTGGAATAAACTTGTACGCTAGCGATCCATTAAAAAAATTTTTAGAAAATGATTACAAATTAAATGATCTATTAAATACTAAAACCTTACTGGAATCATTTTCAGAATTAGATGATCATGATATTTATTCCTGTATTAAAGAATGGAAAAATAATTCTGACTTTGTATTATCGTCTCTATGTAAAAGGATTATCAATAGAGAACCTCTGAAGATTCTAATTCAGAACTTTCCTTTTACTTTAGAGGATATTCAAATAGTAAAAAACAAAACAAAAAAACATTTTAAACTGAATAATCATGAAGTAGATTACTTAGTATTTACTGACAAGGTAAGTAATAACGCATATCATCATAGTAAATCTCAAATTAACATTCTTATGAAGAACGGAGAAATTAAGTATATAACTGAAGCTTCTGACCAGTTTAATATTGAAGCTCTCAACAAAACCGTAAACAAATATTTCCTTTGCTATCCAAACTTAACAAACTAGTAAAAGAATTTATTAAGTTTGCAATATGAAATACACATCTGAAGAAATTGCTAAAATGCTCAATGGGACTATTGAAGGGGACACTTGTAAAATAGTTTCTTCTGTTGCAAAAATTGAAGAAGGAAAAGAGGGTGATCTTTGTTTTTTATCAAACTCAAAATATACTCCACATCTTTACACAACTAAAGCTTCAGTAGTAATAGTAAATAAAAATCTAATACTTGAAAAAAAAGTAGATTGTACTCTCATTCGAGTAAAAGATGCCTACATTGCTTTTTCCAAGTTATTAGAATTATATAATAAAATGACATTTCCTAACACAGGAATTTCCGAGAAATCTGATATTTCTAATTCAGCAAAAATTGGGGAGAATTGTTACATCGGTCCATTTGTTTTTATTGGAGAAAATGTAATTATTGGAGATAATACTTTTGTTTTCCCTCATTCTTTTATTGGTAACAATGTATCTATTGGCTCTAGAACCACAATTTTTTCAGGAGTTAAGATACATAACTCTTGTATTATTGGCAATGATAATATTATTCATTCTGGAGTAATTATTGGTGCGGATGGATTTGGTTTCGCTCCCAATATAGAAGGGAATTACAATAAAATTCAACAAATAGGGAATGTTGTTACAAAAGAATTTGTAGAAATAGGAGCAAACACTACAATAGATAGAGCTACCTTAGGGTCAACTTTGATTAAGAAAGGAGCAAAATTAGATAATCAAATTCAGATTGGTCACAATGTTGTTGTTGGAGAAAACACTGTAATAGCAGGGCTTGTCGGAATTGCAGGGAGCACAAAAATAGGAGACAATTGTATGATTGGAGGTTCATCAGGAATTGCTGGACATTTAACAGTAGGCAACAATGTACGAGTAGCTGGACATACAGGTGTTGGATCTAATGTAAAAGACGGAGAAACAATTCAGGGGCCTTACGCTTTTAGTCAAAAAGAATTTTTAAGGTCTTACATTATATTTAAAAGATTACCAAAAATGTACGATACCCTAAGAAAAATAGAAAAGTCTTTGTTACAATAATGCAAAAACAAAAAACAATAAAAGATACAATTCACTTTTCAGGAAAAGGGATTCATACAGGATTACTTACTCAAATGACTCTTACTCCAGCAAAAGAAAACAATGGTATTGTTTTTGTAAGGACAGATAAAGACAACGCTAGAGTTAAAGCAATTGTTGAAAATGTATACTCCACAGACAGAAGTACCAATCTTAAACAAAATTGTGTTTTTGTAAAAACTGTTGAACATATCCTAGCAGCTATTGTTGGTAATAATATTGATAATGTTGACATTCTAATTGACAACGAAGAGGTTCCAATCTCGGATGGTAGCGCTAAAGAGTTCTCTGAAAAAATAGCTCATGTAGGAATAGTTGAACAAAGATCTTACAGATATACATACAATATTGAAAAGGAAATCTATTATATAGATGAAGAAAGTGGAACAGAAATTATTGTTTTACCAGATGATGAATATAATATTGATGTTACTATTGATTATAATTCTTCTACTTTAGGAATCCAGAAAGCAACCCTTTCTTCTTTAAAGAACTTTAATATCGAGATAGCATCTTCTAGAACATTTTGTTTTTTACATGAGTTAGAATTACTGTTAGAAAAAAATCTAATTAAAGGAGGTGATATAAATAATGCAATTGTTATAGTAGAAAACAAAATAGATAACAGAAAACTTAGTAATTTTGCTAAAGTTTTTAAAAAGAATGAAATTCAAATAACTAAATCAGGAATTTTAAATAATTTAGAATTAAGACATAAAAATGAAGCTGCAAGACACAAGTTATTAGATGTAATTGGAGATTTAGCTTTAATTGGCTTTCCTTTAAAAGGAAAGGTTATTGCGAATAAACCCGGTCATACACATAATACAAACTTTGCAAAAAAAATAAGAGATTTAATACTTAAAGATATGAAAGTAACAGCACCTTTAGTTGATTTTAATGAAAAACCTTTTTACAATAAGGAACAAATAAAGGAAATATTACCACACAGAGCTCCTTTCTTATTTATTGATGAGATAAGGGACTTAGGAGATGATTTTATTGTAGGAGTTAAATATGTAAAAGAAGATGAGGATTATTTTAGAGGACATTTTCCAGGAGCTCCTGTAATGCCTGGTGTTTTACAGTTAGAAACTATGGCTCAGGCAGGTGGAGTCCTTATTTTAAACACTGTGGTTGATCCAGAAAATTATCTGACTTATTTTATGAAAATAGATAATGCAAAGTTTAAACAAAAAGTTCTTCCTGGAGATACAATTATCTTTAAATTAGAATTAATATCACCTATTAGAAGAGGATTATGTCATATGCACGGTAAAGGATTCGTAGATGGAAAAATAGTTGTAGAAGCAGATTTATTAGCTCAAATAGCAAAAAAATAATTTATGCATCAACCACTATCATATGTCCATCCAGGTGCTAAAATTGATAAATCAGTAGTTATCGAACCTTTTGTAACAATAGAAAATAATGTTGTAATTGGAAAGGGCACATGGATTGGGTCAAATGTAACGATAATGGAGGGAGCTAGAATAGGGGAAAATTGTAGAATTTTCCCAGGTGCAGTTATTTCAGCAATACCTCAGGACTTAAAATTTAAGGGTGAAGATTCTATAGTTGAAATTGGAAAAAACACTACTATTAGAGAATGTGCAACTATAAATAGAGGAACTACTTTTACAGGAAAAACTATTGTTGGAGAAAACTGTTTAATTATGGCATATTCTCATGTGGCTCATGATTGTATTATTGGAAAAAACTGTGTTATTGTAAATGGTGTAGCCTTAGGAGGACATGTTAAAATTGGAGATTACGCAATTTTAGGAGGTAACTCCTCAATCCATCAGTTTGTTTCTATTGGAAAGCATTCTATGATCTCTGGAGGTGCCTTAGTTAGAAAAGATGTACCTCCTTATGTAAAGGCAGCAAGAGAACCTTTATCATATATTGGTGTAAATTCCATAGGGTTAAGGAGACGCGGATTTGCTGAAGAAAAAATTACCGAAATTCAAGATATTTATAGGATTTTATTTCAAAAAAACAACAATAACACTCAAGCAGTTACAAAACTTGAAGCTGAGTTAAGGTCCTCTCCAGAAAGAGATGAAATTATATCATTTGTACAAAACTCTGGTAGAGGAATTATGAAAGGATATAAACAAAATTAAATATTATGGCGACAACTGCAGATTTCAGAAATGGATTATGTTTTAATCACAATGGTGAACCTTGGAAAATTGAATCTTTTTTACATGTAAAGCCAGGAAAAGGACCTGCATTTGTTAGGACTAAAATTAGGAATCTAAATACAGGAAGGTTATTAGAAAACACATTTACATCCGGAGTTAAAATAGATGTAATTAGAGTAGAAAATAGAAAATACCAATTTCTATATTCAGAGGAGAATGACTATCACTTAATGAATATTGATGATTACGAACAAATCATAATGCAAAAGGATTTTATAGAATATGTTCAATTCCTAAAAGAAGGAGAAAATGTAGAAGTATTATTTCACGCAGATAAAGGAATGCCACTTTCTGCACAAGTACCATCTCATGTAGTTTTAAAGATATCCCATACAGAACCAGGGATAAAAGGTAATACCGCAACAAACACTTTTAAACCCGCTAAAACAGAAACAGGAGCTGATATTCAAGTTCCGTTGTTTATAAATGAAGGTGATAAAATTAAAATTGATACTGTTAAAGGATCTTATTTAGAAAGAGTAAAAGAATAATAAATCATTTCAACAAAATCATAAATGACCAAAAAACATAATTTTAGTGCAGGACCGTGCATCTTACCACAAGATGTATTGAAAAAAGCTTCTAAAGCGATTATTAATTTCAATAATGACAACTTATCTTTAATTGAAATTTCTCACAGAAGCCAGCCTTTTGTAAATGTAATGAAAAAAGCCCGAAATTTAGTAAAAGAACTTCTAGAAGTACCCTCAGGATATTCTATTTTATTTTTACAGGGAGGTGCGAGCTTAGAATTTCTTATGGTTCCTATCAATCTAATGAAAGAAAATGAAGGTAAATCTGCTTATTTAAACACAGGTACATGGGCAAAAAAAGCAATTATAGAAGCAAGAAACTTTGGTGAAGTAAATATAGTTGGAGATTCTTCTGATAAAAATTACAATTACATTCCAAAAGGCTATTCAATTCCAGAAGATATTGATTATTTTCACTGCACTTCTAATAATACTATTTTTGGAACACAAATTAAACACTTTCCTAAGGTTCCATCTTTAATGGTTTGTGATATGAGTTCTGACATTTTCAGCAGAAAAATTGATATGAACAAATTTGACTTAATATATGCTGGAGCACAAAAAAACATGGGACCAGCAGGTACAACTCTAGTAATTGTTAAGGACAAAATTCTTGGTAAAACAGGAAGAAAGATACCTACTATGTTAGACTATCAAACACACATATCGAAAGATAGCATGTTTAATACTCCTCCAGTATTTGCTGTATATGTTTCTATGCTTACTCTTCAATGGTTAAAAGATCACGGTGGAGTAGAATGGATTGAAAAAATTAATGAAAGAAAAGCAAAAATGCTTTATTCTGAAATAGATAGAAACCCTTTATTTGAAGGAATTGCAAATAAGGAAGATAGATCAAATATGAATATAACCTTTGTTTTAAAGGATTCTAATCTAGAAGATAAATTTGATGTTTTATGTGAAGAAGAAGGAATTAGTGGCCTAAAAGGACATAGATCTGTGGGTGGATATAGAGCTTCTATTTACAATGCTCTTCCAATAGAAAGTATTGAAGTTTTAATAAATATAATGAAAAATCTAGAAAATAATTAAAGATGATTAAAATATTAGCAAATGATGGAATCTCTAAATTAGGCATTGAAACCTTAGAGGAAAAAGGATTTAAAGTTGTAACAGAAAAAGTAAATCAAGAAGATTTAATTTCCATTATTAATTCTGAAAATTATGAGGTACTACTTGTTAGATCTGCAACAACTGTTAGAAAAGATGTAATAGAAGCTTGTCCAAATCTTAAGATTATAGGAAGAGGAGGTGTAGGAATGGATAATATTGATGTTGAATATGCTAAAGAAAAAGGAATAGAAGTATATAATACACCCGCAGCATCCTCTGATTCTGTTGCAGAATTAGTTTTTTCTCATTTATTCGGTATGGTAAGATATTTATATGAGTCGAACAGACAAATGCCTCTAGAAGGAGAAAGTAATTTTAAAGAATTAAAAAAAGCTTACTCAGGAGGAAAAGAACTTGGTGGAAAAACCATAGGAATTATTGGTTTTGGTAGAATTGGTCAAGCGGTAGCAAAATTAGCCATAGGTTTAGGAATGAATGTTATTGCTCATGATAAATTTACAAAAGAGGCAAATATTACTTTAAACTTCTATAATGGAGAGAAGAAGACATTCACTATTGAAACTACAAGTCTTGTAGAAGTTTTAAAAAATTCTGATTTTGTAACTCTACATATTCCTAAAACTGAAGATAAAGCAATAATCGGAGCAGAAGAGATTGGACAAATGAAAACAGGAGTAGGAATTATAAATACATCTAGAGGAGGACTAATTGATGAAGATGCGTTAATGTTTGCACTAGACAAAGGTAAATTAGAATATGCTGGTCTTGATGTATTTGAAAATGAACCAAAACCAAGCATTCATTTACTGATGCATAATAGCATTTCTCTTAGCCCTCATATCGGAGCAGCAACTCAAGAAGCTCAGGAAAGAATAGGATTAGAACTAGCTGAGAAAATAATTACCTATTTCAAAAATTAAAATGGCTATTATTCGATCATTTAAGGCTGTCCGACCAACAAGAGATAAAGCTAATCTTGTTGCCTCAAGATCATATTTAAGTTACTCTGATGAAACCTTAAAGGAAAAATTGGATAATAATCCTTTTACCTTTTTACATATTATTAATCCTGATTATAAAAACTTAGTTAAATCTACTGGAGTAGAAAAATTTAAGTTAGTTAAAAAAAAATTTCAGAAGTTCATTAATGAGGGAATTTTTTTTCAAGATAAATCGGATAGTTTATACATTTATCAACAGACAAAAGAAAACAGAATTTATACTGGAATAATTGCCGCCACATCTATAGATGATTATAAAAATGGAAATATAAAAATTCATGAACAAACTCTAACAAAAAGAAAGGAGATGTTTAAGGATTACCTACAAACAACTGCTTTTAACGCAGAACCTGTTTTACTTACATATCAGGATAATACAAATATAAATTCGATAATTCAGGAAAAAATTGAAGAAAGAGCTGAATACGAGTTTACTACAACTAATAAAGTTCTTCATAAATTTTGGAATATAACAGATAAAGAAAGTATAAATACAATTACTAAAGAATTTGAAAAAATAAAAAATATTTATATTGCAGACGGACATCATAGATCTGCTTCCTCCTCATTATTATGTAAAAATATAAGAGAGGAAAATCCTAATTATAATCCAGAAGATAATTTTAACTTCTTTATGAGTTACTTAATCGCCGAAAGTAATTTAAATATTTTAAATTATAACAGATTAGTTAGGAAAACTAATTCTATTTCGAATAAAGAACTAATAGATAAAATTAAAGAAAATTATAATATTTCTGAAAAAAATGAAAATTTTTATTCTCCAATAGTTAAGTATGAGATTTCTATGTATCTTTCTGGAAAATGGTATTCCTTAGTGGCTAAAAAAAGAAATTATCAAAGTACTGCTGAAAGTTTAGACCCCTCTATTTTATCAAAGTATATCCTAGCTCCAATTTTAGGAATTAAAGATGAAAAAACTGATAAGAATATTAGTTTTTATGATGGGACTATTCCATTATCTGTTATGAAAAAAAAAGTGGATTCTGGAGAGTATGATATTGCCTTTATTTTAAAACCTATAGATATTGAATCTTTAAAAAAGGTATCAGACAATAATGAGATAATGCCACCTAAAAGCACTTATATTGAACCAAAACTACGATCAGGATTAACAATTTATAAATTGGAAAGCAAATGAGTGTTTCTGAAAATATTCAGAAAATTAAGAAAGAACTACCAATTGAAGTGGAATTAGTTGCTGTATCTAAAACTCAAACTCATCTTAAAATAAAAGAGGCTTATGATTCTGGACATAGAATTTTTGGAGAAAACAAAGTTCAAGAAATTGTTGAAAAATATGAGATACTTCCAAAAGATATAAAATGGCATATGATCGGTCATCTACAATCAAATAAAGTAAAATATATTGCTCCTTTTATCGATTTGATACATGCTGTAGATTCCGAGAAACTTTTGAAAGAAATTGACAAAAGAGCACAACAAAATAACAGAATTATAGATTGTTTGTTACAAATACATATTTCAACAGAGAATACAAAATTTGGCATGTCAGAAAATGAATCAAATCAAATTCTCTTAAGAAAAGAACAATTTAAAAATGTAAATATTAAGGGGTTAATGGGAATGGCAAGTTTCACAAATAACATCAATCAAATAAAAGAAGAATTTGATTTTCTCTATAATATATTTAGTAAGCACTGTTTCTTAAACACCTTATCTATGGGAATGAGTGGAGATTATAAAATAGCGATAGATTGTGGAAGTAACATGATTAGAATAGGAAGTACTATATTTGGAGCAAGAAACTATTAATAATATGATTAAAAAAGTAATAACAACAGAAAAGGCACCAAATGCGATTGGACCTTATAGCCAAGCTATTTTAGCGGGAAATACTCTTTATTGTTCTGGACAAATTGCAATAGAACCTGATACAGGTAGATTAATAACACATAACATTACTGAGGAAACACATCAAGTAATGAAGAATATATCTAATGTATTAAAAGCTGCTAATATGGATTTTAGCAATGTTGTAAAATCTTCTATCTTTATTAGAAACATGAATCAATATACGGATATAAATCAGGTTTATGCTTCTTATTTTAATAACAATCCTCCAGCCAGAGAAGCTGTGGAAGTTTCGGTATTACCAATGGATACAAACATAGAAATATCAGTAATAGCAGTAAAATAAATGGAATTATTTAGAGAAATACTGAATGGGAATAAAGTCGCTCTTGCTAAGGGAATTACATTATTAGAAAGTTCTTTGGATTCAGACAGTAAAATAGCAAAAAATCTTTTACAAAATTGTTTATCACACAGTAGAAATTCCTTAAGAGTGGGAATTACTGGTGTTCCTGGAGTAGGAAAAAGTAGTTTTATTGAAGTCTTAGGAAAACTACTCACTAATAAAGGGCACAAAGTAGCGGTTCTTGCTATTGATCCAACCTCTGAAAAAACACAAGGAAGTATTTTGGGAGATAAAAGTAGAATGCATCAACTATCAGTAGATGAAAATGCGTTTATTCGTCCCTCTCCTTCAGCAGGAAACTTAGGAGGTATAGCAAGTAAAACAAAGGATATAATTGTACTTTGTGAAGCAGCAGGATTTGACATTATCTTGGTAGAAACTGTTGGCGTTGGACAGTCGGAAACTACCGTAGGTAATATTTGTGATTTCTTTTTACTTCTAATGTTAGCGGGTGCAGGGGATGAATTACAAGGAATTAAAAGAGGAATTATGGAGAATGCGGACATGTTAGTAATAACTAAAGCAGAAGGAAATAACCTGCACAAAGCCATAAATGCAAAGAAAGAATACCAAAGAGCATTACATTTATTTCCTGCAATGGAAAATGGATGGACACCAAAAGTTTCTGTTTGTTCCTCGAATGAAAATACTGGAATTTCAGAAATTTGGGAAACGATTAGTAGTTTTAATAAGCAAATGAGTTCATCAAACTGGAAAATAGAAAATAGAAAAAGACAAGATATTTATTGGATGCACAATACGATAAAAGAGGAGCTAGGGAAAAAAAAATACAAATCCTTATCTAAAGATCTATTAAATATACTTGAGAGACAATTACTAAAAGGAAAAACTATATCTCAGATTTTAGAAGAAATTCAATAAAACAAGTGCATTTTTTCTTTCTTTTTCCATTTTGCTTGATTCTTGTAGTCTACAAAGTAAATAAGTATGTCAGCTTGACTAGCATATTCGGTAAAATATATTTTTTTATCCGCTTGACTAGCATAATCTACAAAATACCAATTACCATCATTTTTCCCTGCTTGAGTACTATAATCTACTTTATATACACATAAATCTGCTCTACTTTCGTAATCTGAAACAAAAACTTTCACATCTGCCTGGCTAGCATACTCCACAGAATATACTTTCTGGGATAAGGAAAGAAATGATAAACTAGATAAGAAAATTAAAACTACTATTTTTTTCATGATAAAGATTTAAAATTAATTTTTCAAATCTACAAAAATTTAGCAAAATAAATAATACACTATTCTACATAAAAAATAAGTATATTTGGCCACTGAAAATCAAAAAAATAAAATGACAAAAGTTTCAGACAGGCTAAATAGATTATCAGAATCAGCAACTCTAGCAATGGCCAGAATGAGTAGAGAATTAAAAGCAGAAGGAAAAGATGTAATAGCACTAAGTTTAGGAGAGCCTGATTTCGACACTCCAGATTTTATAAAACAAGCAGCTAAAAAAGCGGTTGACGATAACTTTTCTCATTATACTCCTGTACCTGGTCTATTAGAATTGCGAAAAGCAATATCTTATAAATTTAAAAGAGATAACGGATTGGATTTTCGTCCTGAACAAATTGTAGTTTCCACAGGAGCAAAACAATCTTTGGCTAATGTTTGCTTGTCTTTATTAAATCCTGGAGATGAAGTTCTTCTTCCTGCACCCTACTGGGTAAGTTATGCTGATATTGTAAATCTAGCAGAGGGAACTCCAGTACAAATTTCTTCTTCAGTAAATAAAGATTTTAAAGTGTCAGCATCTCAAATTGAAGAAAAAATAACAGATAAAACGAAAATATTGATGTTCTCTTCACCATGTAACCCTTCGGGTTCCGTTTACACAAAAGAAGAACTAACAGATATTGCAAAAATGCTAGAAAAATACCCAAACATCTTCATTATTTCAGATGAGATATATGAACACATTAACTTTACTAATATACACTTTAGTATTGGAAGTATTCCTCACTTAAAAGACAGGGTAATAACAGTGAATGGTGTTTCTAAAGGATTTGCCATGACAGGTTGGAGAGTTGGTTTTATTGGAGCTCCACTATGGATTGCAAAAGCTTGCAGTAAAATTCAAGGACAAATTACTTCTGGTACTTGTGCAATTTCTCAAAAAGCTACAGAAACTGCAGTTAGTGCAGATCCTTCTGAAGTAATGTTTATGAAAGATATTTTCCTAAAAAGAAGAAACCTAGTATTAGAAAAATTAAAAGAAATAAAAGGAATTAATTGTAACATTCCTCAAGGTGCATTTTATCTATTTCCTGATGTTAGTTATTATTTTGGAAAAGCAGATGGAAAAATAACTATTAATAGTTCAGATGACTTATGTATGTATCTTTTAAATACTTGTTATGTAGCCTTAGTTGCAGGAACTCCTTTCGGAAATCCAGAGTGTGTTAGAATTTCTTATGCAGCTTCTGAAGAAAATTTATTAGAAGCAATCGGTAGAATTAAAAATCAACTATCTAAATTAAAATGACCTGTGATGAGTTAAATAAAATATTTAATTCCTTTAATGGTAAAAAAGTCCTTTTAGTAGGTGATTCTATGATTGACGCATATATGTGGGGATCTATCAACAGAATGTCTCCTGAAGCAGATGTTCCTGTTGTTGATATAGAAAAACATGAAGTAAGATTAGGAGGAGCTGCAAACTGTGCCTTAAACATTAAAGGATTAGGAGCAGAACCTATTCTTTGTAGCGTATTAGGAAAAGATTTAAATGGAGGTAGATTCCAACAACTAATGAAAGAATCTAATCTTTCTGAAATTGGTCTATTTTTTTCAGATGAAAGAAAAACTACAGTAAAAACACGAGTGATATCTGAAGGAAAACATCAATTACGTATTGATGAAGAAGACACAAAACCTCTACGAATTGAAGATGAATTCCTGCAAAATGTTTTAGAGATTATGGATAGTTGTGAGGTTCTTATTTTACAAGATTACAATAAAGGGGTACTAACCAAAAAGATTATAAATGAGTTAATTTCGGAAGCTAATAAAAGAGGTATTCCTATAATTGTCGATCCTAAAAAAGATAATTTCTTAGAATATAAAAATTGTGATATCTTTAAACCAAACCTCAAAGAAATTAAAGAAGGAATGGAAATAGATTTTAACGAAAAAATAGATTCTGAATTAGAAAATGTCACATTCAAACTTAAAAAGGAATTAAATGCAAAAGGAATTTTACTAACTCTTTCTTCAGATGGAATTTGTATTAATTCTGATGAAGGATTTGTTCATACGCAAGCGTATGGTGGTCCTGTAATAGATGTGTCCGGTGCAGGAGACACTGTTATTTCTGTAGCTTCTCTCCTATTATCTGAATCAGTATCTTTTGAATATATTTCAAAGATCTCATGCCTTGCTGGAGGAATTGTTTGTCAAAAAGTAGGAGTTGTACCAATTGACAAAGAAGAATTAATCTCGGAAGCATTACAAATAATTTAAACTTTATAATTTGAGCAAAATTACACCCTATAGTACTAGCGACTCTAAAAAGAAACAAATAGAAAAAATGTTTGATAACATCGCTTCTAATTATGATTTCCTCAACCACTCCTTGTCTTTTGGGATGGACTATTATTGGAGAAGAAAAGCGATAAAACAACTTTCTAATAATCCTAAAACTATATTGGATGTAGCCACAGGAACAGCAGATTTTGCTATTTCTGCTTCCAAAGTAAAAAAATCAAAGATTATTGGAATAGATATTTCAGAAGGAATGATAAATGTTGGTAAAAAGAAAATAAAAAAAAGAGGTCTTGAAGATAAAATCGAGCTACAAATTGCAGATTCTGAAAATATTCCATTCTCAGAAAATAGTTTTGATGCTATTACTGCAGGATTTGGGGTAAGAAATTTTGAAAACTTGGAACAAGGACTCTCTGAGATGTACAGAGTACTAAATAAAAATGGAATAGTTACTATTTTGGAACCATCTAAACCAAAAACTTTTCCAATAAAACAGATTTACAAAATCTATTTTCATAAAATTTTACCGATTATTGGCAAATTAATTTCAAAAGATAATAGAGCTTATACCTACTTACCAAATTCGGTTGAGATATTTCCTAGTGGAAAAGATTTTATACAGCATTTAGAAAATGTTGGATTTAAGAACTGTAAACATATTCCATTAAGTTTTGGTATAGTAGATTTATATGTTGCAATAAAAGAATGAAAGAATCGTTTTTGGTTCTGAAATGAATAAATATAGTTTACATATAATTATCAGTATTTTATTTGTCAATATGGCAAGTGCACAACTACAACCTATGCCTAAGAATCTTCCTAGATACGACTTCAAAAAAATGCATTTTGGATTCACATTAGGAATTAATTCATTAGACTTTAATATAAAATACAATCCTGAAGTAATGTATCAAGATAGTTTATATGTTTTACATTCGAATAATCAGAAAGGATTTAATTTAGGAATAGTTTCTAACTTCAGATTAGGAAGATATACCGACTTCAGATTTGTACCCGCTTTAGTTTTTGGAGAAAGACATCTAATTTATTCATTTGCTGACAGTTTAAATAATATCGTTACAGAAAAGAAAAAAGTAGAATCTACTTTATTAGATTTTCCTTTTTATATAAAATATAAATCTGAAAGATATAATAATTTCAGATCCTATGTTCTATTTGGTATCAAGTACAGTTTAGATATAGCGTCTCAAAAAGACATTATTGAGGAAGATGAGATAATCATAAAACTTAATCCAAACGATCTTATGGGAGAAATAGGATTTGGAATGGATTTTTATCTGGAGTTTTTTAAATTCTCTCCACAAATTAAAATTTCAACAGGAATTTTGAATTTATTAGACAAAGATCAAACTGTTTATACTTCATCCATTAAAAACTTATATACAAATGGATGGATGTTGTCTTTTACTTTTGAGTAAAATAACATAAATTACTTGAATTTACTCAAAATAATCACTTTTTTTTCATTTTTTAATGTTTTTTTATAGATTTGTAACTCGAATTTTAATTAAAAATTAATAAAATGGATATTTTTCTTTTTATTTCTTTAGCATTAATTTCATATGTATTAATTTTAATTCTTTTAAAAAATCTAAACTTTTGGAAGAAAAAAGAGAATAAAAATTATAATAATTGTTGTCCTTGTGAACTTGAAAAACCATTAGAAAGGATTAGAAGAAACAAATTAGATTATTTAATAAACTACATAACCTTTCAATTATATGATTTTAAACGATATAGATGTACTGAGTGCGCACATGAATGTAGAAGATGGGACAAACCTTTTAAAGGAAAATTCTAATTACAAAATTTATTTAAAATAATTCCTACAGAAACCGAAACATTTAAAGATTCTGCATTTCCTTTTTTTATAATAGTTATTTTTTCATTAGTTAAATTTAAAACCTCTTGAGAAATTCCATGAGATTCATTCCCAAATACTATTAGTGAGTTCTCTGATAATTTACAATCTTGAATTTCATGACCATTCATTACAGAAGCATATACCATGACACTATCATCTAGTGAATTAATCATCTGAGTTAAATCAGTATAAAAAACATTTACTCTTGAAATTGAACCCATTGTAGATTGAACTACCTTAGGGTTATATAAGTCCACAGAATTTTTAGAACAATATATATTTTTAATTCCAAACCAATCACATATCCTAATAATTGTACCAAAATTTCCTGGATCCTTAATATTATCTAATGCAATATTAACACCAGAAAAATCAAAAATTTTTTGAAATTCAGGCATTTTAACAACTGCTAATACTTCTGATGCAGTTTTTTGTCCACTTATTCTCTTTAGATCATTTTTAGTAACCTCATTAATCTCTAAAGTTGAAGAGATTTTGTTAGAATTTATCCATGAAGATGTAGCAAATATATATGATATATCATAAGAAGAAGATAATATTTCCAATACATTTTTTGTAGACTCTACTACAAATGATTTATTTAAAATTCTATATTTTTTTTGCTGTAAAGATTTTACGAATTTTATCTGATTCCTACTAATCACTTTCTTAAATTTATTGAGTTTTTAAATTTATTCAAAATTATTGCTAAAATACTAACAATGTTTCTAATTTTGTTAATCTAAAAATAAATAAAAAATAAAATGTCAAAATTTGAATTAGGGGTTATTTCTGGAAAAGAAATTGGAGTCGTTTTCTCAGATGCTAAATATAATAATTATGCATTACCAGCAGTAAATGTAAGTAACACATCTACAGTAAATGCTGTTTTGGAAACTGCTGCAAAAGTCAACTCTCCAGTAATCGTACAATTCTCAAATGGGGGGTGTCAATTTTTTGCAGGAAAAGGATTGTCTAATGTTGATCATCAAGCAGCAATTGCAGGTGGAATTTCTGGAGCTATGCATGTTCATTCAATGGCGGAACTTTATGGAGTTACGGCCATCTTACATACTGATCACTGTGCAAAAAAACTACTACCATGGATTGACGGATTATTAGAAGCAGGAGAAGAGTTCTACGAAATACATGGGAAACCATTATATAGCTCTCATATGATAGATTTATCTGAGGAACCTATTGAAGAAAACATTGAATTATGTAAGGAATATCTAAAGAGAATGAGTAAAATAGGAATGAGTCTTGAGATTGAATTAGGAATTACAGGTGGTGAAGAAGATGGAGTAGACAATACTGATGTTGATAGCAGCAAACTATATACTCAACCAAAAGAGGTTGCTTATGCATATGAAGAGTTAATGAGGATATCAGATCAATTTACAATTGCAGCAGCTTTTGGAAATGTTCATGGTGTTTATAAGCCAGGAAATGTTCAGTTAACGCCTATTATTCTTAAAAATTCTCAGGATTTCATTGAGAAAAAATTCAACACAAAAAAACAACCAGTTAATTTTGTATTCCATGGAGGATCAGGATCTTCACCAGAAGAAATAAAAGAAGCTATTGGATATGGAGTAATAAAGATGAATATTGATACAGATCTTCAATGGGGATTCACAATAGGCGCTAGAGATTATTTTGCACAATACAACGAATATGTACAATCGCAGATTGGAAATCCAGAAGGTGAAGATTTACCAAACAAAAAATATTATGATCCTAGAAAATATATTAGAGCAGGAGAACTAACTTTTATTGAAAGGTTAACAAGATCTTTTGAAGAATTAAATAACATAAATAGAAATAGTTAGATATGGGATGGTTTAAAAGAATAAAGAAAGGAGTTACAACAGAAACTAATCAGAAAAAAGAGATTCCTGAAGGATTGTGGTACAAATGCCCTAAATGTAAGACAATTATAACTTCAGAACAGCACCAACTACAGTATTATGTATGTAATAATTGCAATCATCATCACAGAATAAATTCAAAGGAATATTTTGAAATTCTATTTGATAAAAATAAATTTACTGAACTAGATCCAAATATGAGATCAAAAGACCCTTTAAAGTTTGAAGACAGAAAAAAATATACAGAAAGGTTGAAATCTATAGAGAAAAAAACAGGTTTAACAGATGCTGTAACAACCGCCTATGGAAAAATCAACAAACAAGATGCTGTAATTGCGTGTTTTAACTTTAATTTTATTGGAGGGTCAATGGGTTCAGTTGTGGGAGAAAAGATTGCAAGAGCAATTGAACATGCGAGAAAAACAAAAACTCCATTAATCATTATTTCTAAATCTGGAGGAGCTAGAATGATGGAAGCCTCATTTTCATTAATGCAATTAGCTAAAACATCTGCTAAATTAGCTCAACTTGGAGAAGAAGGAGTACCTTATTTCTCTGTATTAACCGATCCGACAACTGGAGGAATTACTGCTTCCTTTGCAATGCTTGGAGATTTAAATATAGGAGAACCTAATGCTTTAATTGGGTTCGCTGGACCAAGAGTTGTAAAAGAAACAATAGGGAAAGATCTTCCTGAAGGATTTCAAACTGCAGAATTTGTTCAGGAACACGGATTCTTAGATTTAATTGTAGATCGAAAAAATATGAAGGAAAAACTATCTCAATTAATCCGAATATACTCCTCATAATTTAAATATATAATAATTGTTGTTTTTTAAAAACAATTACTATATTTGCAAACCTAAAACAGAGGAGAAAAACAATATGAATTTAGACACACAACAAAAAGAAAAGTTATTTACAAAATACGGTGCTGGAAAAGAAGATTCTGGATCTGTTTACAGTCAAGTAGCTTTATTTACAGAAAGAATTAAACATCTAACAGCACATTTAAAAAACAACAGAAAAGATTATGGAACTCAAAGATCTTTACAGTTAATGGTTGGTAGGAGAAGAAAATTACTAGATTACTTAAAAAGAAAAGATGTAGTAGCTTACAGAAAACTAGTAAAGGACTTAAAATTAAGAAGATAATTTACTATTTAAATCACATTAAAAAAGGCAATTACCAAAATTGCCTTTTTTATTTTATAAACAACAAAGAGGCAAAACAGAAAAAAAATGAATAAAGAAATTACAAAAAAAATTACCTTAAAAGATGGTAGAGAAATTACTATTTCTACAGGTAAACTAGCAAGGCAAGCTCACGGTTCGGTAGAAATAAGAATGGGTAAAACTCATATGTTAGCAACTGTAGTATCTAGTAAAGAAGCTAGAGATGGAGTTGATTTTTTACCATTAACCGTTGATTATAGAGAAAAATTTGCTGCGGACGGAAGATTTCCAGGAGGATTCTTAAAAAGAGAAGCAAGACCTACAGATCAAGAAATATTGGTAATGAGGTTAGTAGATAGAATTTTAAGACCAATGTTTCCTGGGGATTATCACGCAGAAGTTCAAATAATGATATCATTAAATTCACACGACCCTGAAGTTTCTCCAGATAGTTTAGCTGCACTCGCAGCTTCTACTGCGATCGCTATTTCAGACATTCCATTTAACGGACCAATTTCAGAGGTAAGAGTTATCCGATTAAATGATGAGTTTATAATAAACCCCTCTCCTGCGCAAATGGAAGAAGCAGATATCGACTTGATGGTTGGAGCATCTGCCGACAGTGTAGCAATGGTTGAAGGAGAAATGAATGAAGTTTCCGAAGGAGAAATGATCGAAGCAATTAAAGTAGCTCATGAAGCAATTAAAGTTCAATGTGCAGTACAAATTGAATTAGCATCGGAAATATCTTCTTCAACCCCAAAAAGAGAGTATTGTCATGAAACACATGATGAAGAATTAAAAGTAAGAATTAAAAACGATACTTACGACAAGGTATATGCAGTTGCAGCAGAAGGACTTGGGAAAGATGAAAGATCAACAAAATTTAAAGCAGTAAAAGAAGAATGGATAGCAAACTTATCTGAGGAAGAGATAGAAAATTATGACAGTAACCTTATAAATGTTTACTACCATAATGTAGAAAAAGAAGCCGTAAGATCACTAGTATTAAATGAAGGTAAAAGATTGGATGGTAGAAAAACAACTGAAATTAGACCAATTTGGTGTGAAGTAGATTATTTATCATCTCCTCATGGTTCTGCTGTGTTTACTAGAGGAGAAACACAATCATTAACTACCGCTACCCTAGGAACTTTACAAGATGTTAATAGATTAGACGGGGTTACATTTCAAGGACATGAAAAATTCTATTTACACTATAACTTTCCTCCGTTTTCCACAGGTGAAGCTCGTCCATTAAGAGGAACCTCTAGAAGAGAAATTGGTCATGGTAATTTAGCCCAAAGAGCCTTAAAGAAAATGATTCCCTCAGATAATCCATATACGGTAAGAATTGTATCTGATATTTTAGAATCAAATGGATCTTCATCTATGGCTACAGTTTGCGCAGGAACACTTGCGCTTATGGACGCAGGTGTGAAAATTGATAAGCCTGTATCAGGTATTGCAATGGGGTTAATATCGGACGAAAAAGATTCAAACAACTATGCAGTACTTTCTGACATTTTGGGAGATGAAGATCATTTAGGAGATATGGATTTTAAAGTTACAGGTACTTCTGATGGTATTACGGCATGTCAGATGGATATTAAAGTTGAAGGACTCTCCTACGATATATTAGAACAAGCTCTTAATCAAGCAAGAGATGGTAGATTACATATCTTAAAAAAGATGACAGAAGTAATAGACACACCTAGAAAAGAGTTGAAACCACAAACTCCTAAGATTATCATTCTTGAAATTCCTAAATCAACAATTGGTGGAGTAATTGGTCCAGGAGGAAAAGTTATTCAAGAACTTCAAGCAAAAACAGAAACTACTATATCGATAGAAGAAGTAGATGAATTAGGAAGAGTTGAAATTCTAGGTACAAACCAAGAAGGAATAAATTTGGCAGTTTCTAAAATAAAATCTATAGCATTTGTTCCTGAAGAAGGCGAAATTTATACAGGAAAGGTAAAATCAATTATGCCATATGGTGCATTCGTAGGCATCGCACCCAATGTAGATGGATTATTACATGTTTCTGAAATTGATTGGAAAAGAATAGAAAATGTAGAAGATGTTTTAAAGGAAGGACAAGAAATTGATGTTAAGTTAATCTCAATTGATTCAAAGTCTGGTAAATTAAAATTATCTAGAAAGGTACTATTACCGAAACCTGAAAAAAAATAATTTGAAATAAGTGTAACCTTTCTTAGAATATTATCGTATAAGTCGAGGAATTATAAATAAAAATAAAATTACATGAGGCAACTTAAAATCACAAAACAAGTAACAAATAGAGAGACTCCTTCCCTAGACAAATATCTACAAGAAATCGCTAAAGTAGATCTAATCACACCCGAAGAAGAGGTAGAATTAGCACAAAGAATTAAATCAGGAGATAAAGTTGCTTTAGAAAAACTTACACAAGCTAACTTACGATTTGTAGTTTCAGTGTCAAAACAATATCAAAATCAAGGACTTTCTCTCCCAGATTTGATTAATGAAGGGAACCTAGGACTGATAAAAGCAGCACAAAGATTTGACGAGACAAGAGGATTTAAATTTATCTCATATGCTGTTTGGTGGATTCGTCAATCAATTTTACAAGCATTAGCAGAACAATCTAGGATTGTAAGACTACCATTAAATAAGATAGGTTCTATCAACAAGATTAATAAAGCATACGCTAAGTTAGAACAAGAATTTGAAAGACCACCTACAGCCGAAGAAATTGCTGAACTTACAGATTTATCAATTACAGAAGTACAAGAATCTTTAAAAAATACAGGTAGACATGTATCAATGGATAATCCTCTTGTTGAAGGTGAAGACAGTACTATGTATGATGTATTGAAATCTGATGAAAGCCCTAGTCCTGATCAAGATTTAATGTTAGAATCCTTAAGAAAAGAAATTAGAAGAGCTCTTGACACGTTAACCCCAAGAGAGGCTGATGTTCTTTCTTCATACTTTGGTTTAAGTGGTGGTCACGCGATGACTTTAGAAGAAATTGGAGAAAAATTTGACTTAACAAGGGAAAGAGTAAGACAAATTAAAGAAAAAGCTGTAAGAAGACTCAAACACACTACCAGAAGTAAAATTCTTAAAACATATTTAGGATAAAAATTTAAAAGAGGAACAACTTTCCTCTTTTTTTTATTTTTAAATTTGTCAAAAAAATTAAATATCGATGAGTATAATTATAGCACCATCAATTTTAGCGGCAGATTTTGGAAACCTGCAAAGAGATTGCGAAGTAGTAAACAATAGTAAAGCGGATTGGTTTCACCTAGATATTATGGATGGAGTATTTGTCCCTAACATTTCTTATGGAATGCCTGTTATAAGCGCTATAAATAAAATAGCTACTAAAACACTTGATGTCCACCTGATGATTGTAGACCCTGATAGATATATTGAAACATTTAAGAATTTAGGGGCTGATATTTTAACAGTTCATTATGAAGCTTGTACTCATCTTCACAGAACTTTACAGAATATAAAAACAAATGGAATGAAAGCAGGAGTCGCTGTTAACCCTCACACTTCTATTGATTTGCTTAAAGATATTTTGTTTGATGTTGACTTGGTATTAATCATGTCTGTAAATCCAGGTTTTGGAGGGCAATCATTTATTGAAAACACATATAAAAAAATTGAAAATCTAAAAAAAATGAGAGAAGAAAGCAGATCTAATTTCATTATAGAGGTAGATGGAGGAGTAAATAGTAACAATGCTTCCAAACTAATCTACTCCGGAGCAGACGCCTTGGTAGCAGGAAGTTTTGTGTTTAAATCTGAAAACCCTATAAAAACAATAGAAAATTTAAAAAATTGCTAGTTTCCGTTTAAGTAATCTCTTAAATACTCAAACTGTGGGGTCAAATCTCCATTTTTACAAATTGTAGCCTTATTTATTATATTCTCATTATCCTCTCCTATTATACTTGGTAATATCTTATCGATAAACTCTCTTCCAAAATCCTCAGAAGAATCTTTAGGTAATTCACAAGGCAAATTATCTACTGCCATTACCGCAACTATTCCATCCTTTAAATAGTCGTCCTCAATTTCTGTTAAAGGATTATATCCATAAATAGGATTTTCTATTGTTGAAGATCTTATTGTAGAAGCGACTGGACCATCAATATCGCAAGAGATGTCTGCAACTACTTTAATATTAAAATCGTTTGATCTAACATCTTCTCTTGTATATAGATATGGAGATCCGCTAGAGTAAAAATGACCTGAAATAAACAAATCAGTTACTCTAGCATATTTCATAAAAGAAGATTTATATTGTTCAGGATTTGTATAAAAATCATATTTTTCAGAATTTCCTCCATCTATCCTCTCATTATAATCGAGTGTGTCAATTCTACAAAAAACTGCTTCATCAAATTCTTTATTTAAGAAATCATATTTTGAAACCTCTTTTATTTTAGATAAGTTTAAAATTTCAAGAGCTCCTCTTGCCACTCGTCCATTTCCAGTAAGTAAAATCTTTTCTTTTTTCAACCTTAGTTTCAATAATTCAGATTCAACCTCTTCTCTCCCATCACATAATTTCGCAGCTTTCAAATTATATTGACCAGATTTTATCCCATAAGCCAAAAGTCCATTATACGCACCTACAATTCCTGCATATCTTCCAAATCCTAATAATCGTTTATTATAACTATCTTTTAGTAGTTCATAATCTACCATCTGTATATTAAGTTTTACCATTTTTTGCAACAACGACCTATTGTAAGGCTGCTTCTTAATTGTATGAGAAAAGAAAAAATACATTTTAGAAGAAACAAGTAAACTATGTGGAACTTCTTTGACTCCTATAAGAATATCACATTCAGAAAGATCTTCAACAATTTTAACACCTTCCTTTTTATATAATTCATCTGAAAAACAACGAATATTACTAGATTGTACAAACAAAGCTATATTTGTATTTTCAATAATCCATTTACATTGATTTGGAGTAAAAACTACTCTTTTATCTGGTGGATACTTCTCTTCTCTTAATATTCCTATTTTCATCCGTATTTCAAATTTTTACAAAAATAATTATTAGATCAAAACAAACTAAATTATTTCTTATTTTTGCTAAAGATCTTTTACATATTGGGACTGACTTGGATTTGACTGCAAGATGCGTTAAATAGTAAGCATGTCGAGCATTGTTTTTTGGCTCGTAAAAATCAAGATTCAACTTTTTTAATTGGCGAAAATAATTACGCTTTAGCTGCATAATTGATATAATTACGTATGCTTTTGTCTCTGTATAAGGATCTCCTGATTCCTTTAACTATTGAGGCATCATTAATTTCAGGATAATTAATCTATTTCTTCTGTAGGTTAGTGAAAATTTAGAAGATAAGAATTAGGATTGGTTGCTTTTTCCCTACCTTTTTTCGAAAACTAAAATCAGATAAACATGTAGAAATCTTTTTAATTCCTTGTTAGGACGTGGGTTCGAAACCCACCAGTTCCACTAAAAATAAACCCACTTTAAAGTGGGTTTATTATTTTTTATTTTTATTCTAGGGGATAAACTCTTTGAACTGGCCATAAATCGTTATACCCTTCTTTCCAATCTTTATGCTCTATTTCTTTTTCTGTAGATAGACAATCAGCTAACTCTTTTCTAATTAATTCTTCATCCATTTCTTGTCCTATAAATACCAGTTCATTTTTTCTGTCTCCATAAAATTTATCCCAGTTAGATTCTATATACTTTTGATTGTCAACAAAAGCTGCATATTGTATTCTCTTTTCATATGGCATGCTGGACCACCATACACCAGCACTATCAGCTTTTAAAGAACCACCTGCCTGACTCCATGAAATTGCTTGGCCAGGTCTAGAAGCTAACCAAAACAAACCTTTACTTCTAATAATAGTTACTGGAAATTTATTTTGAATATAATCCCAAAATCTTTGAGGGTCAAAAGGTTTATTACTTCTAAATACAAATGAACTGATTCCATATTCATCTGTCTCTGGTGTATGTTCAGCTTTATTTAATTCTTCTATCCATCCTGCACTTTGTTCAGCTTCTTCAAAATTAAACAATCCTGTATTTAAAATGTCTTTGGAGTCTATTTTGCAAAAACTAGATTCGATAATTCTTGCCGAAGGGTTTAATTTTTTTATTGCAGAACGTAAAACCCCTATATCATCTTTTTTTACTAAATCTACTTTATTTAAAACAATAACATTCGCAAACTCAATCTGATCAGTAAGTAAATTTACTATTGTTCTAAAATCGTCTTCGATATCAGTTAATTGTCTGTCAA
>NZRO01000023.1 GCA_002696275.1 Flavobacteriales bacterium
ATGAAGCGCTTTTAAATTATAGATACAATTATTCTAATTTACAATTATCAAAAAATAATATAAAATTTGGCATTGCGTGTAAATTAATTAAATCAAAATATAAATATAAATTGCTAAATTTTGGATTATACAAAATAAATTTTAAAAGAAAGCTGAAAGCATACTATGAATAAAAATATACTTACTTTTGACGAATGGGCCATACTAAACAAAGATGAAGGCATGGAAAAAGGGCATTACGCATCAGTAAAGCATATGACTAGAGAAATATTTAATTATTACCAAAAACATAATAAGAAATACTCATTACTTGATTTAGGTTGTGGCAACGGTTGGGTAGTAAGAAAATTTAAAGAACATTCTTTGTGTTCTATGGCTCATGGGATTGATGGGGCGCCTAATATGATTAAAAAAGCAAAAAAATTAGATAAGAACGGTACTTATTTCAATGAAAATATCGAAGGGTGGGACAACAAATTGCATTATGACGTTGTTTTTTCTATGGAAACCTTATATTATTTTAAAAGCCCTTTAGATATCATTAAAAATATTTATACCAATATAATCAATGAAAATGGAATGCTGATTATTGGTATTGATCATTATTCAGAAAATACTGAGTCTTTAGATTGGTCAGAAAAGTTCAATTTAGAAATTACTACTCTTTCTTCTAATGAATGGAACAATCTTTTTAAACAGGCCGGCTTTAAAGACATAAAATCAAATCAGGTTGAATCTAAAGGAGAGTGGGCAGGAACTCTAATTATATCTGGTATTAAATGAATAAAAAATTAATTTACATTACAATCATTTTATTTTTTATAACTAGTTTTTTGTTTATATACTTAATGCTTACAGGAAATTGGGAGCATTTTGTTTATGAGTTAAAATGGTTAATGCGAATGATATCACCGTTTTTTATAATTTATTTCTTTTACTTGGGCATTAAAAAAAATAGGTAGTATGAAAAATATGAGCTTATATGCTCATAAAAATTTTATCTTTTTTGTATACGGCAATCTATAGCGCGCCCTTTTTTCAATAAGCTGACCATATCATTAAATATATGATACCCAAAACTGATACATTATAGCTCTTTTTAAAATTAATATTAAAATAAAAGGGCTGCTATAAAGCAGCCCTTCTTCATTTAGATGTAGAGCCATCTAAACCTTGATTTAAGTTACTATGGTACAGCTAATAATATGCTATAAAATAACTCCAAGGCTGTAACCATTACTTAAATACGTCGTATCCAATTGATTACCTCCTTTCACATTGTTAACAAAACTAAATTAGTCGATGTAATATTTGCCTGAAACTGCATCTTGTTCAGATATAATTTCCCAATTATCATCATCAATAATATACTGACTTTTATCTTTTTTATTTACAGGTTTTTTGTAAGGGATAATAGGTTTTAAATTAAAATTAAATTGTTTATTAGGTATTTTTAGTTTTGCGTTGATAAGAAGCAAGGGTAATAATGAAACTAAAAATATCAGCATAGCAAAAGCAATTTGATTATTATGAAATCTAATTAAAGTACCATTTCTTGTGCCTATTGGCTCAATTCCATATACAGATAGAATAGATATAGAAATAATTAAACCTGATATAAAAATTAAATTAATAAAATCATTTAAAATAAAAGAATTCAAAAATTTATTCCAAATAACCCAAAATAGAATCATAGCTATAATTGCCATACTTGAAATAGCTACATTACAAGAAAAGTTTATAAAAAATAAAGCATAGCCAAAGACTATTATACTAAAACCAACTATTTTGTTTAAATCAATTTTCATAATACTTTATATTGTGATTATATTGTAATTTGTAAATATGAAAATTAATAAGCAAGTGAGAAATTAATTGAATAAAAAAATTAAATTTGGAGTTATAGGGGTTGGTTATTTAGGAAAATTTCATGTTAAACACCTGTTTGATCTAGATTGTGTTGATCTGATTGGTGTTCATGATATAGACAGAATACAGGCTTCGGAATTTGCAAATCAATATAATATAAAAAATTTTAAAAATATTGAAGGGCTGCTCGAATCAATTGATGCTGTAAGTATAGTTACGCCAACAAAATATCACTATTCTGTAGCAATGATGGCACTAAAACATAATGTGCATATATTTATTGAAAAACCAATTACAGATTCTGTTGATGAGGCAAACCAATTATTAAATCAGGCCACACTTAAAAAACGAGTAATTCATGTTGGTCATATTGAAAGGTTTAATCCTGCATTCAAGGCATATGTAAAGCGCTCATGCTCACCATTATTTGTTGAATGTCATAGATTAACAAAAATAAATAAAAGAAGTATGGATATATCTGTTGTGCTAGATCTAATGATTCATGATATAGATTTAATGTTATTGTTAATTAATTCAAATATAAAAAAAATTATTGCTGATGGTATTAGTGTTATATCAGATAATATTGATTTAGCTAACGTTAAATTAATTTTTGAAAATGGAGCTGTAACAAACTTAACGGCAAGTAGAATTTCAAACAAAGAAATGAGAAAATTAAGGATTTTTGAAAAAAGAAAATATACTACAGTTGATCTGCTTGCAAAAAAAGTCAAAGAATATGAAGTTATACCAAAGAAAGGCAAAGAATTAGTTTTTAAAAATATTTCTTTAAATGTTAAAAACTATGATGCCTTAAAAGAAGAGTTGCTTCATTTTCATGATTCTATAGTTAGTAATAACTTGGATAAAAATAATGCAAAAAATGCAATAAAAGCACTGGAAGTTGCAAAAAAAATTAATCATATTATTAAACAAAAATTAAGCTAATGAAAATTTTTATCTTATCTGGCGAGCCGTCTGGTGATGAATATGGTGCCCTATTAATGAAAAACATTAAAGAGCGCTCAAATAATGTGACATTCATTGGTGTTGGTGGAAATTTAATGTCTAGACAAGGTCTCCAATCAATTGTGCCATTAAATCAAATTTCTATTATGGGATTTTTTGAGGTAATTAAAAATATATTTTTCTTTTTAAATCTTGAAAAAAAGATTTTAGAAATAATTAAAAAAGAAAATCCTGATAAAATAATTTTAATTGATTATCCTGGTTTAAATCTTAGATTGGCACCAAAAATTAAATCTTTTTCTAGATCTAAAATCTTTTATTACATAAGCCCGCAGATATGGGCATGGAAAGAAAAAAGGCTTAATAAAATTAAGAAGTTTATTGATCATATGATTGTTATTTTTGAATTTGAAAAAATGTGGTATCAAAAACGAAATTATGAAGTTCATTATGTTGGCCATCCATTTTTAGATATTTGGCAAAAAGATAAATTAAATGAATTTATAAATCAATATAATTTAGATGTTTCAAATCCTATTTTAACTTTGTTTCCTGGCAGCAGAAAACAGGAAATAAATAAACATTTAAAACTATTTATTGATGTCGCTAATGAATTAAAAAAATCAGTTCCAAAGCTTCAAATTTTAATTGGATTAAATAAAAACGTAAAAATTAATCACAAAATTAATAATAATATTATATTAGTTAGAGATAATCCTTTAAAAGCGCTAGAAATTGCAAATGCAGCAATTATAGCATCAGGTACAGCTACTTTACAATCTGCTATTATGAGAACACCTGCTGCCGTTGTTTATAAAATGAATGTTTTATCATGGTGGATGACTAAATTTTTAGTAAAAGTAAAGTTTGCAAGCATGGTAAACATAATCGCAAATAAAATGGTTTTTAAAGAATTTTTACAAGAAAAAGCTACTATCAATAATATCAAAAAGGAAATAGAAAAAATTTTAATGAATGAAAAATATAAAAAAGAAATTATGTCTGATTTAAATTTAATTAATAAAAAAATTGGCTTAAGTGGTGCAACCAAAAAAGCAGCATCTTTTATAATGAGTAATTAATATGAAACAAAAAATCATTGTTTTCATTGGATATGTTTTTTTGTCTCTTTTGTATAAATTGAATAAATATAAAATTTATGGAAAAGAATATATGAATGAAGCGCTCAGTCAAAATAGGCCAATTTTACTTTGTGTGTGGCATGGAAGAATGCTATTTCCAATCTTTTATGTTATTATGCAAAAAATGGAGGTGTGGGCTTTAGCAAGCCCACATAAAGATGGTGATACATTAGGTAAGATTCTATCTAAATGGGGTGTTCAAATAATCAAAGGCTCTAGCAATCAGCAATCTCATAATGTAATTGAAAAAATGCACCAAATTCTCAAAAATGATAAAAACGCAATTATTTGTATAACAAATGATGGCCCTAAGGGGCCCCGGCATGTTGCAAAAAAAAAGTCGTTAGAAATTGCAAAACAATATAATGCTCAGATAATTTCAGTTTCGGGAGACAGTACAAAAAAGTGGGTTTTTAATACCTGGGATAAGTTTTATTTACCAAAACCATTTGGAAAAATAACTATAAATATTTCACCAATATATGAATATCAGCCTAATCTAGATGAATCAGTTTCAAAATTCATGATTAATAATGAACTTGAAGCTACACAAAAAAGTAAAAATGATTAAAAAATTAATATTGGTGCCAATTAGCTTATTTTTTGAATGTATTGTTGGTTTTAGAAATTACCTTTATACAAAAAAAATACTCAATATAACAAAAAGTAACATTCCAATTATATCTGTTGGTAATATTGAAGTTGGAGGGACCGGTAAAACACCTTTTGTAATTTCTATTTGTAAATTACTTTTAGATAGACAACTAAACCCGTTGGTAATAACACGAGGATATAACCGCAAAAACAAAAAATCAGTTTATATTAATAAGAATTCATATCAAAAGTTTAGCGCAAACGAAATTGGTGATGAGCCTGTGCATATTTTAGCTAAACTTAATGGAATTGATATGATTGTTGATCATAATAAGAGCAGGGCAGTTTTATATGCTAATCAGCTAAAGAATGTAGACTTTATTGTTTTAGATGATGGATTTCAATCACGATACATAAACAAGACAATAGATATTGTGCTTTTAAATATGAAAAGACCAAAAAAAATGTACCAGTTGCTTCCTGCTGGAATTTTAAGAGAACCAATTAAAAGTTTAAAAAGGTCGCATTTACAATACATTATAAAAGGAAAAGACAAATTAAATTTGGGCGCTAAAAAATTAAACTCTAATTACACAATATATAAATATATGAATTCCAAAAAAGAAAAAATATCTGTCCTAGAAGATAATTGTAGATTGTTGTCTTGTTGTGGTATTGGTGATCCTTTATCGTTTCATGAAACTCTAAAAAATTTAAATATTAATATTGCTGAAACATTGGTATTTCAAAATCATGTACATTATACAAAGAAACGACTTATTTTAATAAATGAAAAATTAATAAATTGTGATGGCTTGATTACTACGTATAAAGACTTTGTTAAATTTGATAAAAATTTCATTAATAATAACTTAATTTATGTTGTTGATATCAATATAGTAATAGATGATAAAAAATTAATTGATTTAATTAAAACGCATGAATAAAATTAAAAAAATAGATATAATGCCTTCTGGTTTGGTATTTCTTTGGGAAGATAAAAGTGATACATTTGTAGAGTTTAAGAAATTACGTGATATTTGTCCGTGTGCATATTGCGCGGGAGAAACAGATGTTTTTGGAAACGTTTATATTGGTGATGGCATTAAAAAATCAAAATTAGCGTATGAAATTAATAAAATAGAATTGGTAGGACATTATGCCATTCAAATTTTCTGGAAAGACAATCATAGTAGCGGCATATATACATTTAAACTGTTAAAAAGTTTAAATTGATGAAGAATATTAAGCATGTGATTTGGGATTGGAATGGAACTTTAGTAGATGATGCTTGGCTGTTTGTAGAATTAATGAATGATGAGCTCAACAAAAGAAACTTAACAAAAATAAATGTTAATGATTACAGAAAACATTTCACTTTTCCTGTTAAAAAATATTATGAAAACTTAGGCTTTGATTTTAAAGTTGAAAGTTTTGAGAGGGTTGGGCGTGATTTTATCAATAATTTTAAACAAAGAAATCTAGAGCCTGATTTATTTAGAAATGTAATTCATATATTAAAATGGTTAAAACGAAATAATTTCTCACAATCAATACTTTCAGCACAAGAAAATAGTATCCTCAATAAGACTGTCCCCCACTATAAAATAGACCATTATTTTGATTCGATTGCGGGTATTAGAAACATTTATGCAAACAATAAAATTGATATCGCTATTGAGGAAAGGAATAAAATAAATTTAAATGATGATGAAATATTAATAATTGGTGACAGCTCTCACGATTTTGAGATCTCGAAATTACTTAATATTAATTGTATTTTATTTTCCAATGGGCATTATTCAAAAAATCGCTTAATTAAAAATAATTGTTTGATAATTAATGATCATTTAGAGCTTAAATCAATATTAGGGTAATCTGTAAATATGCCGTCTGCCTGATATTCTTTTGCTTTAATTAGCTCTCTGCTATTATTGACAGTATAAAAATAAAGTTTTAATCCTTTTCTTTGTACCCAATGTTCAATCTCATGGTTAAAGTAGTTTATGTTTGCATGAAAAGAATATGGCTTCACCTTATAGTAAGAATAATGTGTGATAAACCACGAGCAACCAATAGATCTTGTCCATAATAAACCAACCTTCTGAAGTGGTGCTTTCTTTTTTATCGCACTTAAAACAAATGGATTAAAAGAAGAAATAATACAGTTTTTATTAATGTTTTTTTTAGAAACGCTTTTTAAAACTTTATCCACTATTATATTATTATTAATTTGGTTTGATTTTATTTCGATGTGCAGCTCTTTATTTGCAGGTAGATATTTTAAAACTTCATCTAGTGTTGGTATAGTAAATCTTTTAGAAATTTTTTGAAGATCTTTATATAAAATATCTTTAATTAATTGGTTGTGCCCATTTAATGCAAAAGTGTGAAAATCATGGAAAACAGCTAATTTGTTATCTTTTGTAAGCTGCACATCGAGCTCAATTCCGTCAACGTTATTCTTAAAAGCTTTTTCAAATGAATCTATAGTATTTTCATGTGCAAGATTAGGAGCGCCTCTATGACCAATAATTAGCATAGGATTAAATTATTGAATAATAAAAAAAAATACTAAACAAATTTCTTGTATAGTTGTAAACTTTTAGTGAAACTTAGTAACCTTTTATGTTAATAACTTGTTTATAGTATGGATAAAGAAACTTTTTGGCAGCAATGCCTAGAAAAAATTAAAAACAAAATCTCTGACCAAGCCTTTGAGACATGGTTTAAAGGCGTGAGTATTGTATCAATTGGTGATGAAGAAGTAAATCTTCAAGTTCCAAACCAATTTCATTATGAGTGGTTGGAATCAAAATACAGGCATTTAATTGATGAAATTATTGTAGAAGTTGGAGATAATCCGCGTCTAGTTAATTATAGTGTAATGATTAGCGATAAAAATATTGAAGATATACCAAAGCTATCTGATGAGAATGTTATGGCTCCAGTTCAATATAAGAGGAACAAGCAGCTTAATGAAAGATATAATTTTAATGTTTTTGTTGAGGGTAAAGGAAATCAATTTGCAAAAGCGGCTGCTTTATCTGTTGCAGATAATCCGGGGCAAACTCCTTTTAATCCTTTATTAATTTATAGTCCTCCAGGGTTAGGAAAAACACATTTGTTGCAGGCAATTGGCAATCAAATTTGTATCTCTAAACCAAATTATAAGCTCATATATATTACTGGTGAAAGATTTATGTTTGATTTTATCACATCAATACAAAAAAATAAAACTTCAGAATTTTCAAAGAGATACAGAGATGTTGATATTCTATTATTAGACGATGCCCAATTTTTTAAAGACAAAGAGCAAACACAAGAACAATTTTTTCACTTGTTTAATTATTTATATCAGAATGGCAAACAAATTATTTTAACATCTGATAATCATCCAAACCAAATGTCTGGTTTTAAGGAGCGTTTAATATCAAGATTTCAATCGGGTTTGGTAGTAGATATTCAGCCGCCGGATTTAGAAACCAGAATTGCAATACTAATGAATAAAGCAGAACACGATCAACTTGAGATACCGTACGAAGTCATGGAATTTGTTGCCTCTAATATTCAGGGAGATATAAGAACGTTGGAGGGGGCGCTTGTGAATTTGTTGGCATTATCTTCACTTAAGAAAGAAGATATCAATTTATCATTAGCTAAGCTAGTATTAGCAAAACATGTAGGTAAACAAAAAATGGACCAAATCAATGTGCAGCAGGTAATTAAAAATGTTGCTGCTGTAATGCAAAT